>JAIPJR010000020.1 GCA_021734045.1 Fidelibacterota bacterium
AGGATGAACCATATTAATAGGAACAGGCCAACCGCAATTAATATCCCCCTGATTGTGTAATGCGGAATCTCCATTTCCCGGTCACCAATTATTACACGTCTGATACCCAGAACACATCTCCTTCATAAACTGCCCGAATATAGGGTATGGATGTCCGGTTTTCATGTTTAATCGGGGAAAGTTTTAGGAAGGAGGGGGAGAAAGCTCAGCGGAAACGATAAGCACCGTCAATCATGAACTGACTGATGGTTTCGCCGGCCTCCATTTCGGCCGAATAGGAGCCGCTCAGGTAGAAATTTTTCATAAACCGCCAGTAGATGTCCACCTGCGGCGTTTGGCGCAAATGGGCGTCCAGTTGGGTTTTATACATATATCCATAGAGATTGTATCCCAGCGAGAGGGTGAGGTCTGCATTCACATTCCAATCGGCACGGGGTTGGGCGCGTAGTGCCCGAACAAAGAGATTATCGAAATATTGGAGATTCAGATTCATGGGGCCGTTGAGGCCGGGCAGTTGATTATAGCGGAAATTCACACCTGCGATATACATGCGATTTCCCTCGCCATCATTGGTGATATTGCCATTCAATCCGAAGGAAATTGGTCCGGGCGGCCGAAACATCACCGTCCCGTAAAAACCCTGGCGGAAAGCCTTGTCAAAAAGGGAGTCCGGCGTATCAGACTGGGTGATGAGGAGCTTGATATTCTGGCGTTGGGTGTAACGCGTGACGATGTGAATCCCCCGAACCGGTGTTATGCGTCCGGAGAGGTAAATGGCGGTTAAATTCGCTGTTCCCCGCGTCGTGGTCTCTCCAGACAGATCCAGATCCAGTTCAGCACTCCCATTTAATCTGAGCCAGCGCCATTTACTGAAATCGGAACTGAGGTAAAGGTATTGACGATCGGTACCACCATTTTTGTTCTCAGTTATTAGTGCGGCTGTGGCACGGTAGTCCCGGCTGGTGGGGGTAAAACTACCTGAGAATCCCCACTTGAAGGATTCTGTATCGATTTTCAACGAATCATAGACGGGTACAAATCCCAAAATGGCACCCACTTGCATGGCATGCCACCGATAACTTGCACCGATGCCATCCACCGTACCCACGCCACCCAACATGGGATGATAAATTCGTCCAAAGGAGCCCCACAAGGGCGAATTATCCTGCTGCCAGGTCACACCGGCACTGTAGAGCCGGGTTTGGTGCTCAGTGGCGTCCTGGGTGCTGCGGCTCCGTCCCCGTACCAGCACATTGCTGTGGAAACTGGAACCAGCTATGTTGTTTACATTCAGGTTCAGGTACAGTGAGGGCTGGTTGAAATTGGCCGATTGATTATTAGAGACTGCCACACCCAGATACCGGGTGGAAATTTTTCCAAACCAGCGAGTTTCCCGGGGACGAACCTCCACCACATTGCGATTTTTGCCCGGTGTAACCACATTTTTATACCGACCCAGGGTGTCTGGGCTGACGATGACACTGGAATCTGGCGGCAGTAAAACTGAATCCATTGCTGCTACCACATCAGAAGATTTATCCGGGTAAAATCTGACCTTATCCTTGATCTTCCAGGATTCGAATTCAGCCCGGTTAATGCCGAAACAGCTGGCGGTTTGGCTGGCAGCCTGGCGCACCACTGCCATACCCTGCTGTTCCTGATCATCCCAGATTTCCACCGTATCGTTGATTGCCAAACCATCATCCGTACCCAGATCGATGTAAATCAACTCCTGGCTTTTGTAGGTAATGGTCCCTTCGACAAAATGCTGGCCGTTAAGCATTCCCGTAAGAATGATGAATGGGAACAGTATGCGAGAGGTGAGGAAAATTCTCATTTTAAAATGGTGTTTGTTCATTTCAATCCGGATTAATCACCACAGAAATTTTCGTTTCCCCGGGGATGACAGAAATAGCAATCCTCCGGCTGCACATTAGTGACGGGATAGGTCCGCCCGTTACAATTTTCACAATCATTCCCCTCGCAGTGCTCCGCATTCATGCTGGTCACATTATGACAGCCACTGCCAAAGCAGGTGAATTCCTGATAAACACCGGCGGTGGGATGGCAACTGTTACAGCTACTCCATACACCGGCATGTTCTCCGGAGTTAATCGGGAAAAATTGGTCGTGATTCAGGGCCATAATATCCTGCCAATTGGTGGGACCGTGACACAAAGAGCAATCAGCCTGCCGTGTGAATCCGGCATGACTGGCTACGGTGAGATCGAAGTCCGCGGCATGACAATTGGCGCAGGCCGGGTCGATGCGGTAATTCCCCTCCCCATGACACGCTTCGCAGGCGAGTCCCCGATGGGCGCCCACCAATGGAAACAGCGTTTCCATATGCCGATCCGCCCAGTAGCTCATATCCCAGGTGTCGTCACGGTGACACTGTTCACAGTTAACCCCGTAGCGTCCACCATGCAGATCGGCATGGCAGCCCGCGCAAGCGGTGGGAGCTCGCTGAAAATCGTGGATTGACCTCACATCGTTCCCCAGATGACAGCCCCGGCAAGCGGTCTGCCGGTGGGCGCCCGTGAGAACGAAGTTCGTCTGGGTGTCGTGATCGAATGTCATTGGCGCCGCCAACGGTGTCCAACCAGATGCTGCGTGGCAATCCTGACATTCCCATTTCAAGGTTATTTCCTGCTGGGAAAACAAATTACCCGTGAAGACAAGCAGCATGGTGAGTATCGCCATGAGGAGAATGTGAGACCGTCTATTCGGCATTTCGCCAATCCAAATCCCTGGGATCCTGGAAGAACGGCGGACGCCGCAGATCATCATCACCGCCCTCGCAATCATCTCCACTGCCATTGGGATGACAGAACAGACAATCGGCCGCTGTTACACCGGTACTTGGGTAAGTGAATCCATTACAGCTTTCACATCCGTCCTCACAGTGTTCCTGATTCATCTCCGCTACACTGTGGCACCCGGCCCCGAAACAGGTGAAGTCCGCATAATTGCTGGTATTGGTATGACAATCACTACATTCATCCCATTCGTTGCGGTGCTCACCAGAATAAATGGGAAAATACATGCCATCATGGTCAAAATCGGCACCTTCCCATTGGGCGGTGCTATGGCAGCTCTCGCAGTCCAGGGGAAAATCCGAGTTGGCATGGTTGGGATTGGTGGTGGCGTTGTAATCTGCAAGATGACAATCCGCGTCGGCGCAACTTCTGGGTGTGGGTGGTGGATCATACCCATCGGCATGACAACTTGTGCAATCCGTATTTTGGTGTGCGCCGGTCAGTGCGAAACCCGTTTGCGTTTCCGAATGGTCAAAGTCAGCCGGAGACCAGGAATTGGTGGCGTGACACTGGGCGCAATCATCGGGAAAATCAGCATGGGGCGGATCCTGTGCAGCGGCTTTATCCGCGGTATGGCACGGCATGCAAGTGGTCACATTAGCGTGAGACCAGACCGAAGGTGTCCAGGCAATAGGCGAGTGACAAACTTCGCAATCTTCTGCATTCCAAACCTGGTCAGAATGAACCGGTTGACTTGTCTCGCCATAGGTGGATGCGTGACAATTCGACCCAAAACAATCCTGCGAAATGCCAGCCCACTGGTTGTCGATATGACACAAATTGCAGTTGGTGAAGGTGTTGTCATAATGTTGGCCAACCAGCGCAAACCCGGTGAGTTCTTCACTGTGGTTAAAGTGGGAGGGTGTCCACTGCACGGTGTTATGACAGACATTGCATGTTTCTGGAAAACCTGAGTGATCCGGCGCAGTGGGAATGTCATTGGAATGACACACGGAGCAGCTTTCGGTCAGGTTTTCGTGGGTGAATATGCTGGGTTCCCAATCCACCGGTGTGTGGCAGAGTGCGCAGTCTTCCGGACGAAAACCTTCTGCCTGGTGGTCCGGATCGTCAGTTTCATTGAAATCGGTGAGGTGACACTGGGCGTCCCAGCAATTTACCGGTGTACCGGCATAGACATCATTCACATGACAAGCAGTGCAGTCCGTATCCTGGTGCTCACCAATCAGAGGAAAACCGGTTTCGTCATGGTTAAGAATATCCGGTGACCAGGCGTTGGTGGTATGACAGACCTGACATTGGGTGCTGAAGTTATTGGCTGAATGGTCGGGATTATCGGTGTTATCATAATCAAACTGGTGACAAGTCACGCAGGCTGCGGAGGTATTGTTATGCAGGAAAATGCTGGGTTCAAAACCCGATTCATCGTGACAAATAGTGCAATCCTCCGGTGGATAACCCCGCTCTGCGTGATTGGGGTCGGTCGTAGCGTTGTAATCCTGGGCATGACATTGGGCGGAAAAGCAGTCGTGTGGTGTGCCAGCCCATTGATTGTTCACATGACAACTGGTGCAGTTGTCGGGTACTAATTCAGCATGGGCACCGACCAGAGGAAAGCCGGTATTGGCTTCACTATGATCAAAAAATGCCGGCGTCCATACCTGGGTGGAGTGACAAACCTGGCATTCGGTGCTAAACCCTGACGCCACATGATCCGGTACCGTGCCGGAACCGGCAGTTTGGGCATAATCGTAAGCGTGACAGTCATTACACCCGCTGGAAATTCCCGTGTGTGTAAAACTGATGGGCGTCCAGCCAAACTCGGAATGGCATTCGTCGCAATTATCCGGATAATTGCGGATTTCGTGATTCCATTCAGTCGCATCTGCCGATGTATGACAGCCTTCGCAGTTCAGCGGTAAGTCATATCCGTCGTCATGACAGGCCATACAATCGGTGGTGCGGTGGCGTCCTACTAGCGGAAAAGCTGTGAGATCGTGATCGATGATGAGCGTCGCCCAACCAGTTGTAGAATGACATTCAGCACAATTGGTGGGGAATCCGGCATTCAGATGCTCAGGGTCTTCTGCGGTCTCATAGTCTGCCTGATGACAGGTGTAACAATCGTTGGTTAAATCCTGAAATACGCCATCACCATGACAATCACCACAGGTTGCGCTTACATGGGCGCCGGTGAGCGGGTAGTCGGTCTGGATATTATGCTCGTAATTGGTATTGGCCCAGTTAAATACGGTATGGCATTGATCACAGCTAGGACCGAATTCAGCCAATTCATGAGAAAAATCGGGAATTTCGGTCAAATCCTCCGCGTGACAACTCACACAAGTGCCGCTCTGGATCTGAAAATTCTGATTCGCATGGCAATTGTCGCAGGTCAGGGGTGCGTGACCCCCCACCAGCGCAAATCCCAGCAGGTTATGATCGAAAGTAGCCGATTCCCAATCCTGAGTGTTATGACACAAGGAACAATCTTCCGGATAGGCATCCGTGGCGTGTGGTGGGTCGGTGGTTGTGGCATATTCGGACTGGTGGCAGGCCCAACAATCCTGTGGTGTGCTGGTAGTCTGGCCAGTGTGACAGCTCTGACAATCGGTCGTGGCATGAACACCCGTGAGCTCAAATCCGGTCCGATCAAGCGTGTGCTCAAAGGTTGATGTTTCCCAGAAGAGCGCTGAGATGCGATGACATTCAAGACAATTGGTACTCAATCCACTGGCCGCATGGGCTGGATCCACCGTCTGCTGCCAGGTGTCCAGATGACAGCCGGCACAGTCCAGCGGTAATCCCTGATATTCATCTCGTCCCGCTGCGCTGTGGCAAGCATCGCAGGCTACCCGGGAATGGGCTCCCAGCAGCGGGAATCGGGTGGTATTATGGTCAAATGTCTCTGAACGGGGCTGCCAGGTTCTTTCTGTATGACAGCGTTGACAATTATCGCCTAACTGTCCCTGGTGGGGATCATTGTGGCAGCTGGCACATTCAGCACGGGCACGGTCAAATTGGTGAATTGTTGCCAAAGATGTGCCGGTATGGCATTGGATACAATCGGCATTCCGGTGCTGACCCTCCAGCGGAAACAGCGTCTGATTGTGATCAAAGCTACTGGGTTGAATAATATCCCACTGGTTGGCAATATGACACACCTGGCAGGGAAGATCGGTTTTGATTTGCAGCGTGTCCTCGTCCTGCAACGCCATTCCCGGAGAAACAGATAGCATCAAAATCACCAGCCCCGCCATATAGTGACGATGGTTATTCATGGCATTCATGATTCAAACCTCATCTGACTATCCGTATGCATTCCAGCTCCTCAACGCCCCAATTTGTGGCAATCCTGACAATCATGCGCGATGGGGGTGAAGCGCACTGTTGCCCGCCCCATTCCATCACGTCGTTCCCGAAAGTGGCATTTCTCACAGACTACATTTTCATGCTGACCCGACAGCGGAAACCGGGTAAGCTCGTCATGGTTAAAATCATTAATCTGCCAATTCTCAAAACCGTGGCATCTTTGACAGGGATTCACGCCATCCAGAAGTTTGAATTGTCCATCATGGATGTCGGAATGACAGCTTTCACAATCTGTGGAAATCCCTGTGTATTGCACAACTGCTCCTTGCGTCGTATGGCATTCCCCGCAGGTAATTCGCCCATGCCGTCCCATCAATGGGAAGTTTGTTGAAGCGTGATCAAAAATGAGTTTGCGCCAGCCATCGGTGGTATGACACGACTCACACCAATTTATGGCTTTCTCATAACGACTGAACTGTGTGCCGTGAGGGTTCTCGTGACAGGTCTGGCAGGTGATTGTCTCCCAGAAATAGAGCGATTTGCCCTCATCATTCTGATGACACTGAATACAGGGCAATGCCAGATGAGCACCGGTTAGCGGAAAGCGCGTCTCTTGATGCTGTTGCAGTGTGTATCGCGGTGGGGCAAACCCCAATTCCGAATGACATTCTTCGCACTGGAATCCCTGTACCCGGTTCTGAAACGCTCCGGCATGATAGTCCTCATGACAATCAGTGCAAAATTCAAATTGCAGTGGTCTGGCATTATCCCCCGATTGGTGGCACGCAAGACACGCCACGGTTTGGTGTTTCCCCACCAGCGGGAAGCGGGTTTTACTATGATCCACCACACCGGCTTTGGGTGATTTGAACGAATCCATGGTATGACATTGAAGACAGTTGTCGTCGAATTGACCATGGTGATAATCCTCGTGGCAGTCCAGACACGAATCAAATGTCAATCCCCCAAATTTCTGCACCTGTTTACCTTCAACCGGTGGCTGTTTCCAGGTATGGCACTGTTCACAATCAACACTCTGATGAGCGCCTACCAACGGATATTGCGTTTGGGTGGAGTGATTGAATGTGGTTCGAACGGCTGCCCAATCAGCTGTGCTATGACAATTGTCGCAGGTTTGATTTGGAAACTCGCCGCGATGAACATCGGTGTGACAGTCACCGCATGCGGTGGGTAATCCAAGAAATGTGGAGGACAGAAAATCTGCGTCGGGATGTTGTTCAGCATATTCCAGAATGTCTGGTATATTTACATGTTTGGACTGATGGCACGCCTCGCATGCTAAGGATTCGTGTTTGCCGGTGAGCACATAACCGGCGAGGTCGTGATCAAAGGACTCCTGATTCGGTTCCCACTGAATTAGCTGATAGTTTTTTCCAGCGTGCTCCAGGTGGCATTTGCTACAGGATTTGTCCTCCAGCAAGCCATGATAGCCTTGTTTATCATCGATCCTGGCCTGAATCGGGGTATGACATTCCAAACAATTGGGCGCCAGATCATTGGAGCCGAAGGTGTGACAGGAAAGACATTTGGTAATGCCCTCCAGATGGGCGTGCGGTGTGGACAATGGACCCGGAGAGAATTGTGCCAGAGTGGATGTTGTGAACAGTGCCATCAACACCAAAACCTTCACTACAGGAAGGAGAGGAATGAACCGTCGAATATTAGTCCTGAAATTCTGCATACGATTGTCCATCATAAGAGGACCCTGTAAATCCGGCGCCCTGCGGATTCTATACAGACGATTCAGAAGGGCTTTTTTAAACCTGTGGGGTAGGGTTTTTTTAAACCTGCTGATTGTTGCGTGAGCAGGATGGACAGGCCAGCCTGCCCTTGCAACACAAAATGAATGCTCCCCCAGTTTACAAATACCTGTCCCGGGTAGCGATTACAGCTGTTTCAGGCTTTCCGCAGCCCGCTGGGATTCGGGATCGTCGGGATATTGACTCACCAGCGTTTCCCAAACTTTGCGAGCTTCTTCCCGGTTGCCCATTGAGGCCAGGATGGCGCCTTTGTTGTACATCGCTTCCGTATCGTCTGAATTTATTCCCAGCATTTGATCGCACGCGTCAAGTGCGGTTTGAAATTTTCCCAACTGAAAGGCACTATGCATAACCTGAGTCCAGGCTTCCGGTGAGGCGGTATTTGCCCGGGCGGCCCCACTGTAATATCCCAATGCCTGCTCAAAACGCCCGATCTGGAAGTAGAGGTCACCCAGTCGCATAAAGGCCGGCGCATCGGTAGAATCTTTCGCCACCCGCTCTTTTAATGCTGCTAACTCCCGCATAATACCGCCCATTGCACCCTGACTGGGATCACCACTGGCCTGGCCACCCATACCCTGCATATTCATTCCTGCATGAGGATCTGTGGCTGTCTCAGGTCCGGAGGAGACACTGTAAATAATGATGGCGGCTGCTACAACCACCAGCGCGCTTACAATGTAGAGCCATTGCTGTCTTTTAGGCTGTGATTGTCTGGTAGGTGCATCACCACCCACCGGAGCGCCACAGCTCACACAGAATTTTGCGTTTTGCGGTATGTCGGTTCCACATTCGGTACATTTCATGCTCATTTATCTGTCCCTTCGTCGTGTTACGGGTTCACCATTGATTATTTGAATCAGGCAGCAACCTGCCCGAACTGAATACCTATTTCTTTCAGGAGCGGAAAAGGTACGAGACCACCAGCGAATACAAATACATAATCATTGTCTAATGTGATGGTATCATCATGCTGTGTTAAAATGACCTTGTTATCCTGAATCTCCTGCACATTGGATTCGAAAATAACATGAACGAGCTGATCTTTCACCAATTTATCCAGCCGCTCCTGATTTTTGGACTTGAGGCGGAAAAATTCGGATTTACGGTAGGATAGGGTCACCCGGTTGCCCGGTTGCTGAGCCAGACCAATGGCCGCTTCAATGGCTGAATCACCTCCACCGACCACCAGCAGGTCCATATTCTGGTAACTCTCCGTATCTATCAATTTATACATCACCTTTGGGCGCTCTTCACCGGGGACCCCCAGTTTCCGCGGCGTACCCCGCCGACCCAGTGCCAGGACAACCCGGCCGGCTGTAAAGTCACCCTTATTGGTGTGGACCGTAAAATAGTCTCCATCCACTGTTACACCCGTCATGCGATGATGGCTCTTGTACTGTAAATTCTTTTGCCGGAGGATTTCCTGCCAGATTTCCAATAACTCTTCTTTGCTGTACTCAAGGTTTTTAAGCGTTCCATAATGGGGTAGAGTCACGGGCTGAACCATCACCAATTTACGACGCGGATATTGTAAAATTGTCCCACCCGGTTCGTCCTGATCCAGCATGACCACATTAAGATCGGTGTCTTCCAGTTCCAGCGCAGTGCTCATTCCTGCGGGTCCGGCACCCACCACAATCACATCAAAATCCACATCCTCACGCTGAACATAGCCCCGTTTTATCGCCTGTCCCACGCTGGACCCCTGGTTGATAGCGTTTCGTATCAACGCCAGGCCGCCCAACTCCCCCACGATGTAGATGCCCGGGATATTAGACTCGTAATTCTCTTTCAGGTAGGGGATATCCTGACGGGACGAAATATCACCCAATCCCACCTCGATGCCACCCACCGGGCAGTTGTCTTTACACAATTCATGTCCCACGCATTTGGCACCGTTAATCAAAACCGCTTTTCCGGAGATGAGCCCTAAGACTTCACCCTCCGGGCAGACCCGTACGCAAATGCCACATCCAATGCAGGTGGACAGGTCAATAATCGGATGCTGCATTAAGGCTTTATCCAATCCTTTGGATTGTGCTTCTTCCAGTTTTTGTTGGGTACGCTCGTCCCGCCTTCTCCAGTTCCGCAAATAGGGTATGACAAAAACCAAAATGATGGCAATGCCCAGAACCCAGGAAAGTGTCGTTTCTGTCATCTTAAAAAATCCAGGTGTAGCCGAAACTGACCGTTATGGCGACATGCAGCACAAGTATTACCAGAACGGTATAGGCAAAGGGCTTGTGAATCACATGCCACCAGTGAAAAATTTTATGAATCGTGTCAAAAAAAGCGATTCGCTGCATAATGAGCCGCTGGCGGGCAATAGCGCGGGTCAGATAGCGTACCTCCCGCGTAGGCAATCCATATTTGTGCTGAAAGTATCGCGCCAACCGGCGTGCCTGGAAACGACGAATCACATCTTCGAAGAGAATCCGGAACAGATTAAGGATGCCCCAGCGCTCAATCTCTTTTGGAGTGCTAAAGGCTACCAGTTGCTGAATGTCATCCCCTTTTAATCCGAATTCAAACTCCAGACGTCGTAGTGTCTCCGCACGATCCAGGTGAATTTGTTTTAATGTCAATTCTTCACCTGATTTCCGGCGGGGAATGTGACCATAGAGATAGCGACCCACGAAGCCACTCAGAGCAACGGCCACCATGGAAAAATAGCCTACGCTAATTAATCCCTGGAATTTGAATGCTGAGTGCAGGGTGGCCAAAATTGGGGCTGAAATACCCATGAAGATATGATATCGCAGCCAGATACTTAGTTTACCCCAGCTACGCATGAACCGAAGCCGCTTCCGAAATACGTACAAAAACAGTCCCAGAAAAAATATACCTGCCAAAATGCCCAGTCCGTGTCCCACCAGACCGGCTGACCCGTAGGTCGCGTGGGCGGCCTCATTCTCCTGAGCCCGGCGTATTTCCGGAGGGAGTTGGTAATATGACCACCCATCGTACACTGTGGATGCGACAATGACCACCATTCCCAAAATGAGCAGGGTCATCATGATTCTGTGGAAAGTTTTCATTGGCAACAATTATAGGAATCAAATGCACGCTGGACAATTAGCAAGCGGTAAGTAAATGTAAATATTTCAGCACTGTTAGTTGTTATTCCGCAATTAAAAACAAGGTTTTTCCCAGCTCGGGGCTACTGTAACTCTCCATTGTAGAAATTCCCAAGTTGGTGTATGTTTGCGCCATGCGACGCACAATTGCAGAGTTGACGGTGATTGCCAGCCTGGTAATTGTAGCCGCTGTGGTCAGTCAGTTGTTCTTCCCGAACCGCATTCCCTTTTTCACCCGTTTCACTACCATTCAGGCAGATAACGGTCCGGTAAAAATTCCAGCGTTGCTGGTGAATTCCGTGGATAAGTCAGGAGCGAACGATTCAGCTTCGCTGGCTGAAGAGAATCCCGCAGCTATCAGCACCGACGAAACCTATGCGGCATTTATTGAAAAACGTGGGATCTTGATTGATGCGCGGGATTCAGAAGAGTATGGCAGAGGTCATATTCAGGGTGCCTGGAATATTCCCTACACGGATTTGCTGAATCATGCTGAAGTGCTGGATACGCTGCCGTCGGATACACTGATGATTGTCTATTGTGATGGTGAGGAATGTCTGGCTTCCATGGAACTTGCCAATCAATTAGTGGCCATGGGATTCAGTCGGGTACGGTACTTTTTTGGTGGCTGGAACTCCTGGCAAAATAACCAATACCCAATCAGCCGGACAGGTGAGCCATGAGGCTGAATCCCGTCATTCGTCACATTTTGCGCATCCTGTTGGGCGGTCTCTTTATCTATGCCAGCCTGGACAGCTTGTGGCGTCCGGCGCTTTTTACCCGAGCCATTTATAATTACCACCTGCTCCCGGATATTTTTTTGCACCCTGCGGCCATTCTCTTACCCTGGGTGGAGATGATTACCGGCATTATGCTCATCGCCAATATCTTTCCCCGCACCAATGCCGGAATTCAGGCGGTGCTGTTAATGGTGTTTACTATTGCGGTAAGTATTGCGGTTGCTCGTGGTCTGGATATTAATTGCGGTTGTTTCTCCCTGGATGAGAATGGCACTCGCACCACGGTATGGAAAATTGGCGAGAATTTGTTGATGATAGTCCTGGCTGTGGTTGTTTTTTACACCACTCCCACCACCGGCTCTGGCTTATCTCAATCAAAATTACAGGAGCACCGATAGGGTTCAGTTCATGTCATTACCTCCACTTGTATCCGCAACCCGGCAATTTTTCAAAGACACATACGGTGTTCCCCCGGTGATTATGGGGCAGGCTCCGGGTCGTCTGAACATTTGTGGTGAGCATACCGACTATAATGGTGGTCTGGCGTTGCCTATGGCCATTGATCGACATGCTGTGGTGGCGGTAAAGCCTGCTGATTCTGGTCGCATTCGCGCCTATGCCATGGCATTTGATGAGCAATTCGAGTGGCTGCCGGGGCACGCGCCGGAAGGATTACCGCCCTGGGCCAATTATATTGATGGCGCTGTCCTGCAATTCCGGGATGATTTCGGATTGCCGGGCGGAATTGATATTGTGGTAAATAGCGATTTATCCATCGGTTCTGGTTTGGGCTCCTCTGCTGCCTTTGGTGTAAGCATCGCACTGGCGTTACAGATTCTCTCACCCCGGAAGATTAAATTAGCGGAGTTACCGACCTATTGCCAGCAAATGGAAAACAGCTACATGATGGTGGAAACCGGTGTCCTGGACCAAACCATAGCGCTTTTTGCCCGGAAGAACTATGCTTTGCGAATCGATTTCACCTCCGGAACCCGCGCCCTGGAGCCCTTACGTTGTAAGAATTGTCAGTTTATCGTCATGGAAAGCACTGAACCCCGCCAGCTGGCTACTTCCGGCTATAATGAACGGGTTGCCTGGTGCCAGAGTGCGTTAATTAAGTCCCGAAAACTTCTGGGCGACCAGCTGAAAAACCTATCAGATATCAGCCGCGGGCAATTACCCCAACTAAAAGCTGGATTAAATCCCCACGAATTGAGCATGGTTCGTCATGTGGTCACTGAAAATGAGCGAGTGGACATTTGTGCTCGGGCCCTGGTGAAAGGTGATATGGTTACGCTGGGCAGCGCACTGAACGCGGCCCACGCTAGCATGCGTGACGATCTGGAAGCCAGCACCGAGCGGTTAGACTACCTGGTGGAAACCGCTCAATCACAGGTCGGTTGTCTGGGCGCCCGGCTGGTGGGGGGTGGTTTCGGGGGTTCGTGTTTTGCCCTGTTGGAGCGTGATCGGGTGGAATCATTTATCAGCGCCATGAGCGATTCTTATAAGAAAAAATTTGCTACCGAACTCCCCATTTACCCGGTGACATCGGATGATGCCGCATCGGTATGGCGGGTGTATGATTAGCAGAAAGCTTGGCTGAGAAAAACGGGATTGGTTGCCCGTCACATTTGGGCGATACCGGGCCATCTCTGCCTGTGTATCTGTAACCGGCAACACCATCCGACAGGAGGAAAGGGGTTTTCATGAATCCTTGGGATCTTCAAGCAAATCTGAAATCGGTGATACTGGATTTGATGTACCTGAGCAGTTTTATCCTGATTGGTACCTGGCTGCGTCGTTATGTGAAATTTTTCCAGAAATTTCTCATCCCCAATAATCTAATCGGTGGTTTCATCGCGTTGCTGGTGAGCACACAAGGTTTTGGTTGGATTGATTTACCATCGGAGCGTCTGGGGCTGTATGTATATCATTTCTTAGCGCTCACATTCATTGCGTTGGGATTGCGACAGCAGAAAAGCGGCTGGGGTAAAGGTCCGCTGAGTAAAGCTCTGGGAACGCTATCCACCTATTTGTTACAAGCCCTTATCGGATTGGGTGTGGCTTTTGTGCTGTTCTACACCATCATGCCGGATTTATTCATCGGCATGGGCCTGCTGTTGCCACTGGGCTTCGGAATGGGACCCGGACTGGCATACGCCATGGGAAAGTCCTGGGAGCAATGGGGCTTTGTGGGTGGCGGGCAGGTAGGGCTTACTTTTGCCGCAATTGGGTACCTCTATGCCTTTTTTGTCGGAATGGCGATTATTCAATGGGGTATTCGTAACGGTAAAGCCGCGCTGATTAAAAGTACGGATCACATCACTTCAGATATGCGGACCGGTGTGAATAAAAGCGGAGATTATCCCATTGCCGGTCATCTGACGTTGAGCACGGAGGCTATTGAACCCATGGCGTTTCAACTGGGCCTCATGGGTTTTTGTTACCTGATTACCTATTGGATTGTAGATGTGATGGCCAGCGGACTGGCATCAGCCGGGTTGAATGATTTCGTGGCGACGCTGTGGTCTTTTCACTTTGTGGTAGCGCTACTAGTGGCCTTGGTTGTCCGGAAGGTCATGGATATGACGGGCCGGAGTTATGTGATTGACGCCGGTCTGATGACTCGCGCAATGGGTGTCTTTTTGGATTACCTGGTGGTTGGCGCGGTGGCCGCTATCAGCTTTGTGATTGTCGGGAAGTACTGGCTGCCAATTCTAATCATGTCATTACTGACCGGCCCTGCCACTTACGCCTTACTGAAATGGATTTCCTGGCGTGCCTTTGACAACTTCCATTTTGAGCGTTTCGTAGAAATTTTCGGAGAAATGACCGGCACCATTAATTCTGCGCTGGTATTGCTGCGGGTGACCGACCCGGAATTCAAAACACCAGTGGCGGAAGACGCGGTTTACGGCAGTGGCATCGCCTTGTTCATCGGGCTGCCTTTGCTGGTCGCACTGAACATTCCGTTCGCATTTTTTAAAGGGGAACTCATCGGATATTGGGTTACGGCCGGCGTGCTTGTGGGATATTGGATTTTACTCACCATCGTGTGGCGCGCCATCGGATATATCCATTTTCGACGACAGACGACAAATTGAACCCATAAAATTAATATTTAACTGGAAGGAACTTTCGTGTCCTCGGGTACCTGTTCCAATGCCCGGGGACGCGCCAGCCGGCGCATGAGACTACGGGCCAGTTTCCCGGCGTGCCCGCCATCCAGAATACGGTGATCAAACGTGCCCGTGAGGGGGAGCATGGTTCGGATGACAATTTCACCATCCCGTACCACCGCTTTTTCCTCAATGCGACCCATGACGATTACACCCGGGAGTTTTGCGGCCGGTAGAAGCGCAGCAAACCCGGTGGTGAGTCCGTGGGTTCCGATATTGGAAAGCATCATGGAGCCGAAAGAATTATCTGTGAGGCCTAAAAATTTCAGGTTGATTCCCAACTCGTTCACAACCCAGCGGATGAGTTTGAATGTCCAGCGGCGAAATGGCCAGGGTATTTTTCCCACAATCCCCTTATTTTGCATGGATTTGGACTCTTCACCACCTCGGTGTGCCAGAGCCCGTTGACGAATTTCTTCGGCGATTTCTGACACGGCTTTTTTGTGTGCTTCTCTGATTTTGACTGCGCTCATCTCCTGTCCACGGTTCATGATGACTGAAACAGTGATATCAACGGTCTCGCGGGGAATAATTTTACCACGGCGAACAAAGCAGTTGAGTTCAGGTACATCAAAGGCCAGTGCCCGGGCCAGGGCTGCGGTGACCAAATGGGTCATGGTCAATCGCACGCCGGCCTCTCGTTGTTCCATGATGTAGTTCTGTGCGTCCGTAACATCAAAATCCATGGTCCCATAAATACGGGCGTCCTGAGGAGCAGTGTAGATAGCTGTGGCGAGTTTTCGCCAAGGGGTGTTGTACAATTCATCCATAGTAATCGGAATATAGGTCTTTTCCCGGAAAGGTGAATGAAAATTCTCACTGCCCGGTGATGTTGAATTTCGTGGTGAAAAAGTCGAGCAGAAAATTGCCTCGGATTCAGGTGCGCCAATGAGATTTCACTGGTATTTAAAAAAATTCTTACCTAATATTATTCGTTAACGAGAATAACGCATCAACGAATGATCGTGATCCGGAGGGATGAGATGTCGGCATTTAATCGTATATCAATCGTCTTAGTATTTCTTTTATTGACCAACCGGGTATGGAGCCAGGAAACCAAGACATTTGAGTTAAAAACCGGCGAAAAGATCATGGGAACAGTGGTGGGAACCGATGAAGAAACCGGTATTCTGACGGTAGAAACAGCGTATGGTTTGGTCACCATTTCCCCTGAAACACTGGTAGTCGACTCGGTGGCGGTTTTGCTAAAAAGTGGTGAAATCCTGCGCGGCAGTTTGTTGCACCAGAATCCGGAGCGAATGATCATCCAATCGAAATTGGGTGTGTTGACCCTGGATCGTCAGAACATTGAGCGGGTGGACTACGAAAATGTATCGCCTAACCAGCCTGCAGTTAAGCAATTAGGTGGGGCTTCTGAAAAATTCAGTTTCGCAAATGAGCGCCAGATTGATGTGTTCTACGATCCCACCGGGAATGTCCTGGGGCAGAATGTGGTTTATGTAAGCGGGCTGAGCTGGGGGGTTGGTGCCACGGAAAAATTGCAGATTACCAGCCGATGGGCGGATTACATCCTGGGTGATTTTAATTTCCGGCCGAAAGTTCAGATTCATAAATCGGGAAATGTGGATTTGGAGCGATCACTGGCCATCGGTTTTGATATGCACGCCCGCTGGGATTCACGCAGGTACAAGTGGCATGAATATCAGATGACGGCGCGAGAAATTACCACACCAGGCGTTACGACCGGCAGAACAAAAACTGTTTATTATTATGATTTTGCACCAGTGGGTACGGATATCGTCCTGCCTAATCCAATCTACTATTATACTACCGGTGATATTTACAATAACGATGTGGTCCATGTGGATCCCCCGCGTACCCGGTATTATGAGGTTTTTGCAGCCTACACGCTTTCGAAAATGCGTTCTGAAATGAAAGGTCATGCCGCCCATACCATCGGTGTTTCCATTGGCAAATCGGAAACCGCACCTGACCTTATGCCACGGATTTATTATGCCGTGGGATTGGATGTTCGACCCAACCTCATCGTAAATTTTGAGGTGTTCTGGGATGAATATTACCAGGAATCCTGGTGGGATGATGAGTATGGCGAAAACAGGATTGTGACCACCGAACCAGAAAAACCGTTCCCGTTACATTTCGATCTGGGATTTATTCTGGCCACAGATGATAATTTTCGAGTTGGTCTCCATTACCAACCGCTTTGGCTTGCTATTTACCTGAAATACTGAGTTGAAAAGGTCACCGATTCGCCAGAAAGTCAATTTCATTTCAGGGGTTGTCATGATACTTTTTCGGCATCATGCCTGAACCCGTTAATCACGATTATCGTCACCGCAAATATTTGTCTGCCATTGAAGCGGCGCTCTTTTTAGGAGTGCGTGTACAGGATATTCACGCCTGGGTGAAATCGGGTCAGCTCCCGACCTACACAGCGGCCAGCGGGCAGCAGCGCTTCAAGCTTACCGATCTGCAAAAATTCCGTGGCGGAAATGACACCGCCCTCTTCCAGCAATCAGAAACATCCCTGATAACCGATCAACTTCACTATCACTGCGCCGACGCACGGAGAATGCAGACCATTCCGGATCATTCGGTCCATCTCATGGTTACATCCCCGCCATATTTTGATGCCAAAATGTATTCGGAAAGCGCAAATGCCGATCTGGGAAATATTCATGACCTGGACCGGTGGTTTGTAGAGATGAATGCAGTTTGGCGGGAGGTGCTGCGGGTGCTTGCACCGGGCCGGAAAGCATTTGTGAATATCATGAATCTGCCGGTTCGAAATGGAAACGGTGGTTATCGCACCCTGAATTTGGTAGGGCGTACCATCGACGAAATGGAGAGCCTGGGGTTTGTCTTCAAACGGGATATTGTGTGGCATAAAACCAATGGGGTTCGCGCCCATTTTGGTACCTACCCGAATCCCGGTGGCATTCTCATCAATAACATGCACGAATTTATTCTGGAGTTTGATACGCCCGGCGGACGCGGAGCCAAATATGCCCATGTGAGTGTGGAAGATCGCCAGGCATCGAAACTGGATAAGGACTTCTGGTTGTCACTGAAAAATTCGGACGTGTGGCTCATGAAGCCGGAAAAAAGTGGCGGCAGACGCACCCATGCGGCACCATTTCCATTGGAGCTGCCTGCGCGACTGATCCGGGCATTCAGCTATCAGAATGAATGGGTGCTGGACCCGTTTGCCGGGAGCGGCACGACACTGCTGGCAGCGCTGAATTGGCATCGTAAAGCCATTGGGTATGAGGTGAATCCGGCCATCGCCGCCGAAGCGGTGAAACGGCTGCAGGGGGTTTTGAAAGCTGTGGACGAACCATGACAAAGTTAGCCCGGGTCGCTGCACTTTTTTTATTGGGATTATTGCTATTGGCCGGTTGTGGTACCCGGGATCCGGAATCTCCGGCGAAGCCTTTCAAATTACCGCAAGGGTCTGAACGGGAGGTGGTTTATACCGATAAGGGGGATGCCTTTTGGATGACCCGTACCGGCGGATTCCAGGACAGTCCCTGGCATGGGTTACGTGTTGCCAAACGCCCCTATTTCCGGGATTTCATTATTTTTGCAAACGGGAATCTTCTGGATCGCCAGCAGGCGGTGGTGCGTGTTACGCCAGATCGTTTAATCCGCTATTACCCTGCGCAAAAAGTTACCGTTACCTGGACGCTATTGGACACAAGTCGGGCTCTGGCAGTCACCATCGAAGCACAGCGGGAGACTGAATTTCAAATTGTTCCGATTCTGGAGGGGGGCAATACCCTATCCGATCTGCGACCGGTCATCTCCACACCCATGGCGAGGATGTATGAGATTAAGGCTTACACAAATCTGCCCGCAAGTTATCCCTATGTGAAACTGGCATTCTCCGAATCATTCACTACCGGGGACAGCGTGAAAAAGCTTCCGGGAAGAGCCGGCGGTATCGTGGTGGGGAATTTTCATTTCCCGTCTTCTACACATCTTACCGTCTGGGTGCAGGTGGCGGATCGTCCGTCTGCATTCGATTTGCCTGACGAGAGGACCGTGGCTGCGCGGACATTCCAGCGGAAGAATCGCATCCAGAGACGTCTGCAGCGTACAGCTGTCCAAACGAATAATCCCGAGTTGGATCAGGCAATTGCCTGGGCTCATGCTTCACTGGATGCTTTACTTATGAATCAGATGGGACTCGGGATTTACGCCGGGCTGCCGTGGTTTGATGAATTCTGGGGTCGGGATCTGTTCATCACCTTTCCAGGAGCTGTGCTGGTAAGTGGAGATTTCCAGTCGGCCAGGCAGATTTTATCGGAATTCGCCCGCTATCAGGATCAACAGCCTGCCAGCCCAACCTACGGACGAATTCCGAATCGTGCCCAGCCTACAGACATTATTTATAACACAACAGATGGAACACCCTGGTTCATTCGGGAAATGTGGGATTATTACCGCTACACCGGTGACGAGGATTTTTTAATTCAAATGTATCCCGTGATCAAGCGAGCGGCTCTGGGGGGAATGAAGAATTGGCTGGATGAAAACGGTTTACTGTCCCACGAGGATGCCGATACCTGGATGGATGCTCGCGGTCCGGAGGGCCCCTGGTCACCACGGGGCGATCGTGCGGTGGAGATTCAGCAGCTTTGGTTGATGCAACTGGCGATTACCAGCCGGGTGGCAAGGTTGACCGGCGATGACGATTTTGCGATGCGGGTTGAAGGTATCAGCGAGCGGGCGTATGAAGCCTATGAAAAACTTTTTCGTGATCCGGAATCTGCTCGGTTATACGACCATATTAATGCCGATGGTACACCGGATCTGCAAATCCGCCCAAATGCTCTTCTAGTACCACCCTTATTGCCGAGTCAAACATTTGATTGGAGGACCTTTCGGGAGACAGCACCTGAGTTGGTCACGTCTTCGGGAATATTATCATTGGCGCAATCGGATCCGAATTTTCATCCCTTCCACCAGGCGCCAGGTCTGTATGTGAAAGATGCTGCTTACCATAATGGTATTATCTGGATGTGGAATGCGGGGCCCTGGATGTCGGCGGCACTGGACTTTGGACAATTTGAAATGGCTGATAGATTGTTTACCAGCCTGACAAATCAACTGTTACACCGTGGCGCTGTGGGTACCATCGCAGAAGTCTCTGATGCCTGGCCGCAAGCAGACGGGGAAGTCCGCTTGTCTGGTACCATTTCCCAAGCCTGGAGTCTGGGTGAGTATTTGCGGGTTTTCTACCAGGATATCCTGGGATTTCGTCCCGGATTTAATGCCGAGGGGCAACCGGTCATTACGCTCCGCCCACGACTCCTCAAGGGGCTGAATGATGTGTCATTCACCGCGTATGCTTTTCAGGATTCATTTAAGGTGGCGTATTCACATGAGGCGGATGCTGAAATTATCCATGTGGAACGCCAGAATGACCGGGCGATTCAACTGGCGGTGAATTTATTGGCAGATGGAATGATATACCAAATTTCCGGTGATTGGCATTCGCGGGAGCTGTCGGTTCGTTTTGAGAAAAACATGCGGCAGTGGACGGTGCCGGACGCATTCAGCGACCAGGTGATAACTGCTACTGAATTTCAATATGCTGATTCCAGCGTGGCCATTTGTAGCGTAGATACAACATTACCTGTGTCGGTTCTGGCGGGACCCGGTCACCGTCTGCTAAATCAGCTGGAGGTTGTTCCGACGGCTGATACAGGAAAATTACTTGTGGATGAGATGGATCCTGTGGGCGACGATGGTGGTCCCCGCGGGGTTTTTACCTATCCTCGAAACCAGCAATTTCAGGCCGGGATTGCCGATATCACCCGCATGCGAATTTGGGAAAAGGAGCAGTTACTTACCTTTGAGCTCACCTTTCATAATCTGGTAGACCCGGGCTGGCATCCTGAATACGGGTATCAGTTAACCTATGCTACTATTGGTCTGGATGCTGGAGCCGGTGGACTGCAGCAGGTAGGAAAGAATGCTGGTTGTGAATTCCGCGGTGCATTCAAGGCGAATCGTGTCCTTTATATAAGTGGTGGTATCCAGATTGTGGATGGGAGCGGTACACTTTTGGCTGAATACATGCCACGGGATGCGTCGGGTGCAATCGGGAATGTGGAAGAAAAAACGGTGCGGTTTTGCATTCCCCGGTCGTTATTTCCGCATAATCTGAGTCGTGCAAAATGGCAGGTGGCGGTGGGATTGCAAGATGATCATGGGGGCGCCGGATTAGGGGATTTTCGTGCGGTGGAGACTTTGGCCGCCGAATGGTCTGGGGGCGGTAAAAAAGATGCGTCGGACGGCAATGTGTACGATTGGCTGATTCCCTGACCTTGTTTAGATGGGCAGCTGGTTTTTCACAAACCAGATACCATTTTCAGACATTTCCTGCCTGCAATTGTAATGGGATTTTTCTATTTTAGCCGCTGACCGAATGAAGGAGTTCAACCATGATTTTAGATAAAATGGCCAAAAACCACACCCTGCGTTTATTGCACTACAATGTGGTGATTGTGACCACAGGTACTGGTGAGGAAACCATGGGTGCTACGGTGACATTTTTCATCCAATCCAGTTTTGATCCACCGCTGATTACCATGGCGATAAAAGCCGATAGCCGGTTGTATGAGACGATTCGCGCGACCCGGTATTTTGTGGCCAATATTGTGGAACGGGGCAACCATGACCTGGCAAAGGCATTTTTTAAACCACTCTATCTAAAAAACAATGCTTTTGGCGGGATTCCTGCAGCACCTCATGAAGCTGGTGGCGCCATTATTGAAGCGGCTCCGGCATGGCTGGGCTGCAAAGTGATTAATATTGTGGAAGAAGGTGACCACCACCTGGTGATTGGTGAGATTGATACTGCTGGTGTGACGGATGAAGGTGCTGAGGCCTTGTGCTTGTCTGAGACCGGTTGGCATTATGGTGGCTGATTACCGGTGGCGTTGCGCCCCTAAGCACTAAGTACAGACAGAAAGGACTGCTATGAATCCCACGGATGTAACCCGCGAACTGGCTTGGAATATTCCCGGATGGTATATCGCCCTCATGTATTTCTTTCTCATCCTGGCTTTGGGTGGGTTTTACAGCGGCTTTCGGCGTAAATGGGACATGTACAGGCAGGGGCAGCCGGATCGGACCCGCACCGATGAGGTTTTAAAACGACTTTGGCGAACGATTGTGGACGGTGTTTTCCAGCGTCGGCTGATGCGTCGTAAACGAGCCGGTTGGTGGCATGGTTTCATTTTCTGGGGATTCCTGATGCTCTGGATTGCCACGGATCTGGTTGCTTTACAGATGGATACGCCGCTGGACTTTTTTTATGGCCCGGTTTACCTCACGGTCTCTTTTCTCGCTGATATTGCCGGCATTATTCTGCTCGTGGGGATTGGGATTGCTCTCTGGCGACGGTATGTGGAAAAACCTGAGCGAATCCGTGAAACCCACTACGGCAGCTGGTATATGCATGCCATGCTCATCGGTTTGGTGGTTATTGGTTTTGTCATTGAGGGTCTCCGTATTTCAGCGGTCCCCAATCCTTTTGAGGTCTGGTCTCCGGTAGGCTGGACGCTGGCGCATGTTTTTAATGGCATGGCCGACATGACCAAAGCAACCTGGCACCACTCCCTGTGGATGCTGCATATGGTCATGACGATGGCTTTTGTTGCTTCCATACCATTCAGCAAATTCTCCCACATTTTCATGGGACCGGTGAACATTTTTCTGGGGCGTGAACAGTCCAGCCGAACCCTGCGATCCATGGATTTAGAAGATGAAAATGCGGAAACTTTCGGCGTTTCCAAGCTGGATGAATTCACCTGGAAGCAGCGCATGAACTTTGATGTCTGCGTGGAGTGCGGTCGCTGCGAGATTGCCTGTCCGGCATTCTTGACCGGGAAACCGTTGAATCCAAAACATGTGATTAATTCCCTGGGAGCCCAGATGCGGGCAGAATACGATGGTTCAGATGTTCAAACCGTCTATGAGTATGGACAGATTACTGACGATATTCTGTATAGCTGTACCACCTGCAAGGCGTGTGAGGAGCAATGTCCGGTTTTCATTGACATTGTGGATTCTATCGTAGATATGCGGCGGAATCTGGTACTTATGGAGAGCCAATTTCCGGAACAGGTGACCGGGTTGTTTAAGAAATTGGAAGTGAATGGCAATCCGTGGGGAATGTCTGCCCAGGACCGGGAGCAGTGGACGGAAGGACTGGATGTACCCTTAATGCGTAAGCAGAACCCCGATGACTTGGAGTACCTGTACTGGGTCGGGTGTGCCGGTGCCTATGATGCCCGGGGCAAGGAGGTTTCCAAATCCATGGTAACCTTATTGAATAAAGCGGGTGTGAAATACGCCATTTTAGGGAATGAGGAGACCTGTACAGGCGATTCAGCACGCCGGATTGGGAATGAATATCTATACCAGATGCTAGCCAGTCAAAATGTGGAGACACTGAACAATTACAAGGTCAAAAAAATCGTGACCCAGTGCCCGCATTGTTTTAACACGCTTAAAAATGAATATCCCCAATTAGGTGGTGAGTATGAGGTGGTACACCATTCTCAGCTGTTAAATGAACTGGTGAGCTCAGGCCGGCTTAAGCCCGAAAAGTCGCTGGACGCCACCCTAACCTATCACGATTCCTGCTATCTGGGTCGTCACAATGATGAATACGACGCACCGCGGGAGGTGCTGAAATCTATTCCTGGCGTCACCTTGAAAGAGATGCCGCGTTCGAAGAACACCGGTTTGTGTTGCGGTGCCGGCGGCGGACGCATGTGGATGGAAGAGACACTGGGGCACACGAAAGTGAATGACGAACGCATGAAGGATGTGAAGGCCGTAAAACCGGACGAATTGGCTTCCGCGTGTCCTTTTTGCGCAACGATGTTGAATGACGGACTCACAGCGGAAGAACTTTCCACCTCGGTTCGGTCTCAGGATATTGCCCAATATCTGGTCACCGCATTGGCGGATTGATATCGTAGCACTACGACGCTTTTGACAAACCAGCGCACCAACCGTCAGCGGGAAAACCCACTGCTTGCTCAGTCATTACCGGAATGGCACGACTGGCGCTGGCAGCTTTCACACGCCATATCCAATCTGACAGACCTTAACACCATCCCTGCTGCCGGTATGTGGCTGGCAGACCTGGGTGAAGATGAACGGTCCAGGTTAGATCGTGTCATGGACGGCTACCGAATGGGTATCACGCCCTATTACCTCAACCTGATCCGTACATTTGACTCCAGCGATCCCATCTTCGCCCAAATCATTCCCAGCAAAGCAGAAGCAAGCCTTTCACCCGACGAACTTGAAGATCCCATCGGGGATGACAATCCGGACTTAAATACACATCCGGTGCGTGTCATTACCCACCGTTATCCTGATCGTGTGCTGTTTTATCCCACACCCATGTGTGCGGTCTATTGTCGGTATTGTTTCCGGAAGCGGATGGTGGGACAGGCAGCCTACGCACCCAATCCGACGGAGATTGCCGAGGGGATGGCGTATATCACCGCGCATCCGGAGATACGGGAAGTCATTTTTACCGGTGGTGATCCGTTGATGTTGCCGGATGATCGACTTATTAAAATCATGCGTGAGGCAGCCACCATTAAACATATCCGGTTTCTCAGAATTCACAGCCGGCTGCCGGTGGTGAATCCCTTTCGATTAACCGATAGACTGGCTGACAAATTGGCTTCATTGGGAAAAAGCGTGCGTATCGTTACCCATTTTAATCATGCGGTTGAAGTGACAGAAACCGCCATTCAATGGATTAACCGTTTGCTGGAACACAAGATTTCAGTGCTGAATCAATCGGTTTTGCTCAATGGTGTAAATGCGGATCCGAAACTGCTGGAAACGCTGCTACTCAAATTGGCAGAGCATGGTATTCAGCCCTACTATCTCCACCACCCGGACAAGGTGAAGGGAACCGGTCATTTTAGGATTACCATTGCCCGGGGGCGGGAAATCTACAGAGAATTAATCCAGCGTTTACCGGGGTATGCCGTACCAAGGTATGTCCTGGATATACCAGGTGGCTATGGCAAAATTCCAGTGGACAATGACCATGTAATTCCGGTGGCGGCAGGTAAATATCGTCTTATTAGCCCCGTGGGAATCGAGCGCGAATACGCAGATTAGGTGCTTATCGGCGAAAAGTTACGGATGAAATATCTTTGTGAATTATCCTTAAGTGTAATGCATATTTTGACATCCCATGACATAAAACAAAGCACGCAGCACCATGATTCAGTATGTTATGCCGAAAACGAGTGAACTCATCCGATAAGGTATCGAATTGACCGGAGCACCCACAAACCAACACCTGCAACCTTTCGACGGATTAACCCGGTCGGAAGCCCGTATGCTGGCAGGCGTGGTATTAGCCGCCTCCGTGGCCCAAGGGCTGGTGCTGGGAGGAACGGTCTGGGTCCGGGGATCTCTGGTGGAATCGAGGGGTGATGATGCGTCATTCGTTCCTTTCGCCACCTATCCTCACACCCCGGGGAGTCTTCCCGTGTTGGATTTGAGTGACACTTCTGTGCGTGAAGCGCTTTTCTCGGAAAATAATCTTCTGCAATATGAAACCACCCTTAGCCAGGGTATGATTCCCGGGGCTTGTGAAACCTGTTCGCGCACGTTTCAGGCTTATGTAACGAAAGATGCTTTCCTCACGCTGTATGTCCATGACAATGACGACAGCGCCGCGGCGACATCGCAGGTCTTTACGAATTATGTAGCACAATTAGTGACCTACTGCCTGGTAAGCACTCAAAATGCGGACCAGAACATGAACGCGAATGCGCCCGTTCTTCCTGTTTTTCAAGAGTTAATGAAGCTCCGCGCCAAAATTGATTACTCCGTTCTTCAGCGCCGCTACCTGAAACGAAGTCAGTCTCTCATTGCCGGTGTATTACAGGCATTGTCTAATCCCTTTTATGTTTTCGATGCGGAAAGATTTGAAATTATCATCTCCAACACGCAAGAAGATACCCATACTTACATACCCGGATTCGCCCAAAAACCGGCTCTAAGCCAGGAGCGAAGTGCGGAAATCGCTACCCTGACGGAATTTTTACAGACCGTAAAATCCAGTGGAATACCCCGCAGCCGGGAGCAAACACTTGCCAACGGTCAGGTATTGGATATTCATGGCTATCCTGTTTTTGATGAACGCCAGAATGTGAAACAAATTATCGTCTATTCCTGGGACATAACCGATCGCAAACGATTGGAGGAAGAGCAGGAAAGAATATTTAAACTGCACCTGGCAATCTCACACGCAGTCACCCATCTGATGCAATCATCATCCCTGCAGGAGGGTATCAACCACGCGCTGGATGACTTGGGCAATGGTTTAGATGTGGAAAAAATTCTCTATTGTGAGTATGACGCTGCAACAGATAAAACCCATGCGGTTCATCAGTGGACGCCGGAAAATGCCGGAAATTCACCCGAGAAAACGGACCAGATCATTCAGCCGATTCCCCCGTGGCTCCAACCGTTGAAAGCAGGGGAGGCGATAGTAAAAAACCGGATATCTGATGAGGAACGGTTAGCGCCATGTTTTTTTGAAATTGATATCTATGCGGTCATGGCCTTCCCTCATCTGCAGAATGGTATTCTCACCGGAATTCTCATGATTTTATCGAATCAACCCCACCGAGCGTGGCATCAAACTGAGGTTGAGCTGGCAAAAATCGCAGCAGGGAATTTATTTAATTTTCGTGGGAAGATGGAAACGCTGGAAGCCCTTCAATCTGAAGTGGAACAGCGGAAACGATTGGAGACGGAGCTACGGAAAGCGAATGAAAATTTAGAGGATACCATCGCGAAACGCACGGCCCGGATTCAGGCTTCCGAAAGGCGCTATGCGGATCTGTTTAATTTTGCCATGGACGCCATCTTCGTCATGTCTGATACGGGGGAAATTCTATCCTCTAATCTGGCTGCTGAGACACTGACCGGATACAAAAAATCTGAATTGGTGGGTATGCAAATTCAAAAGCTCTTCTCGGAGGTGGAATTTCAAAAAATGCTTCCCGGTATTGAAAAGCTCATGGAGACCGGCAGTCTGTCTCTGGAGACAACATTCCGGTGCAAATCAGGCGATATTCTCCCGGTGGAAATAACTGCCCGTATCATGGAAATTGATGACGACCGGCTGATTCAAGCCTTTGCTCGTGACATCAGCGAGCGTAAACAAAGTGATGTGTTGAAAGACGAATTTGTAAGTAATGTGTCTCACGAATTACGATCACCTATCACCTCATTCCTCAGTTCGGCCCAAATTCTCAAATATTATTGGGACCGGTTGGACGAACCGGAGAAGCTGAGTAAAATAGACGAAATCATCCAGGGCGGGAAAAATTTTGGCTCACTGGTGGAAAATCTCCTGGCGCTTTCCAGAATTGATAAAAAAACGCTGCAGATACGCCGCGAAGAGCAAGACCTGAACGTGTTGTTAATAGATGGTCCCGATCTGGTACAGGGTGGGCGCCAAAGGATTCGGGTGGCGCTAGCAGAGGGCTTGCCCCAGGTGAGTATCGACCAGGAATTAATCCGGGTGGTGGTGGTTAATCTTTTGGAAAATGCGCTGAAATTCAGTCCGGAAGACACATCCGTTGAGCTGAGCAGCGGTTATGATAAATCGTCAGGGATGGTATGGTTCGCCGTGGTGGATGAGGGAATTGGCATTGCGGAAGAAAATCTGGATAGAATTTTTGACCGGTTTTTCCGGGTGGAAACAGCGTCCCACTCCATTTCAGGAACGGGATTGGGTTTGTCTATCGTGAAAAAATATGTGGAATTACATGCGGGTCATATCCAGGTAGAGAGCTCACCGGGCAAAGGGACCCGATGCGTGGTTTCTCTGCCGGTTCAGACCAATGGGGATTAATTGACCGTATTTGAAACTGAGAATGAATTGACATGAAAAAGAATGAGAATGAAATGAAAAACCGTTCCCGGGGCAGGATTTTAGTCGTTGAAGATATGGCCATCCAACGCGACAACCTGAAGCAAATTCTTCAGCTGGAGGGCTACACAGTTGAAATTGGTGAAAATGGATTGGATGCGCTGGAGGTTTTACGGCAGGGGTACACGCCGGAGTTGGTAATCTGTGATATCATGATGCCGGAGATGGATGGGTATCAATTGCGGGAGGCCATGCGAGAGAATCCGGAGTGGCGGGGGATGGGATTCATCTTCTTATCCGCCAAAGCCAGTAAGGAAGATATTCAGGCGGGAAAATCGTATGGTGTGGAGGAATACCTTACGAAGCCGGTGGAAATTCCGGCGCTGTTGCAGGCGGTGGCGGTTAGTCTCAGGCGGCTGGAGGAAATCCGGGAGTCGGAAAAGCGACGCAATGAAGAGCTATTCCGGGAATTATTCACCCGGGTTTCTCATGAGATGCGCACCCCGCTGAGCATTATTACCAGCGGGCTTTCGTTATTTGAACTGGAATCCGCCACCTCACCAGAGATCAAGGAATATTTGAATTATATCATTAACGGGCACGATCGGATTTTGGCGTTGGTGGAAAAGGTGAAACACATGGAAGAGGCTCGGGAAGCGCCTGCTGAATATGTGAGTTCTCCCACCATTGCAGTACGGGAAATCCGGCAGTTGTTCGAGAATATTTTTGAGAAGCGCACTTTTTTTGGACGATTTACTGCCAAGGACGTGGAATTCGAACTGGATTTGACCGAAGAGGATGAGAATCTGAGGGTAAATGTTACTGAATTGGAGATGATTCTGGAGGAGCTTTTAGAGAATGCCATTAAATTTTCCGTAGCCCCCCGCCATGTAACAGTTTTGGGTAAACTGGAAGACGCCGGCTACGAAGTCAGTATCGAGGATTCTGGGTCGGGATTTCCATTGGACGCGGAGGAAGACATTTTCAAACCGTTTTACCAACATGAGCGGGAAATTCAGGAACAGCAGGGAATGGGTATCGGGTTAGCCGTGGTGAAATCGCTGGCGTTAAAAAACAACATTGACATCCGACTGGAAAACAGCCCGGCGAAACACGGCATTTTAACCCTGACCATACCTTTGGCGGAATAATCCAAACTTGGTTTAAGGCTGGGGCAGGATTAGATTCGGGCGTTCAATCAAATCATGAGGAGTGGAAAGGGAGACGATAAAATGATGAAACGAATCGCATATTTAGGATTACTGAGCATCACGAGTTTATGGATATTTCAGGCTTGTGAAACGGAAACCACGGAACCGGATACCACACCACCGGCAATGGTGGCAGGTTTTGAAGTTGATTTTAATGCTACCACTGATGGTGAAGTGAGTTTGTACTGGACGGCCAATACAGAGAATGATTTAGCTGGATATAAGCTGTTCCGCGACGCAGGTCCGGGAACCGAGTATGACTCCATCGCCACTACCACTCAAACCAGTTATCTGGATGTGGGATTGGATTATGACACAGAATATTCCTACAAAATTCAGACTTATGATAAATCCGGAAATCAGAGTGATTTTACCATGTTGGAAGAGCGGGTAGCACCCATCAATCAAAATCCACCGGCAACACCGGCCAACCTGACGATTTATGCTCACAACCTCACCATTCTGGACCAGCTGGATGTACAATTGAATTGGTCGCCCAATTCGGAGTCAGACTGGTCGCATTTCAAACTGTACCGCGCCAACACAGGCGTTTTCCAGGCCAACGAAACGACGCTGTTAGATTGCCTCACCACGAATAGCTACATAGACACGGGCGTGGAAGTCAATGTGCATTATTACTATAAAATCGTGTCGTTTGACAAAGGGGGAATGAATAGCAGTCCTTCTATGGTGGTGGATGATATACCGCTACCCGAACCCACATTGCTTTCGCCGGTGGGCGGTGAAACAGCGGCAAGTAGTCGGCCCACCTTTACCTGGCAGCGTGTGTCGGGTGCTGAAGGGTATGAAATCTCTCTGAAGGAATCGGTTTTATCCGCACCGATTTGGACGGCGAAAATACTTCAACCTGCATCAGGAAATCCGGAGATTACCTATCCAACATCCGCACTTTCTCTCAGCAGTGCGGGTACCTATTATTGGCAAGTGGGAACCTTCTCCATTGGCGAATCGATAGAGGAGATGGACGAAGTGAATTCATACAGCGCCAATACTTCCTTTGTAGCGCCCTAATTCCCATTAAGAATCTATCCGAATAAAATCAAATGGCCTCTCATCGCAGAGGCCATTTTTTCTATTTGAACTGCTTTACCAGTGCTTCGAATCGATCATGGTAGATTCCGGATAGCCTGGTTCTAATTTCCGGGTCAAGGGCCGGTGCTGACGCGGCGCGTGCATTAGTCCGGGCCTGGGCTCCAGTACGGATGCCGGGAATAGTGGTGTGAATGGCCGGATGAGAAATGTCAAACTGCAGTGCAAAGTCGAGCCAATTCCCGTCATACTGTTCTACATATGGTTCAAAAGCGACCATTGCTTCAAGCAGTTTGTTCAGCATATCAGGTGGCATTCTGAAGCTACGATGATCATCCGGGGAAAATCGTGTGTCGGCATGGAATTTCCCGGTGAGCAAACCAAACTGGAGTGGCATCCTGGCGATGATACCATATCCGGATTGTGCAGCCCGGCGAATGAAGTCATCAGCCTGTTGATTAATGGCGTTAAAAACCACCTGAAAATGCTCACCCAGTCCATTCTCCAGCAACCAATCGCCCACAACCCACGGTTGTTGAGTCGCGAGAGAAACACCCCAGTGTTTGATTTTTCCCACACGCTTCAGCTCATCCAACACCGGGATGCACTCCCCCTGCTGCAGAACTTCCAATTGAGGGCCATGGAGTTGGTATAAATCGATACTTTCTTTGCCAAGGCGTCCGAGACTTTTGTCAATGGCAGACAGTATGTGCTGCTTGCTGAAATCTTGCCCGGGTTTACCATCCACAATCGTGTTTCCCACTTTCGTAGCCACAACAATCTCCGGTCGGCGGGATTTGAGCCATTGACCAATGATCTCTTCACTGTGTCCCAAACCGTAAAAATCGGCTGTATCCAGAAAATTGATGCCCGCCTCATAAGCCGCGTCCAGGGCCGACAGTGATTCATTGTCGTCGGTCTCTCCCCAGCCAATGGGCACACCACCCACATTGGCCGGCCCCCCAATCGCCCAGGCACCAAATCCAACGGCTGACACCTCTAATCCGGTATTTCCAAAAGTATTGTAAATCATACCCCCGCCTTTCCTGAATAAATCATTTACCGATCTGCTAATAAGGTGCCGCCCTTGGCCCAATTCTCCCGGGATACCTCCTCGATTACTACCAAGGTTGCTTCCGGTGGTTTATTGGCAATCCGTTCCAGCAGAGCCGTGACTTCTCGCGCGATTTGTACTTTTTGCTCTTTGGTCAGTGTACCTGCCACGCGGATATTCACAAAGGGCATCGCATTCTCCTTTTAAGTTTTAGTTGTGATTGTTATGAATGTCAATTGAGTAATGCGCTCACCGTCTGTTTGAAGGTTCCATCATCGAAAAGGCGTTGGATATCCCGGCCTGGACAGACGGTTTCAGCCGGGACCCAGTCGTGATGACTGCGGATATTTTCAAGTGGTACCGCATAGTGTTTGGCGCGATTCACGGTTAAATGCACCAGTGCATCGTACTGCTTCTCATTCAATGTCTGTTCTTCGTAATTTCCCAAAACACAGATAATTAGATGTCCCTTAACATCATAGGAAGTATTGGTATCACCTGCCAGTCGGGCATCCCGGCCTTCATAGATTTTGCCATCCAGATCAATGAGATAATGGTAGGGAATGTCAATCCACTGTTTTTCTGTCCGTGACCAATTCTGCAGGTTCTGGAGATAGGTAAGTGGGTCTTTACCAGACTCAAATACCACACCGGAATGGTGAATGGTGATGAATTCGATGGATTGGACAGAGTCCACCCTTGCCGGTGTTCCGCCCCATTCCGCCTGGCGGATAATATTATTTTGCGACATAATAGCACAGGCTGCCAGCAGTATGCTAAATGCTGCACCTACGAAAATTCTCAATCGATTCACAATTCAGCCCTTCCGGTTCATTGTTCATTTGTGTTTCAATTTAGCCGACTGGTGCCGTGGGGTAAACCTTAAAGATAGGTTTGTGTTTGCCAATGTTAGCCCTTGCTGCAAATCGCCGATGCCAGTAGATTTTCCACGAACCAGCATTAGAAAAATTGGGGAGAACATCATGGCGAAACAGAGCGCCCGCACAAGCAATTTACTGAAGAGCATCGGTCCCGGTTTGATTTGGGCTGGAGCGGCAATTGGTGTATCACATTTGGTACAATCCACGCGCGCCGGCGCTTTATATGGGTTCGGTTTGATTTGGGTTTTGGTCGTTGCAAATCTCTTCAAATATCCTGCGTTTGAATTCGGGCCGCGGTATGCGGCTGCCACGGGTGAAAGCCTGTTGGAGGGCTATCAGCGTCTGGGGAAATGGGCCATGATTGTATTCATCATCATGACTTTTGGCACCATGTTCAGCATTCAGGCTGCGGTAACAGTGGTGGCAGCCGGTTTAGCCGGACAACTGTTCGGGCTTGGCCTGACGCCAGCCGTCTGGAGTGCCATTCTCATTGGTATCTGCATGGTAGTGCTCCTTGTTGGCCGTTACCCACTGCTGGACATGCTCACCAAGATTATCATCATCACGCTGTCAATCTCAACCATTATCGCGGTCATTATCGCTCTGACACACGGACGCCAGATGGAACCGGGGTTTCAATCACCGCCTGTGTGGACCATTTCAGGTGTGGCATTTTTAGTGGCTGTTATGGGGTGGATGCCATCGGCCATCGATATTTCGGTGTGGAATTCCCTCTGGACATTAGAACGCCGCAAGCAAACTGGTCATGTACCCAGCGTGCGAGAAGCTGTCATCGACTTTAACATCGGCTATCTGGGAGCGGCTCTCCTGTCCCTTGGGTTTCTCTCGCTGGGCGCGCTGGTCATGTATGGAACCGGTGAGCAATTTTCTGCAAAAGGTGTCACCTTCGCCGGTCAATTGGTGGGGCTATACACCAAAAGCCTGGGGGAGTGGAGTCGTCCTATTATTTTGATTGCCGGATTCACCACGATGTTTTCAACGGTCCTGGCCGTGACTGATGCATTCCCGCGGGTGCTGAGACGGTTCACCGAATTGGTCATCCCCACCATTAAAACCAAAGTTACAGATGACCGTTTGTACTGGATTTTTATGTTTTTCGTAGCCGGTGGCGCTTTAATCCTCATCAGTTGGCTTTCCGGTAGTATGACGCTGATGGTGGATTTAGCCACGACCCTGTCATTTCTCACCGCACCGATTCTGGCCTACATGAACCACCGGGTGATTACCAGTTCCCATGTACCACCGGAAGCGCGACCGCCCCGTTGGCTACGAATTCTGAGTCTGGCAGGTATTACCTTCCTGACCAGCTTTAGTCTGCTGTTTTTAATCTGGCGTTTTATGCTATAAAAGCAGGAAAAACCTGAGTATTGAGTCCTTAGGGCTTTTTCTTTCGGAAAATCATGGCTTTTTCAAATCGGTTTTCCGTACCTGCCAGAATGCGACCCACATTGCTGCGGTGGGTGAAAATGATGAAGAGGGGGATTAACAGGGAGAAAATCATCAGGGTTTGTGAAACTGAATACCCGGCCAAAAAAATCATTAAAATTAATACAATAGGTAGCGTCAAGGCTGCCAGCATGCTCCCCAAGGAAACCATACCGCTGAACAGGAGCGTGAGAATGAAAACGGCCAGGCAGATGGGCAATGCCACAGGAAATAACGCGATCAACATCCCCGCAGCGGTGCCAACACCTTTTCCACCTTTAAAGCGGGCAAAAACGGTATAAGTATGTCCCAGTACCGCAGCGAATCCCGCCATGATCATGAGCGCATCCACATTCCCCGAAAGAGCGATGCCCTCAATAGTGTGAGTCCCTACATACCACGCCGGGAACCAGCCCTTTAAAACATCAACAAGCATGACCGTCAGTGCGGGTTTCCATCCGAATGTGCGGAAGACATTGGTTGCGCCGGCGTTTTTCGAGCCGTATTCCCGAATGTCCGTATGGTAAAAAAGCCGGGAGACGATGATACTGGTGGGGATGGAACCGATGATGTAGCTCAGGAACAAAACAACTATCAGGATGAGCATGATTTCTCCTTATTAATCTTATATAGTCGATCGCGTATTGGATGGATTCAGTCTAAGCAAACTGCACCGCAATGCCTATCGCTTTCCGGCCGGCATGTACCCCCAGAGCCGGACCGACGGTGGATTGATAGATACTAACATTTTGGAAATGGGACTTGAGTGTCTCGACCGCAACCTGAGCCGCCTCCGGATTAACCGCGTGCACCACGCCAATTCGCTTCACCGCCCGGTTACCGATTTTCTTTAAAACGAACCGGGTGAATTTTTCAAATTTATTCCGCCGCCCGAAGGTGACACCGGCGGATTCCACAAAGCCATTCTTATTCATGGTGAGAATCGGATTCAAGTGTAAGGCTTCCACCAGCTTTTTCTTCTTATCAGAGACACGTCCGCCACGAAAAACCGCATCCATAGAATCAAGTCCAATAAAAACCTCTGTGTTTTGAACCGCATTTTCAACACGCCGGACCACATTTTCGAAGGAATCTCCAGCTTCGATGGCTGCACCGGCTTCAATTACAATCAGCCCCGTTCCGATGGACAGACTGAATCCATCAAATACGGCTTTGTTCTTGAATTCTACCTCTTTCAAGCCTGCTTCAATGCCCTGCAGGGTACCGGAAGAATTTCGGGGTACATGGATTGAAATGAGATTACTGTAGTGACTTGATAGAAATTTAAATATGCGTCGCACATCACCCAGGGGGGGCTGGGATGTTTTTGGATGATGCTTATCTGTGAGTAACCGCTGATAGAATTCGTCGCCGGAAATGGTGATTTTGTCGATGAATTCATCGTCTCCAAAATTCAGCCGTACGGGGATGGTGTGAATTTGAAAACGGTCAAACAGCTCGTCCGGTAGATCGCATGTAGAATCCACCACCAGGGCAATGGCATTGGGATCAGCCGCCGCTTTTTTTTGAATACGCATATCATCAACTTTTTGCTGACTGAGTTGTCCCAGACTGCGCAGGTGATTAAAGACCTTTCCCGGCTCCAGTGTGTGGAGGTGGACTTTCATGTGTTGAGGTGACCCCGCCACCACGACGCTATCCCCGTGTTGCTCCAATTCTGCCAAAATCGCCTGACGATTAAACCCTTCTCCTGTGAGAACGCATTCGGTGCAAAATGGAAAATCCAGATTCAGGTCATCCGGATGGACATCCTCCTGTTCCAAAGCATCCACCAGTGACAACTCCAGCTTTTGTGTATGGCGTAGGTTCCCAGAGCGGATAAAATGGAGCATTCCCTCCAGAATATCCACAAACCCCTGTCCTGCAGCGTCAACTACACCGGCTTTTTTCAGGACAGCCAGTTGTTCCGGGGTTCGGCGTAATGCCTCCTGAGCCTCCGCTAAGGATGCCTCCATGAGTGTGAGATAATCACGGTAATGATGCGCTTTATCCTTCAAACACGCTGCCCAGGTCTTGATTACGGATAGTATCGTGCCTTCCCGGGGATGGGAGAGCGCCTGGTAAGCACTTTGGCTGGCCAGGGAGACTGCTTCAGCGAACTGGGTGGTTGATAATTTTGCTTTTCCCATTACAGCTTCGGCGAAGCCCTGGAAAAACTGGGCTAAAATCGCACCTGAATTCCCCCGGGCATTATCAATGGCGGCATTGGCCACTTCCTGACTCAGGTCCCCCAGTGGCAGGCTCAGGTGGGTGCGCATTCTCTCCGCAATTCCCATGAGCGTATAGGCCATATTCGTACCGGTATCGCCGTCGGGCACCGGAAAGACATTGATTTTATTCAGGTAATCCTGACGATCCATGATGTTCTGTATCCCGGCGTACAGTACGCGGTAGAGTCGTCGTCCGTCCAGATAAGCTATTTTCATGTATTGCTCCGTGTGGGGCCTAAAATAAACCATCGTTCCCACGAGCGAAATAGTATTCACCCCTGCCCACAATCACATTTCCCAAAATTCATAGCCAGCCGCATTTTTTTCTCTATATTCCGCGTCGATGAGAGATTGCGGTACACTTTTTGATAAACATTTAGCTGACAGCTCGAAGGCGAGTTGTCGGGTTGTTGAAAACTGAAATAATCCTGACCTGAACCATATAACAGGAGGCAACATGTCCTTAACTATTACTGATGAATGTATTAACTGCGGTGCCTGCGAGCCGGAATGTCCCAATGAGGCTATTTACGAGGGCGAAGAGATTTACGAAATCGATCCTGAGAAATGCACCGAATGCGTCGGACACTTTGACGAATCCCAATGTGTCGAGGTTTGTCCGGTGGATTGTATTCCTGTAGGTATTGAAGAATCTCAAGAGGTTTTAATGGAGCGGTATCACCGGTTAACCGGTAAATAAGCCACTTCAGATATAATCTCGATTTATTAAACAAAAGCCCTGGTAATTTCTATTACCGGGGCTTTTGCTTATTGGGAAGCGTGATGGTTATCAGGGCAACGGTTGCGTTTTAAGCGATTTTACAAAAGAATTAAACTTACTGCTGTTGGAATTGCTGCCGTTCATCGAGCGGATAGGGGCTGGGATAGGGCAACCACCCCCGCTCTGGAATTCTCAAAGACGGGAGTCGATTTTAATATTTGACAACACTACTGTCCCGTTAGAAGTCCCATAATAACAATTGGTTAGAGTCAGCCTGCTCAACAAAGCGGGAGTTGGATTCTGTAAGTAGTTGATTTAACGGGACTTTCTCGAAAAGCGAGACACTTAAAATCTGTAGAATTGT
>JAIPJR010000106.1 GCA_021734045.1 Fidelibacterota bacterium
GTTGGGAAGTATCAACCTTGAGACTGTATCTTTTTCACCGGCGGAGTGAGCTGTGAAAATGGAAAAGTGTAACTTGGAATACTGGAAAACTGTTACCTATGTTTCGGTACATAAGTGTTACCCATGTCCTGATTGCTCAAGCTCATTTTCTGCCCCTGACTACTTTCCTCCTCTACTACTCACTACTTCTTCATTCCCCAATATCCTCATTCCACAAGTCCGGGTTTTGTTCAATAAACTGTGTCATAAGATGGATGCAGGTTTCGTCCTGACGAACATCCAGTCTGACGCCGTGCTGTTTCAAATGCGCCTCATCGCCCATAAAGGTTTGGTTTTCACCAATGACGATCTTGGGGATCCCGTAAAGCAAAATCGCACCGGAACACATGGGACACGGTGACAGTGTCGTGTAAAGAACGGATTCCTGATAAACTTTTGCGGATTGACGGCCGGCATTTTCCAAGGCGTCCATCTCACCGTGCAGAATTACACTGCCCTGCTGCATCCGGCGATTATGTCCCCGGCCGATGATTTTGCCGTCATGAACAATCACCGATCCAATGGGAATGCCACCTTCCGCCAGTCCTTTTTGTGCTTCTTCGATTGCTGCCTGCATGAATTTGTCCATGGTTGTGGTCCTTTTTTGGTTTGTTAATAGGCGGAAAGGTATGGGATGGGGGTGGTTAGAGAAAGATGAAAGAGTAAGAGCCTGTCTTCGTCCGGAGCAATCTCCCCACTTCGACGCGACAGGAAAGAGCAAGAGAGAGGCATCGTGTTCGAGAACGGGAATAAACTTCGAATGTCATTCCGGTCGTAGTCCTCACAATGTGATAGTAAAAATGCTGTAAGCTTCAGAGCGACAGGGAGATAGCAGATCCACACAGCCAGGCAGGTGTCAGCGCCCGAAGCCATTGGTGGAATCAAGGAATACTGTATTGAAACCGGTCAAATCAATCCATGATCAGCGAAGGAGTAATAATCATTTCCACCCACGATCAGATGATCCAGCACCTGCACATCGATTGTGCCGGCTGCTGCGGCCAGCTTTTTCGTCACGGCCTGGTCTTCAGCTGAGGGTGTTGTGTTTCCCGAGGGATGATTGTGCACGAGAATCAGAGCAGCCGCGTCGTAGTCCAAAGCGCGTTTAATCACCTCCCGGGGATAGACGGCGGAGGAGGTGAGGGTGCCTTCGAACATTTCCTCCAATTTCAGGATCCGATTCTGACCATTGAGAAACAACACCATGAAAACTTCCCGGTTCCGGTCCCGCAGGTTGTGGGTGAGGTACTCATGGACGCCTGCGGATGAGCGGATATAGTCTTCCCCCACAATGCGTTCCTGGAGATAGCGTCTGCCCACGGCGTGGGGAAGTTTGAGTGCAAACGCATTGGTCTCGCCGATACCGTCAATCTCCATGAGCAGTTGCATGGGCGCTTCCAGAACACCCGGCAAAGAGCCAAAACGTCGCATGGCTTCCTTGGCCGGTTTTTTCATGTCTTTGTAAGGTGTGGTGAGCGTCAGTAGCATCTCAATCACCTCATAATCATGAAAGGCCCCAATGCCCGATTGCATGAATTTCTGTCTTAAACGACCACGATGGCCTTGCTGGGTCTTGTCTGCCATCAGTTCATCCTCTTGTTTGAATTTTTACAGCATTGCTAAATTCGCTAAATCTTACGACGCAGGTAGGTGCGAGGCAAGTGTGGGATAGGGTAAAATTGGCCGAATATTTGCCGCATGAAAACACAAAACCTCTTATCCCAGCAAGTGATCCTTGGTTCTGTCGGGTGAGGGGCCATGAGTCATCAGACGGCGGGAATAGGATGTTTACTTGCGCAACAGCAAATAGAGGTAGCATTTGATGATGGGAAATAACATCTTTTGCCATATGCATGGTCATCTTGTTGTTCACAAAATAACATCACGTAATTACCGCCCTGACCAACCCCTGATAAAACACCATAAACGATTGATAAAATTGGAAGTAAATTCAAACTCGGAGTACGCGTTATGCTGCCATTTCTGACAGCCGCCAAGTCTTCTGTGGGGAAGAAGTACCTCATGGCCTTAACAGGGCTTTTTTGGGTGCTGTTCCTCATTATCCACTTGGCCGGCAATCTGGTCCTGCTTTCCGGTCACAGCGATGCGTACAACAAATATTCCCACTTTTTGCTAAGCCTGGGAGAGTTGTTGTATGTATTGGAGTTCATCCTGCTGGCATTTATCCTGCTGCACATCTATTCGGGAATCACCGTCGCCATCGGGAAACTGCGTGCCCGGCCGCAAAGTTACAAAGTTCAGAAGAACCTGGGTGGCGCCAGCCGCAAGACCGTCAGTGCCACAACGATGATTTACAGCGGATTGTTGCTCTTCATTTTTTTAGTGGTGCACATCTCTCACTTCAAGTATCAGGTCGGTGTTAATGGTGATTACACCACGGTTATCGGCGGTGTGGAAATGCACGATTTCTACCGGCTTGTGTATGATTCATTCAGCTATGGCTGGTATGTGTTATTCTACGAAGTCATCATGATTCTGGTTTTCTCACACCTGCGTCATGGGTTCTGGAGTGGATTCCAGTCGTTAGGCGTAAATCATCCGCGCTGGTCACCATTCATTGATGGACTGGGGATCGTTATTGCCGTGGTGGTTGGTTTTGGATTTCTTGTTATTCCACTCTACATCTATTTCATAGGGGGTGCCTAATATGACCCTTGATGCAAAAATTCCAGAAGGTCCCATTCAGGAAAAATGGGACAACCATCGTTTCCATATGAAACTGGTAAACCCAGCCAATAAACGTAAGCATACGATAATTGTGGTGGGAACCGGGCTGGCGGGTGCTTCTGTGGCCGCCTCCCTGGGTGAATTGGGTTATAATGTCAAAAATTTCTGCATTCAGGATTCACCCCGGCGGGCGCACAGTATCGCTGCGCAGGGCGGGATTAATGCAGCTAAAAATTACCCCAATGATGGTGACAGTATCTGGCGTCTGTTTTACGACACAGTGAAAGGGGGCGATTACCGCTCCCGGGAGGCCAATGTTTACCGTCTGGCGCAGGTGAGCAATGACATTATTGATCAGTGCGTCGCCCAGGGGATTCCCTTTGCCAGGGACTACGGCGGCTTGTTGGCCAATCGTTCATTCGGTGGTGCCCAGGTCAGCCGGACATTCTATGCCCGGGGCCAGACCGGTCAGCAATTGCTGCTGGGCGCCTACTCTGCACTCAGTCGTCAGATAAAAGCGAAAAAGGTGGAGATGTTCAACCGCCATGAAATGCTGGATCTGGTGGTGATAGACGGAAAAGCCCGGGGCATCGTTACCCGCAACCTGATTAATGGAAAAATCGAATCCCATGCAGCGGATGCCGTGCTTCTGGCAACAGGTGGCTATGGAAATGTCTATTATCTGTCCACCAATGCGGTGAATTCCAATGCCACTGCCGTGTGGCGTGCACATAAACGCGGCGCTTACTTCGCCAATCCCTGCTTTGTGCAAATCCACCCCACCTGCATCCCGGTAACTGGTGACCACCAGTCCAAACTCACGCTTATGAGTGAGAGTCTGCGGAATGATGGACGGGTGTGGGTTCCCAAAGCCAAAGGCGACAAGCGTCATCCCAATGAAATTCCTGAAGCGGAACGGGATTATTACCTGGAACGCCGCTACCCGGCATTCGGGAATCTGGTTCCGCGGGATATCGCTTCCCGGGCAGCCAAACAGGTGTGCGATGAAGGTCGCGGCGTGGGGAAAACCGGATTGGCGGTTTACTTGGATTTTGCCGATGCTATCCAACGGCTGGGACGCAAAGCGGTAGAGGAGAAATACGGGAATTTGTTCGACATGTACGAGCGAATCACCGACGAGAATCCTTACGAAGTTCCCATGCGCATTTTCCCGGCCATTCATTACACCATGGGTGGTTTGTGGGTTGACTATAATCTCCAGAGTACCATTCCGGGACTATTCGTCCTGGGTGAAGCCAATTTCTCCGACCACGGCGCCAACCGGTTAGGTGCCAGTGCCTTGATGCAGGGTCTGGCGGATGGGTATTATGTGGCGCCCTACACGGTGGGTAATTACATCGGCTCCAATAAGTTTGAGCCGGTAACTACCGATCATCCGGCATTTAAAGAGAGCGAGAAAACGGTGGCTGAGTCCATCCAAAAGCTGCTTTCAATCAACGGAAAGAAAACCGCCCACGAACTCAATCGCGAGTTGGGTCTCATCTTATGGGAATATGTGGGAATGGGCCGTAACGAAACCGGATTAAAGAAGGCTTTGGAGGAAATTCCAAAATTACGCCAGGAGTTCTGGGAGAATCTCAAGGTGGCCGGCAGTGGTGAGACATTGAACCAGAATCTGGAAGAGGCCGGACGGCTGGCTGATTACCTGGAACTGGCAGAGCTCATGGCCCGGGATGCTTTGAATCGGAACGAATCCTGCGGCGGACACTTTCGTGAAGAGAGTGCCACCCCTGAAGGCGAAGCCCGGCGCAATGATGAAGAATATACCTATGTGGCTGCCTGGGAATACAAGGGTAAAGACCAGGTACAGGCGCTTCACAAGGAGCACCTGACCTTCGAACATGTCCCGCTCACGCAGCGCAGTTATAAATAATTAGAGGAGTTGGCCGAATGAGTAATCATGCAGAACAATCAGATATGCGCCTGCACCTGAAAATCTGGCGCCAGCCCGATGCCGATTCACCCGGGAAATTCGTGAGTTTCGAGAAGGAAAAGGTGTCTCCCGATATGTCATTTCTGGAGATGCTGGATGAATTGAACGAGGGGCTGATTAAAGCGGGTGAGGACCCGGTGGCTTTTGACAGCGATTGCCGGGAAGGAATCTGCGGCATGTGCGGGCTGGTGATTAATGGGCAGGCCCACGGACCCCGTCGCTCCACCACCACCTGTCAGCTCCACATGCGGGAATTCAAGGATGGCGATACCATCACGATAGAGCCCTGGCGCGCCAAAGCGTTCCCGGTGATTAAAGACCTGGTGGTGGATCGCAGTGCCTTTGATCGCATTATCCAGGCCGGTGGGTACATCTCGGTGAATACGGGCAATGCCCAGGATGCCAACGCCATTCCCATTCCCAAACGAAACGCCGATGAGGCAATGGATGCTGCTTCCTGTATCGGCTGTGGTGCTTGTGTGGCGGCCTGTCCCAATGCCTCCGCTACGCTGTTCACATCCGCCAAAATCAGCCAGTTTGCGCTGCTGCCCCAGGGACAGGTGGAGCGCAAGGAGCGTGCGATTCAAATGGTGAGTCAGATGGATTTCGAAGGCTTTGGCGATTGCTCCAATTATGGCGAGTGCGAAGCCGCATGCCCCAAGGATATCTCGATTTCTCATATCGCCCGGATGAAACGGGAATATGTGAAGGCAGCGCTTACCACCGCGTGATGACTTTTCACCACGGTTTTGAAACTGCTTATCCTCCTGCTGTTTTATGAATCGAAATGGCAGGAGGTTTTTGCGTTCTATAACTGGTACCGACCCCGGACCGCAGCAGCCAATTTTTGTAAAATCAGGCGCCAAAAATTCACCCGGAACGCTTACTCCATTGACAACCGATTCAACGCCGTCTATATTGATTCCATCATGAAAATTTCCGAAAAATATTATGATCTATCCCAGAAATAGATTATACCCACTGACACAGTGGATTTATAATTTTCTGCCAGATTCGTGTGCATTCTGAAATAAACTTCCATGTCTCTAATTGTAGGGTACACCCAACGCAGGTCATTCATGGAAAATCATTTCTAAAGAGTCTTATAGTTAATGAAATTTTTCTAATTAATATTGATACTCTTTTTGGGATTATTCACTCATGATTGACATTGCCAGAGCTCTTAGGGAAAATGACCTCATCCTTATCCTGATTCTTGTACCCATTCTAACGATTTGGTTATTTTGGAAGTGTAAAGTATGCAGAAATGTAAGATACAGTACTCCAATTCTCACTTTTTCTCTCTTGCTGTTTTTATCAATCGGTACACAGATTTATTGTGCATTAGATATAATTCAAGTAATCTTCCTCTATGCTTGGTTGTTGTTTTATATTTTTGTCACTTACAGAAGTACTCGTAAAGTCCGATATCCTGAGCTTTTTCCCATTAAAAAAATAGTCACTTTAATTAGAAAGGGGGAATATCGCAAGGTTGATCTAATATATCCTAGAAGACCTTTTTATATTTTGAGCATTCCTGGAAGATTGGTTTGGCAGTCGATTCAGGCTGAAAAAATATTTAGGCAAAATAAATTCAGGGAATCATTCGAAATTTATCAAGATTTGTTAAACTGGCCATTACTAGAAGATGAAAAGCAAGAGGTGATTATGAATCAGGCTCAGTCATTACTTCTTCTTGGCGATACTAAAAGGGCAAAAAGTAACCTGATTAAGGTCACCTCGACTGCGCCAATAAAACGACCTGGAGATTTACTAATACTCGATTCACAAATAATGGAACGAAGTGGTGATTTCAATGGAGCGCTTGAAAAGCTATCAACCGCTGTTCAGGAAGAAGACCGCCAACAGAGCAATTTACTGCTAAAAATTTATAATAATCTTGCACGGATGAATTTGGTTTTATCAAATTCAACTAATGTCTGTCAGCGGGCACTTGAAACTGGGCCACTTGTGGGCACTTCAAAGTGGGCCACCCTTTGAGCGTAGTTTAGCTGTCTGATTTCTTCTTCTCCAACTTCTTTTCTTCGATATTCATTTCTCCTTTTGTGATGTTTCTA
>JAIPJR010000021.1 GCA_021734045.1 Fidelibacterota bacterium
AACGCTCTCGGATCGTCTCCTGGTATTCTTTGCGTGATCTTTTGCTCATATTCATGTACCTCATTTGCGGTTACATTATTTATGAGGCAACGACCTTTTTCTAAGATCGCCAGGGTTACATTAATTTTGAGTCAATGCGATCGCGAAGCACAGGGGCAATTCCCAAAGATGTTCCTTGACAGGGCTTTGGGTGCCGAATACGTTATCCGGCTTTTTAAATTTTGACTCAGGGTTAATAAAAATATGGGATTAACCCGGTGTTTTAGGAAGGATTAACAAGTAGCGTATGGCGAAAAAGGTTAAACGGATTGGTGGAGACGCGAACCGTAGCCTCAGTAAATATCTGGAGGAGATTGGACAATACGAGCCTCTGGACCCCAAAGATGAGATCGCTCTTGCCCAGCGTGTAAAACAGGGTGATCGCATCGCCTTAAAAAAACTGACGGAAGCAAATCTGCGGTTTGTGGTGTCGGTAGCCAAAGATTACCAAGGGCAGGGGTTGCCCCTGACCGACCTTATCAATGAGGGAAATCTGGGACTCATCAAGGCGGCTGAGCGGTTTGATGAAACCCGCGGATTTAAATTTATCTCCTACGCTGTGTGGTGGATTCGCCAATCAATTTTGCAGGCACTGGCTGAGCATTCCAGAATTGTCCGTCTGCCCCTGAATCGGGTGGGAACCATTAGCAAGATTTCAAAAAAGTCAGATGAGTTGGAGCAGCGTCTGGAACGCACACCGTCTGAGAAAGAAATCGCCAATGAATTGGGCATGGAGCCTGAAGAGGTTGCTGATGCCATTCGCATTTCCAAGCGACACCATTCACTGGATGCGCCCTTTCATGAGGAAGAGAAAAACTCTCTCATGGATGTAATTGAGGATGCGGACCAGGAAACACCTGACAGTGATTTGATGAATGAATCTCTACAGAAGGAAATCCGGGACGCCCTGGATACGCTGAAACCGCGTGAGCGCGAAGTGATTAAAATGTATTTCGGAATCGATCGTGAATATCCATTGACATTAAATGAGATTGGTGAGGTGTTCAGCCTTACCCGTGAGCGGGTCCGGCAGATAAAAGAAAAAGCAATTCGGCGACTACAACACAAGTCGCGAAGTAAGAAACTGCAAGCCTATTTAGGCTAAAGCATAACCGGAGGTGATGACCTAGTATGCCTATTATGGTGACAGTAAAACGCGATGAGCCCTTTGAAAAGGCACTGCGTCGTTTTAAAAAGAAATATGAGAAAGCGGGAATTCTTAAAGACGTGAAAAAGAACTCGTTCTACTTGAAACCTTCTGAAGATCGGCGATTACGTCGCGCCAAAGCCCAAAAAAGAGCTCGGCGGAATATGTTCAAGTTCGGTAGTAGTCGTTAATTAATTCACCTCTATATGCAACCTGATTGCTTTTACGGGAATCAGGAAAACCAAATAAAGACATTCCCATAAAGCCGGCTTTTAGCTGGCTTTCTTTTTGGGAATTTGGGATCGCAACTTATGTTTAGCCTTGTAAACCCGTTTGTTTACATACCTTTCTCTTAACTACCTCGATGATGGGAGGTTTTCGTGAAAATAAAAACACTGCTTCTGATACTAATGCTTATCCCCATGGGTCTTATGGCGGGGATTGAAGCACAGGAATATACACTCAGTAACGGCATGCAGGTGCTGGTGGTGGAGCGGCATGAAGCACCGGTGGTATCCACCCGCATTTGGTTTAATGTGGGATCGGTGGATGAACCGCGTGGTTCTACCGGTATGGCCCATTTGCTGGAACACATGCTTTTCAAGGGAACCAAAACCCTGGGTGTAACCGATTATGAAAAAGAAAAAGCCTACCTGGCACGGGAAGATTCGCTTTGGGTATTAATCGACGAGGCCAAGCTGAAGCTTGAAAATGGCGATGAAGCCGCCAAGGCCGAGGTGGAATCGCTGCAGGAAGCGTATGAGCAGGTTCTGGCAGAACATAAAGCGCTCATCATCAAAAATGAATTATGGGATACCTATTTAAATAACGGTGCCTCCGGACTGAACGCCAGCACCAGCACGGATTGGACCCAGTATCAGGTACAATTGCCATCCAACCGGCTTGAACTTTGGGCTGCAATTGAATCTGATCGCATGGCCAACCCGATTTTCCGGGAATACTATTCCGAACGGGATGTGGTGAAAGAGGAGCGGCGCCGATCGTATGAAACCCGCCCGTTTGGTCTGATGTATCTGAAACTGTACGAGACGGCGTACACGGTATTTCCCTATAAAATATTGACCATTGGATTGATGGAAGATTTGTTCAAAATGAAATTGTCCACACTGGACGCCTTCTTCCGTCAATACTATGCGCCCAATCGTGCCACGGCAGTGGTGGTGGGAGACGTCTATCCGGATGACCTTATTCCACTGTTGGAAAAATATTTCGGACATATTCCGCCTCAGCCCGATCCGCCACCGGTTACTGTTGTGGAACCTCCCCAGACCAAATTGCGCCAGGCAACCGTAGAATTTGATTCCAATCCGGCGCTGATGATGGCCTGGCACATGGGAGACATTCACCATCCGGATAATGCTGCTTTGAATGTGTTGGCTGACATTCTCACCGACGGACGCACGTCGCGCATTTATAAAGCCATTGTGGAGGAGAAGCAGCTGGCCTCCAATGTTTGGTGTTCACCAGATCCGGGGAAATATCCGGGACTTTTCGTTATGTCCGGAACGACCCAGGGTGAGCACACCAATGCCGAGCTTGAATCGGCTTTACTGGAAATCATCCGTGACATCCGGGAAAATGGGATTACCCAAAAGGAATTAGCGCGTGTCAAAAAGCAAAGTCGTATGTCCTATCTGAAGGGTCTCCGTACCAATGCAGGGTTGAGCTTCCAATTGGGATATTATGCCACAGTTGGTGGCGATTGGCGATTGGTGGAGAAATTCCCGGAAGATATCAAAGCTGTTACGGCTGAAGATGTCCAGCGGGTAGCCAACACCTATCTAACAGACACCAATCGGACCGCTGTTTACCTTGTTCCGCCAACCGAGCAAGCCAATGCCGTGGAGGTGAAATAATGGTAGGGAGAAGATTAAACTTGAGCAGTATCATTCTGACAATGACACTTTTCATGCTGATGGGCTGCCAAATGCTGCCGCATCATTCCGGTAACGGGAAAGAGAGTATGAAACGCAAAGATCCCCGAGAAATGACATTTCCGCCGGTAGAGGCGATTCTTCCTGAAATCCAGGAGTTCACAACCAGCAATGGCATTCAAGTCATTTTCATTGAAAATCACGAATTACCACTGGTGGAAGTGCAGGCGCAATTGGCCGGCGGCGGGGTGTATATCAGCCCTGAAAAAGCCGGTTTGGTAAACCTGTTCAGTGATGTTCTTCGTACCGGTGGCGCCGGTGCACGCAGTGGCGATGAAGTTAATGATTACCTGGAATCACGGGCCGCCAGTATCGAGACCTGGGGTGGTCGAATGGCTACCGGAGCCGGGCTGAGTTGTCTGAAGGAGGATTTTACCGGGGTGCTGAATGTCATGGGCGACATTTTTATGGCTCCAAAATTCGCACCTGATCAGCTGGAGCTGCACCGTAATTTGCGGCTGGAGCAGGTTCGCCGGGAGAATGATAATCCCCATTCCATCGTGAATCGTGAGTTTTCACAAGCCCTCTATCCCAAGTCCATTTTGGGTGTTCATGCCGATGAGGTGTCCTACCGGGGCATTACCCGTGATGACCTACTGAATTTTTGGAGACGTTATTATCATCCCAATAATGTGATTCTCGCTGTAACTGGTGATCTCTCAAGGCAGGAACTGGAAACGGCATTAAGCCAAACTTTTGGTAACTGGCCGGAAGGTGACTTATCCATTCCCGACGTACCGGAGATTGAGCCCACCACAACATCCCGGGTCGTGCTGGTGAAGAAGGACCTGGTTCAATCCAATATCCGGATTGGCATGCTGAGTCCTTTACAGGACACCCATCCGGATCGGTTTGCTGTCTCGGTGATGAATTATGTTCTGGGCGCTGGCGGGTTCAAGTCCCGGCTCACGGAAAAAATTCGCTCAGATGAAGGCCTGGCTTACTCGGTTTGGAGCAATTTCAGTCCGGGGTGGCAGTTACCGGGTGTTTTTCAGGCTGGTACCGAAACCAAGGGCGAAACGACACATCGCGCAGTGGAATTACTGCTTCAGGAAATAACCCGCATGCACGAGACAGGCATCACGCAGGCAGAGTTCGACCGGGCGAAGGCATCAATCGTTAACCGGGATGTCTTCAAGTATGACGATCCCAATAAAATCGCCCGTCAGTTACTCAATCTGAAATTTGAGGGAAAACCCCAATCCTATCTCACAGATGCGGTGAAGGGGTTTCAGTCCCTGAGTCTGGAAGAAGTAAATGCTGCTGCAAAAAAATACCTTCCCCCGGATCAAATACTGATTATGGTGGTGGGAAATCCTGATCTGTTTGAAAAACCGATTGATGATTTTGGTGATGTAACTGTCATTGATCTGGAGCAGGATGCATAGCTTGATGACCAATTAAGTTCAGACTATATGAGATAATTTCTCTTCAGCCCCGCCAAATAATGGTGGGGCTTTTTTTAATCCGCAAGGCGGTAATCACGTAATTCTTTGGCGAGCTGTCGGGCCTTGTTGGTCGTCACCTGGTTCAGCATACTCCAGAACTTTGGACCGTGATTTTTTACCCGTGTGTGAACCAATTCATGGAGCAGGATATAATCCTGTAAGTGCCTTGGCAGGCCTACAATTTTCAGGTTAAGACTGATATTATTTTCCCGGGAGCAACTGCCCCAGCGAGTGCGTTGTTGGCGGAAGCTGATACGATTAAAATGAAAGTGATGTTTTTTCGCCAGGAATACAATACGGTGATGCAACGACCCTGCAGCCGCCTTTAGATCCAGCGGGGTAGAGACCGGAATTTTAGATGGATAGACGGTGTCGTTCAGCAAACGAAGCTGCTGCTTCAATATCCAGTCCCGGTGGTTTTCCAAGAAGGCTACAGCAGCGGAATTGGGGACACCGTTTGGGATTGCGACCCGCACCTGGGAGGGTGATTTTACAGTAATATTCAGCCGTTTTGCCCGTTTGCTATTCACATAGTGAATGGTTCCCAATGTCGGATGGTCCATAACTTTCTCTGTATTCTGCATGGCGGCAAATTTATCTGCAGGCTTCTTTTTTCCCAGTGAACTCTCTTTGTGAATACAATTTGGTGATTGCTGGGAAAATCTGTTAGTTTAAAACACTATCACTTGAACAAGGGAGGGATCATGTCTGCCATCCGCCATTTACTGACGATCAACGCGCCGCCCGAGCGGATTTACAAAGCGTTAACCGAGGAGGAAGGGCTCCAATCCTGGTGGACAGAAAACGCCAAGGCGAAGCCTGAAGTCGGTTCGGTCGCTGTGTTTGATTTTGGGGCTCGATTTCACAATGAAATGAAAATTGACGAGCTTGTTCCACCCGAGAGGGTGGTCTGGACATGCATTGAGGGTGATGAAGAGTGGAATGGCACACACTTCACCTTTGAAATCAATCGTATCCCCGGAGGATCTGAGCTGAGATTTGCCCATACAAATTGGCGGGAGGAGACGGATTTTTTTGCAAGCTGTAGTTATAATTGGGCCTATTATCTATCCAGCCTGAAGGAATATTGCGAGAAGGGCGAAGGGCGGCCTTATAATGGAAATTAGCTAGAATGCTTCGAATTGCCGTAGATGGAGCATTTACCCTGCGCAGCTATCGCCGGGACGATAAGCAGCGCCTCGTGACATTTGCCAACAATGAAAAGGTAGCACGAAATCTTCGGGATGGATTTCCTCATCCCTATACGGATGAAACGGCAGACCAATGGCTGGATACGGCTATTCAGCATTTATCAGATTCTGTTTTTGTTATTGCGGAGGATGATTTACTGATCGGTGGCATCGGGTATCATCCTCAGGAGGATGTATACCGGTTTAGCGCTGAAATCGGGTATTGGCTTGGTGAGCCGTATTGGGGACGGGATATTGTGACCCGATGTGTAGGTAAACTGGTGGACTGGATATTTACCAACACTGAATTGACGCGATTATATGCTGGTGTCTTTTCCAATAATCTGGCGTCCATTTGTGTATTGGAGAAGAATGGCTTTCGTTTGGAAGGGCGGCTGCGTCAGGCTGTAGTCAAGCAGGGAGTGGTTTTAGACGAACTTCGACATGCGCTGTTGCGGGATGAGTGGATAGCCCGAAAATCGGGTTGATGTGCCGGTATCAACGTTAATTGTCGCATAAAATATTTAATTCCTTCCCCAGATAGAAGCAGTGGCCGTCCGGAGGGTCGTAAGCAAGACATGCCTTGGAGTCACTGGAAGCCGCCAGTTCGATCCAAGATACTAAGGAAGTATTTTTCTGTCTCAAGGATGTGAACACAATCCCCGGTACAAGGAACCTCGCTTTTGGGATTGTCAAAGTTGCGGTTTAGACACTTCCAGTTTTAGTCGGGTAGTCCAGTGAACGGCTTGTGAGTAAAATTCATTAACCTTTGGATTTCATCAGGACTTAATTCACGATGGAAGAGAAAGAGTTCGTCAATTGCCCCCTTAAAATACCAAGGCGGGGCATCGTAATTTGTATCGTATTTTCCGATATAGGCGGGCCCATCAGAATAAATCATTTTGGTTGCGAACCCGTTATCTTCACCACTTTGAACAATTCCATCTAAAAAAAGCAGGAAATCTTGATTATTCTGAAAAATAGCTGTGATATGATACCATTTATGAAGCTTAATATCAGGTTTACGAATCAGGGATTTCCGGCCAAATTTTGTTGTTAGTCCCCCGTTACCATAAGAAATCATGGGAAAACCTTTTCCCTCACCTGATACACCTATAATAATACCGTAATAGTAATTTTCATGGTAATTATTAACAAATATGGTCTGCCCATATTTCCGTTCTGCCTTAAACCAGACACAAATGGTAATCGGAAAATCCGGCTTCAACTTCTTCGAATTTCCCAAGTCGATGTAATCGTCTTTTCCGTCAAAATACATAGCCGGATTGGGGCGGGCGTTTCGGTCGGTGAAAGGTTTTGCTCCGTAGATGGTACCATGGAGTCCATTACCACTATAATCCCGTGCATCATTATCCAGAGGATAATAGGCAATGAGTGAATCGGTGGAAATTGGTAACACAGCACCGTTAATGAGCGCATTCTTTTCTATTCCGAACAGATGCCCGCAAATAATTAAAAGACCAATTGTGGTTTTAAGATATTTCCCCATAAACGCCCGCCGTCTCAATTTTTCACGCCCCTTTAACCTCTGGAGCGTAAGATTTTGACTTTAATATAATATACTAAGCGTTTCAGTCAGTAAGAACATTCAGGTTTTACCCCTGCAATAAACAAGGTCAACCCGGCTTGATAAAAACACACTTCAAATTACTGGGGTAGGAATATTTCCAAACAAGAGACAAGGCAGGACATATCGGCGCCAGCTCCATCGTGGAATACGAAACCCCCTGAAAAACAAGGGGTGTAGGGTTGTCGCTTCTGCCTGAGAGCGATATTTTTATGAGAAGGGAGAAGAAGCGCCGAAACCGGTGACGAGGTATGCGGGCCTGCTGGAGAGGACGCTGGATTACCCTGTGGCAGAGGAGTATTTTGCTAAGACCTTTGCCGCTTATATCGTGGCGAATAAGCATTTGAGAGAATATGACCCGGTGGGGGCGAAAATGATTGATGAGGTGTTGGATGAGGTTGGGTTGAGGGATAGCATAAGGATTTGGGGTGAAGGAAAGATGGTGGATGTATCGAAGGGAGTGGTGATGATGAAGGGAAGTAAAAAAAGGCTGTATGAGGGCAGGATTACGGGCAAAAAGCTCACTGCTGAGGGTTGGAGGGATGCTTATATTGCTCTGGTCAAAAAGTATTTCAATATGGAAAATGCCGAATTCTGGGATAGTGCGCCGAAGGGTGAGATCGTGAAGTTTCTGGAAGATGACTTTTTTGAGGATTGGCCACTTGGTTTCCCGCCTTATGGGGATGTGGTGTCGCCGGGCTGGGATGAGTTTATGGCGTCTGCGAGAGATGATCAGAGTTTTAATGAGTATTTGGGATCATAGAATCAGGGCGTGGTTTATTTCATTGCTGGAGACCAGAGCAGATGAGAAGGCCATCATAACAGCGTCCCCATAGTCAGGGGAGCGGCCGGTCTTGAATTTCATCTTATCCTTGGAAAGCACCGTTACCATCTTGTTGCCGTCTATCTGGTATCAGCGGGCCGTCATCCCGGCAACGACCACCGAAGATGCTTTCTCAAGGGTTGAGATTCTGAAAGTTGATCTGGGGACATGGGGGGCGACGACTGGAACGCTTGAAGGGAACCCGACCGCTTAGAGGGCAGAATTTTTGCGTGTTAGTGTATGTGTTAGTGTATGTGTTAGTGTTTTAGATACCAATCTGCCCTAATCAATACCAAAATACTACCCAACCCGTGCCTGAGACGCCGCACGCCGAGGCCGCAGAAATCGTTCTGTGGCCTCATTCTTTGTGTTGATTTTGTTGGATTTAGGGGTGATGAAAAGAAGTGGCCAGGGACGGAATCGAACCGCCGACACGAGGATTTTCAGTCCTCTGCTCTACCGACTGAGCTACCTGGCCCGTCACGGTAATGCCCTAAAGGCGGAACCGGACTACGCTTTGAAAAAAAGCGCGCAAAAGTACTTTGCCACCCCCCAAAATGCAAGTTTGATTATCTCAGTCACATCCTCCGGGTCACCACCTTATTCGATGATGCACCCTGTCTTCAATTTCCCTGCACAAATTTCCGCGATTCTACCCACAGAAAGCCTTCTTTCTTTTGGTTGTGAGTCATTACTTTACCGCGCTAAAACCGGACACGGATTCCATACAACATGAAATTAGCAGTGAAAAGCAAGCAAAATTCTCCGGCAAAACCTTCGCAGATACTATTGATGAAATGGTTTTCGGTCAGGCCGGTACTGCTCAGCCTGGGGATTGCACTTTCACTGGTATTTTGTAACCTGTCTGATGGGGAAAGGCACCGGGCGATCCCTGAACAGGGCGGCATTTTAAAAATGCTAATTTATCCGCCCTTGACGCTGGACCCGGTGAATGACCTGTCCGTTTACGAGAGCTTTCTTTTGAATCAGGTTCACGCCGGCCTGGTTCAATTGGACGAAGGTCTTCAGCCCATTCCCGGATTGGCGGAATTCTGGACCATCGACAGCTCATTTACGCGCTTCACATTCCGATTAAGAGGCCAAATCAGGTTCCATAACGGCAAACCATTGCAAATGCAGGATGTGTACGAAAGCTTCCTGTATTTGATTAAACGCGATGCACAGCAATCCACTGCAGTTCATCATTTCATTGATGAAATACGGGGTGTTGACGAATGGCTGGCTGGTGAAAGTCAAGAACTACCAGGCATCACCATATTGGACAGCATCCATATCCAATTCACGCTCAAGCACAGTACACCGGATTTCCTCTACTTCTTTACAGCCGACCAGGCTAAAATTATGCTACGGGAAAAACCTCATACACCACCGGTCGGCACTGGCCCCTTCATCATCCGGCAAATTTCTGATACGCTGATTACACTTACACCATTTCGGGATTATTCGTCAAAAAAAGCCTATCTGGATAGCATCCTTCTCTATCTGGATGATACTGCCAGCGGAGAAAAAGAATTTGAGTACCTGCTTAATGGGAAGATTAATTTCATCGAATGTCCACTCTGGGCGGTGGATACCCTTGCAACGATTACCCGGTTTCAGACACAAAAACGATTAAGCCTGGAATTTGACTTCATTGGGCTCAGGATTGATAAACCACCGCTCAATGATAAAAACTTTCGGATCCTGCTATTTCAGAGTATTGACTGGTCACGACTGATTAATCCTGACAACCCCTATTTTGACCGGGCAAAGGGTGTCATCCCACCAGGGATGGATGGGTATCGTCCAGACTTAGTGCATCCATTGCTAAAACCTGAAAATCAAAAGACCCCTAAAATCCATTTGCCTAAAAAATTTGATCGCTCCCTGATCTATGGTGTGGTCGATACTGTCTATGTGAACACCGAAGATGATTTTATCCTGCAGGACTGGACTGCATTGGGGGTACCCTTAAAATGGCCGCCCTTCACATGGCGGAGTTTTGATCATGCCCTGATTCGTGGTGAAATGGATTTTTTCGTAATGGGCTGGCTGGTGGAAATCCCCAGCACACCTCGTTACCTATACAATCTTTTTCACTCCAATGGCGTGGGAAATTACTTCGGCTATAATAATGCCCGTGTCGATGCATTAATTCAATCGGCGCTTCACACAGATGATAAACGCCAACAAATCCTGTTGTGCCAGACGATAGAGGACAGCATTTTAATCGACATGCCTGTTATACCATCTTCATTCGTATTCAATGCCTATGCGTACGATGCACGCTTCAGGAATGTGAGCCTGAGCGAAATGGGACTGCCGACACTACGCTGCGAAGAAATCTGGATAGAGAAAAAGGAATAGAATAGTGAAGCTATGAATACCCGCCCTCTTTGGCTCAGATTCGCCATCCGCCTAAGCCTGGCACTCACTGCCATGGTCCTGGCAATGCTGGCACTCTTTGTCTCCTTCTACCAATACGCCCATATCCAGGAAGCTAAAGAGTATGTCCACACCTTTAGTCAAGCCCTGGCGAAACAAATTCAGCCTGCGCTCCTCACTTACAATCAGAGTGAATTAGAAAATTTAGTTACCTATCTGGATTTGCAGCAGCATATCCTCTGGCTCACTGTTTATAATGCCGATGGTGAACAAATTATTGACCGATCCTATACACCCCTGTCGGATCCGGAGCGGGAAATGTATCTGCCTCAACAGTTGGAAGAGGTGCCACAACACCCAAGTTTCACCCAGATCAATCTGATGGGGCATTATGACTCAACACCCGCCCTGCACTACATGATGCCAATTCGTGTCGAAGGCAGTGACGCCATCTGGGGAAGTATAAATCTCGGGTACACCCTGGCTTCCAATATCTTCACTACCGGTCATCTTTTTCAGCTTTTTGGTATTCTGGCACTCTTTGGATTGGTTATCGGTGTGATCATTGTCCGTTTCTTTTCAAATTGGATAACCCAGCCCATCCAAAACCTTCACAAGGCCACCCGCAGTATCTCTACCGGTGATTACACGGTTAATCTTTATCCAACCGGCGCAGATGAATTCGCGGAATTGGCCCGCTCCTTCAATCTCATGTCAGCAGAAATCAGCCGCACCCGTGAAAAATTACAACAACAGGCAGAAAACCTGGAAGAGATGGTGGAGGCGCGCACTGTTGAGTTAGAAGAATCGAAAGAATTTAATGAGCGTCTCATCCGGGCATTACCTGACACCATCGCTATTCATCAAAATGGCGTTTTGAAGTTTGTGAATGACGCCGGACTTAAGCTGTTGGGTTACTCTGACCCGGCGGAAGTCATCGGCCGGCCGGTTCTGGATTTTGTCCACCCACGGTATCATGATACCATCCGTGAACGGGTGCGCCGGGTGAATGACGAGGGACGACGCGTACCTCTCACAGATGAAGTGTTCATCCGGAAAGACCGGTCGGAAATTATCGTGGAGGTTGCTGCAGGACCAATACAGTACAAAGGTGAGCCTGCGGTGGTGGTCTCACTGCGGGATATCACGGATATTCGTCTCCTCCAACAACAAGCGGCCCGCGCCGAGCGCCTGGAAACAGTGGGAAACATCGCCGCGCAGGTAGCCCATGATCTGAACAACCTGCTCACACCTATTGTTGCTTATCCCGATATGATATTGGCACTTTTGGATGATAATCACCGTGCCATTCGATTCATTGAAGACATTAAACGCCACGGCGAACGTATCGCTGAAATCAATCAACAGCTTTTGACGTTAAGTCGGCGAGGACATTATAACCTGGAGCCCTTGTCTCTAAATGATGTACTGAAAGAGGTCACGCGCCTCATCACCGTACCCCAGCAGGTGCATCTTAAGCTGGCATTATCCGATGACCTCTTCACGATTTCCGGCGGCGAAAGCCAGCTTTCCCGTGTCTTCAGTAATCTTTTACTGAATGCCATGGACGCCATGGATAATCAGGGTGAGATTTTGGTTAAATCCTACAACGCATATCTGGACAAACCCATTATTGGATACGAACGGGTGGAGCGTGGTGAATATGCCGTGGTTTCAATCTCGGATAATGGGACCGGCATTGAGAAGGAGCACCTGTCCCGGATTTTTGATCCTTTTTTCACCACCAAGACAGCCAGTAAAGTCCACGGCTCGGGCTTGGGATTGTCCGTGGTTCGTAATGTCATTCGTGACCACCAGGGCTATATCGATCTCGAGACTGGCCCCACCGGTACCACCTTCACCCTTTACCTGCCGGCAACCCGGTCTGACGAGCTGAACAACATGGATACCGCTTCAGATTTTCAGGGACATGAACACATTTTGGTGGTGGATGATGATTTGCTCCAGTTTAATGTTTTGGACGAATTACTCAGTTCACTGGGGTATCATGTTTCCTATGCCGGCACACCGGAAAAAGCCATCTCCATGTGCCAGCAAACACCCTATGATATCTTGGTCCTGGATATGGTGCTGGATTCCGACTTGGATGGCGTTGATGTGTTTCTGCAAGTTCGCAGATTTCGCCCGGAGCAAAAGGCCATCATCATCTCGGGATTTGCCGAGAGTCATCGGGTGAAAGCCGGACTGAATGCGGGTATCGGAAGTTTTATACGGAAGCCGCTCACGCTGGATAAAATCGCCCACGCAATTCGTGAAGAATTAGACCGGGTGGATACCAGCGGTGAGCTCTAAAATTTCTCGCCCTTCTTCTCTCTAATTTGACTTCCCACCGGCCGGACCCGATCCCAGACAGAGTAAATCAATCCAATCATACCGATGACCTGTAGCGCGGATAAGGCAAATGCGGTGACACGAACCCAGTCGTCCTGCCAGATTCCCATGAAAATTTCAAATACAAATCGTCCCAATGTACTGATAGTAAATATCCAGTAAAACTTCTGCACCCGGTCCGGATCGTACTTGGTATCCTCCTTCGTCGGCCGAGGAAAAAACCACACCGCCACACCCAAAATCATCATCATCATACCACCGACCAGTAAAACATGGGTGTGGACAGTTACCAAGGTCACCGGATAAGGCCAGCCGAAGGTTTTCGCGCCATACATATAGAGTCCGGTGAGAAATCCCAGAATGAAAAAGACAAACGATGTTTTTATGAAATACCGTACCATCGAAAACATGACAGCCTCCCCGTGAATTAGCTTTTTAGCGTGACAGTGAAGATATTATCCAACCCGGTTGGTTTCCAAGCCGGATTCCCACCTCCTCCGGTATTGGTTCCTAACCATTTGAAATTATATTCACACCTTATGCCTGCCCAAACTCAGCTTGTCCATCTGCGTGACTACTCTCTGGAAGAGCTTGAAACCTTTTTCATCGAATTGGGGGAAAAGCCCTTTCGCGCTCGGCAGGTCTTTCAGTGGATGTGGGACAAAAAGGCTACCGAATTTTCCCAGATGACCAACATTTCCAAAACCCTCAGCGCTCGTCTGGAAGAAATTGCCACGCTGAATCGAACCCGGATTGTCTATACCTCCCGCTCTTCCGCCACGGAAACTCGCAAATTATTGGTGCAAATGATGGACGGAAAGACCGTGGAGACCGTCCTCATTCCGGAAGAATCCCGAGTAACGGTCTGCCTGTCTTCCCAGGTGGGTTGTGCGCTGGATTGTGATTTTTGCGCCACGGGTAAAATGGGACTGCTGCGGAACCTCACAGCAGGTGAAATCGCGGATCAATTGCGTCACGCAATGGCAATCAGCCCCCGGCCTATCACCAACATCGTTTTCATGGGCATGGGTGAACCCTTTCACAACTACCGGGAGGTGCTTAAAGCAGCGCACATAATAAACGGTGAACTGGGTTTCGGAATTGGCGCTCGTAAAATCACCATTTCCACCAGCGGTCTTGTTCCCCAAATCAAACGCTTCGCCGATGAAAACCAACGCTTCAAACTGGCCGTGAGCTTGAATGCCACACTGGATCAGCAGCGGGACATGCTCATGCCGATTAACCGCAAATGGAATATTCGGGAGTTGGTGGATGCGTGTCGTTATTATGTGGAAAAAACCACCAATATGATGACTTTCGAGTATGTCCTGTTGAATGGCATTAACGATACACCGGCGGATGCCAGACGATTGTTGCGAATCGCTCAGCAGGTTCTGTGCAAGGTTAATGTCATTCCCTATAACGATATTAAGGGGCGTTATCAGCGGCCGCCGGATCAGACGATTGAAGCTTTTTTGAAAGAACTGAGTACAGGCAAATTCCCGGTCACTGTCCGCTGGAGTCGTGGTGATGATATTGATGCCGCCTGCGGGCAGCTTGCCACCACAACAGACGAACTTGATTTAACGCTCTACACACCCAATCTAACCAAACACGAGTAGCATGCTATGAATGCCCCACAATCCCATCATCGATCCGTAGAAACCGCCGTGAAGGCCATTCAAAACCAAGCGGGCTTTAAAGGTTCGGTGGGATTAGTACTGGGGTCCGGTTTGGGACAATTTGCTGAAGAACTGATGGAGACCACGACCCTTCCTTATCAGGAAATTCCCGGATTTCCCCAATCCACGGTCGAAGGACATTCCGGAGAATTGGTTTACGGTCGTGCGGGTGCATTAGACGTGCTTGTTATGCGGGGACGGGTTCATTTTTACGAAGGGTATTCGCTGGAAGAGGTGGTATTCCCCATCCGGGTTCTGTACGGTCTGGGAGCCCGCACACTGATCATCACCAACGCCGCCGGTAGCGTGAATACAGAATTTTCTCCCGGTGACCTCATGGTCATTGACCGGCAGCTGAATCTCACGGGTCGCTCTATCATGGCGGGCGACGAACCGTTGCGGCCCTATTTACGCCGTCTGGGTGACTTGGTGGAACGTGCGGGACGGGAAATGCAAATCCCCATTCGCCGTGGCTGCTACGCCGGTCTTACCGGACCCAGTTACGAAACGCCAGCAGAAATCCGTTTTTTGCGCCACCTGGGCGCGGACGCTGTAGGGATGTCCACCATCCACGAAACCATCCAGGCGTATCAATTGGGGATGGAGGTACTGGGCATCTCCTGTCTCACCAATTACGCTGCCGGCATTCTGAATCAGCCCTTAAGTCATGAAGAGGTAATTGCCACCGGCAAGCGGATTGAAAAGGCTTTTACCGGACTATTGCATCGCGTTTTATCGCAATTCTAATTCCTCGCCTGACCACATCAACATCACAAATCATCATATCAAATTGATATGCTTCTATCAAATTGATATATTAATTCAATCAAGATTACAAGTCTAAATATCTCGTAAGCTATTGTTATTACGGATTTTATTAAATTAACCAAATCCTGGCATGCCGATTGACCTGTATTGGCATGAACATGAAAACTGAAAGGGTCATACAAATGAAACGCTTAACCAAAACCTCAATACTTTTTGCAATCACCTTTTTCGCTGGTATCCCCTGGCAGGCCAAGGGGCAAGTGCCGGATTCGTCCGTTAAAACCGAAAAGATTATTCAGGTGGCCGCTGCCAATGTGGAGGCTGCCGCAGCACGGGTTGAACAGCAGCGCCTCATGGTGGAAAGAAAACAGGCCGCGCTGGAAGCCGAATCGGCACGCCTGGGAAAAGGTGCCGACAGTATAGCTGTGGATGCCGAATTGCGTGCCAAACCCCGGCTGGGCGTCTACCTAAGCAACCTCGACTTTGAAGACGCTTATAAAAAACGCTATCCCTACAATTATGGTGTGTATGTCTCCGGTGTTGTTGAGGGTGGCGGCGCCGATATGGCCGGCATTATCGAGGGCGATATTATCGTGACCTTTGATGGTGAAAAAGCCCAGTTTGAAGATCAACTGGTACGACTCATCCAAAGTAAGCGTGTGGGTGATACCGTTCCGGTGACCGTATTCCGCGATGAAAAAGAACTAACGCTGAATGTTACACTCACCGCTGCTGGTGGTCGCACCGGAAAAATTGAAGGTGAATTCGTTTTCCGTTCCGGCGATGATCACAAGTCCGTGGGATATGGCGGTGGCGGCTGGACGCCGGTCTGGATTGTCCAGGATATGTCAGATGTGAATGCCATGCTCACCAAGCTGAATCTGGGTGACATCGGTACCGACGGTGTTCTCATGCAGGGTGGCGGTGGCCACGGTAATGTGGGCAACGGCTGGTTCATCGGTGGTCAGGGCATGGGTTATACCATTGACCGCAAAGTTGGCATGACCATTGGTACCGACCAGGTTACCCGTCATTTGAAATTTGACATGAGTATGGGTGGTGTCATGCTGGATAAACGCTTTGCACTGACCAAAAACATGATCCCCTCCATTGGCTTTATGCTGGGTGGTGGTGCATATAACCTGGAAGTTTCCCAGACCAATGGTGAATATGACTGGTCCACGCTGGATACTGAATTAGCCAGTTCGTCTAATAATGCCATCAAGCTGCAGCGTGATTTCATCATCCTGCAACCCAAAGTCGGTCTGTTGATTCGAGTACTCCCCTGGATGGCGATTCGCGCCGAAGGTGGCTACGCCTACGGGTATTCCTGGCACAAAGGCTGGAAAGCCATGGTCGGGAACGATTCCTATGTGATTCAAAACTCTCCCGATACGCCCTTCCAGGGTGCGACCGCATCCGTTGGTCTGTGGTTTGGGTATTGATGGGAATTCAGATAAAAGCCTGTATGTCTACAAACTTTAGCATCTCCTGTTTGGAAAGCACCGCCGGAAAACCAAGCCGGGCGGTGCTTTTCATCGGGCGATCAGTAAAAACGAGATGTCGTCATGCAAAAACATTGGTTTCTTCATAGGCAACGCAAAGGGATCATTGGAGATTAACCCATACGCTCTGCTCTAATGATCCTGCTCCCAAACATAAGCCCATGGTTGGATTTTTAACCCTTTCACCATGGGCTTATTGTATCTTTGCGAATCGATAGAAACGATATATTGCCGGACGAGGAAACCTGGAACATTCCCATCTGACCGCGATGTACAATAAAATCATTACCACACTGCTTTCACTCGGAACCGCACTGTTCACAAATATCCAGGGTGTAGATGCTGAATTCACCAACGGTTTGATAGAGCAGGACGGGCAAATCATTGTCGCCAGTGCTGAATTGATAAATTGCTGGACACCGGAATTGGATCGCATTCTCCGATCAGGACATCCGGTGAAAATCACTTATCGTCTGGAACTGTTTGCCCGGGAAAACTTGCGAGCTCTCACATCCCAATCAATTGCCCACGAGTTACGCTATAGCACACTGGACGACATCTTCACCATTTACCGCAGTGAGACTAACCAGGAAGTGACGGTTCGGAGCATTGAAAATGCCAAACTGGTATTGGCACAACTCAAGCGCGTTGGGATAATCAATGTTGATGAATTAGTGGATGATAAAACCTATTATCTTACCGTGAGTGCCGCATTGAATCGAATCAGCCTGCCCGGGATGGATGAAGAATTGAACCTTATGGCTTACTGGAAAGGTATTCGTCCCGATTATCGCAGCGAATTTTTTACCAAAGCGGATTTTTCTCAGTGAAGCGGCCACATTTATCCTTCCGGGCTCAAATTTTTCTCCTGATGCTCATTCTGGTAGTGGGCGCCGTCTTGTTCGTCCGCTCCTACTTCATCGAATCACTCTCCACCTACCAGACCCAGGTTGAGGTTATTCATCTGGAAGAGCGTCTAAAAACATTATTCCATAGTTATGTGGACAGTCTGCCTGCGGACGAAGCTCTGCGCTTCAAGTCCGAGATTGAGTCCATGATTACAGACCTGACCCAATTGAAATTATCCGGTGAATTCCAAAACCGGGATTTGGCGCTGTATTCGGCATTTATCCTGCTCTTCATAACACTAACGGTGGGCGGTGTATTTCTTATCAGTATGAATGTCATTACCCGTCCACTGGTGCGTCTCCAGGCGGCGGTGGAAGAATTGAGCGCTGGAAATTTCACCATTCGGGTGGCGGAAAGCCCGCGATCACCCATAAATGCGCTCATTCGTACATTTAATAATATGGTGGGTGAGTTGGAGGAGAGTCGTCGCAAACTGCTTCAGGCACAGAAAGACATGGTCTGGCGGGAAATGGCAAAAATCATGGCGCATGAGATTAAAAATCCGCTGACACCGATTCAATTGGCGACCCAGCGACTTGAGCACAACTATTTACAGAAACCGGAAAATTTCGAGAAAGTTCTCACCGAGAGTACCCGGGTCATCCACGAGGAAATCGCTAGTCTGCAGCGATTGGTGCGAGCCTTTTCCGAATTCGCCAAAATGCCGGCACTGCAGACTGAACCCTACGATGTGGTTCAGCAACTGGAGGAGGTGGCCAATTCATTCCAGGATGAAGCGGAATTGCAGTTTGACTCTGGTGCTACCCCTGTTTTTATCAATGCGGACAAACTCCAGTTACGCCAGGTCTGGACCAACCTTTTTCAAAATGCCGTATTATCCCGCTCACCGGGTCGTGTTTGTGAAATTACCATCTCCATCGGTAAGCAAAACGGTTGGACTGCGGTAACAATCCAGGACAATGGCACGGGGATTCCCGAAGAAAATCTTGAGAAGATTTTTCAGCCCTATTTCACCACCCGGGAGCGGGGAACCGGATTGGGGCTGGCGATTGTGCGGCGAATTATTGAGCTGCATGGTGGTGAAATTTCTGCCACCTCCGAATTCGGCTCCGGGACAACATTTACCATTCAGCTGAAGTCAGAAACACTGCAGAAAAGGACATAGCCATGCGTATTCTGGTTATTGATGATGAGAAAAATATTCGGGCTACATTGACAGGGATTCTGGAAGATGCGGGATATGATGTTCTGGCAGTGGATACAGCCGAAAAGGGCATGGATGCCCTACAGGAACAGCTTTTTGATGTGGCGTTGGTGGATGTAAAACTGCCCGGTATGGACGGGATGACATTTTTGGATGCTGCCCGACAATTAATGCCGGATCTGGACATTATTATGATATCGGGACACAGCGGAATCAGTACCGCTGTACAAGCGGTGAAAATGGGCGCCTATGATTTTTGTGAAAAGCCACTATCCCTGCCCAAAATCCTCATCTCTATTCAGAATCTGGCGGAAAAACGGCGCTTAGCACGGCGCACACAGGAATTTTCCGACAACGAGGAGCTGCGCTACCGGATGATTGGTAAATCGCCGGCCATGCACCAACTGGCGGAATTGATCCAGCGTGTAGCCCAAACGGATGCCAAGGTGTTGATTCGCGGTGAAAGCGGTACTGGTAAGGAATTGGTGGCGCACGCCATTCATTCGCAAAGCAATCGCCGGAAGGGGGCTTTTGTTAAATTCAATTCCGCCGCCATCCCCCGCGAGTTAGTGGAGAGCGAATTGTTCGGTTATGAAAAAGGTGCCTTCACCGGCGCGGCCAAGGCCAAACCGGGAAAGCTGGAACGCGCACACGAGGGGACACTATTTCTGGATGAAATTGGTGATATGGATTTATCTGCTCAGGCGAAAGTTTTACGGGTCATTCAGGAGGGAAAATTCGAGCGGGTGGGCAGTACCAAAACCCTGGATATTAATGTGCGCTTGATCGCGGCGACGCATAAGCCGCTGGAGGAGATGGTTCAGGACGGGCTGTTTCGGGAGGATTTGTTTTACCGGCTCAATGTGGTGCCCATTCAAGTGCCACCGCTGCGGGAGCGGGTGACGGATATTCCTTTATTAGCTGAATATTTCCTGGAGGAACTCGGTCGTGAATTGAAATTGGGCAGTAAAAATATCGACACAGATGGTTTGGAGCTATTGAAAACCTATCCCTTCCGGGGAAATATCCGCGAGCTACGTAACCTCATGGAGCGGCTCTATATTTTAGTGCCTCACACAACCATCAGCCGTCGTGACATTATACCGCATCTGGAAATATCTACCAAAGCGGATTCGGAGGAATTTGCCTTTCTGGAGGCCAAATCATTTCAGCAGGCGCGGCAGGAATTTGAGACCTATTATTTGCAGCAGCAACTAGAGAAATTTGACGGAAATATCAGTCGTTTGGCGCGCACTTTGGGGCTTCAGCAGTCCAATTTATCCCGGAAGTTGAAGGAACTGGGGCTGCGGTAGGCGTTTGTTAGGAAGCGATGATTTGTTCTCTAACCCAACAATGAATCTGGCTTGATTAAAGCACTTTTAGGCGACAGATTGACCGAATGCACTGAATGCTTTTCCTCCCCTTGAGATAAGGGGAAGCCTGGCCCAGTGACATTCAACCTTTGGTTGCGTATTTCACCCGGCCAGGAGGGGATTGACCTATCGTTGAATCGGCGGGAAAGCGCGGGGTGTAATCCCGTCAGGGGTTCTCTCTCTGTAGTTGAAAAAAACCGACCCAGAAAAAATTCAACCCCGTAAGGGGTTTTCTATTTTTCACCCGCAATAATTTCAGGAAACCCTTACAGGGTTCATGTGATACACCGGGAAACGCTGGTAAAGATAAAAACACCGCCGGTGTTTCTCTCCACTTTCGTTTTACATAAACACCAAACGAACCGAATGAAGCCGGATGAGTGGATTGAGTCGCTTTGCTCCTCTTACTTCGCTCCGCTCCGTTTGTCGGATTGCGGATGAGTGGATAATCGGATGAGCGGGCATCAGTGGAGAGGAGAACTGTCTGTCTCCCCTCGTTACATTCCCTGGACCGGCACAGAAAGCATCATTCAATCTTAGCAAGCTCTGCATCTTCTTTTCACCTCGGTGTAAATCTCAAAGCCAGAATCCGTTCAATCCGCGTTGCCCACGGCCAAAAATTCTTCATCTGTGATTGTCTGCGTTTATCTGTGGCAAGAGTGAGAGAATTCCCAAATCACAAGCACCAAATATCAAACAAATCCCAAATCACAAGCATCAAAACTCAAACAAATCCCAAATCACAATTTTCAATTTTCAAAACGGAAATCCGTCCAATCCGCGTCATCCGCGGCTAAAAATTCTTCATCTGTGATTGTCTGTGTTCATCTGTGGCAAGAGTGAGAGAATTCCCAAATCACAAGCATCAAAACACAAACAAATCCCAAATCGCAATTTTCAATTTTCAAAACGGAAATCCTGTCCAATCCGCGCCATCGGAGCTAAAAAAATAACCTTTGCAAACTTGGCGTTTTACTCTGCGCCCTTTGCGGTTAAGAATTTCTCTGCTTGATTTGCCCTGCTTCCAAAATATTCGGGACGATGACGAACCCTTTCTGATTCCCCATAAGCACTCTCGACTGTTTCTGCCTTTTTTAACCCGTGAACTTTTGTAAAATACAGGCCGATATCAGGCCGTTTAAAATCTCGCGCAAGCGTGTGACGCACATGGGAATGAACCTGAAGGAAATACGGATTGAATATGGAAGAGAATAAAAGTAAATCGGTCAATCGCCCGGGTTCCAACTCATTTCATGTGGACCAACCCGGTGGTCATCTGGACCACATGATGAAACAAACCCGCTCCCACCATGTACAGCTCAGCGTCATGGCCGATTCCAAGGCCAATATGCTGTTAACCGTGGCTACCGTTGTGATTACCCTTTCCGTACCTCATCTGGTAACCCCTGAACTGCGTTGGGGCATGCTGGTGATTATCTTCTTTAGTTTCCTCACCATTGTGCTCTCCACCTATGCGGTGATGCCCAAATTACCCCTCACCTATAAGCCCAATAATCGGCCAGATATGAAGGCACCCTCTTTCAACCTGCTGTTTTTCGGCAGCTTCGTACGATTGAACCTGGAGGAGTATCTTGAGGCCATGGAGTCGGTGGTAAATGATCCCAGCCAGACCTATGAGGTGATGATCAAGGAGATTTATACACTGGGAGACTTTCTTGCGCGTAAAAAATACCGCTTCATCCGGTTGGCTTATCTCACCTTCATATTTGGTGTTTTTTCCAGCGTGGTCACGCTGATTTTTACAGGTGGTTTGTTGGCGTAAGAATTTCCAGGGTCCAAGTCTCACATTTTAGCCAATCTTCTGACATTAAAACTTTGACACATTGATAATTTCTGGTTTGAGAATAATATCTCCTTGTTTAAATTCGCAATATGCGAATCGCGAATCGCGAATCGCGAACAACGAACAGAATGGGGAGTGAAAGCAATGAAAAAACATTCCGGAATGCGCCCGCATGACATCATTATTCTTTTAAAAATTGCCATAAAAAAATCAAATACCTGGACGCTGCGAGAGCTGGGGATTGAATTGGAAGTCAGTTTTAGTGAGATTAGCGAATCTTTGAATCGTTCCGTTTTAGCGGGATTGTTGGCGGAAGATAAGCATACGCTCATGAGACAAGCGTTTGTTGAATTTTTAATGTTCGGATTGAAATATGTCTTTCCCCAGAAACCGGGTTCCCCTGTCCGCGGCATTAAAACTGCCTATTCAGCTCCGCCATTATCCGCCATCATTCAGCATGATGAAAAAATTGTTTGGCCCTGGCCTGAAGGAATGGATCGCGGGGTAAGTATAGAACCACTCCACCCAAAATTACCCGGGGTTTGTTTAAGGGATTCACAGTTGTACGAACTGGCTGCGCTAACAGACACGCTTCGGGTGGGAGGCAGCCGGGAAAGGCAGGTGGCTGCGGAGGAATTAAGAACACGACTACTGTAATGCAAAGCCGCGCTGATATCCTGACCGTTCGTCAAATTGCTCAAGCCTTGGGGGATTTGAATCAGGATGTGGTTTTTGTGGGTGGTGCTGTGATCAGTCTCTATGTAACGGATCCTGGTGCCCCGGAAATGCGTCCCACACAAGACGTGGATTTGTTCGTTGAAGTACTGACATCCAAGGATTTAGAAACATTTCGCCAAAAACTGGTCACGAGAGGCTTTGCACAATCCCCTGAAGATAAGGTGATTTGTCGTTTCAGATATGATGGGATTTATAAGGTGGACGTCATGAGTACCAAGGCAGTCGGGTGGGCACCGGCAAATCCATGGTTTGCTCCCGGAAAAAAGGATGTTGAGACCCGGATCATAGAAAATCAAGCGATTCGTGTACTTTCATTCCCTTATTTCCTGGCAAGTAAGTTGGCCGCATTTCATTCGCGGGGAACCGATGCCAGAACCAGCAAGGACTTTGAGGATGTGGTTTATCTCCTGGATAATAGAGCAGAAGCTGTTCATGAGATTTTAAACACAGCTGCCACTGTAAAAGAATATCTGTGTGCTGAATTCAGCGAAATGTTACAAAATCCAGGTCTTCAGGAGGCGATACTTTCTCACTTGGAGCCAGAAAGTCAGACGATCCGATATCATCGTTTACAGGATCTACTTACGAGGTGTATTCAAGCTATTTAATACCGCATGAAATATTCGTTATAATCCTAGCACAGAACGGCAATTCTACTACCAGATACAAATACATAACGCTAATTTTAATCGCGGGACCTAACCTCAAATTCAAGATCAGCGCTTGGATGAGAGGGATCATAACCTGAATATTGGCCTGAGAGGAGATGACCGGAATTAGTTAGACCATGGCGCGTATCCCCGAACATCAGATTGAGCAGGTTCGTGAAGCCAACGACATTGTGGATGTAGTGGGTGATTATGTCCGCTTGAAAAAATCGGGGCGCAATTACTTCGGTCTGTGTCCCTTCCATGGCGAGAAAACACCCTCTTTTTCCGTAGCGCCGGATAAGCAGATTTTCCACTGCTTCGGCTGTGGCGTGGGCGGGAATGTCATCAATTTCATCATGCAGTACGAAAAAATCGAGTTCGTGGAAGCGGTGAAATTGCTGGCTGACCGGGCCGGTATTACCCTTCAGTACGAATCCGGTGGTAGTGGCGCACCGGCACCGAAAAAGGAAGATCTCTCCCATTACCATTCCCTGCATGAACGCATTACCGGCTTGTACGAAAAAGCATTGTGGCAAAGTAACGAAGGTAAACAGGCCCTGGATTATCTGCGGGGACGGGGACTCGTCGATGCCGTCTTAAAACGCTTTCGGGTGGGGTATGCGCCGGATCAATGGGATTTTGTTACCCTGCAGGTGATGAAACTGGGCTTACCCAAAGAGGTCCTCACCAAATCCGGCCTGCTCATGACCAAAGACCGTGGCGGCTTTTACGACCGGTTCCGCAAACGCATCATGTTTCCCATCATGGGCGTTCAGGGGCGCGTCATTGCTTTTGGCGGGCGGGTGCTGCCGGGTGACGATCAGAGCGCCAAATACATGAATTCCCCCGAAACGCCGGTGTATCATAAAGGCAAAGTGCTCTATGGGCTGAATCATACCAAGGGGGACATTCGCAATGCCCAAGAAGCGATTCTGGTGGAAGGCTACCTGGATTTAATCCGGCTCTACCAGTCGGGATTTCACAATGTGGCCGCCGGTTCAGGTACGGCGCTTACCGAACAGCACGGGAAAATCCTGAGCCGCTTTGCCGATACGGTATTTTTGTGTTATGACAGCGATGAAGCCGGTGTCAAAGCCACCGATCGTGCCGGCAAAATCTTACTGGACGCCGGCCTGACGGTGCGGGTTATCCAGCTGCCTTCCGGCAGCGATCCCGATAGTTATTTTGATGACCATTCACCGGAAGATTTCCAGGCATTATTGGACGAAGCGCCTGATTTCATGGGCTATCTGGTGTCCTATTACCGACCCCGGTTGCGCTCTGCCACGGCCAAGTCCAATTTCGCTGAGCGGTTTGTCTCAGACCTGGCGCAGATGAATAATCGCCTGACCAGAGAACTGCTGTTAAGTCAGTTTGCCGAAGGAATGGGGATGACGGAATCCACACTCTTCAGACTATTACGGGATAAAATTCGCTACCAGCCCCATCGCCGCGGTGAAGAAAATGGAACGCGCGATTCATTGCGACCGGAATCTGCCACCGACAAGGCGGAATATGAATTGTTGCGACTCCATTTCTCCGAATCTGAGGTAGTTTTGAAATGGCTGCTGAAAAACCTGGAGCCGGAAATTCTGGAGCGCATGCGTTTTAAAGAAATTTTCCAGAAGGCTCGCTCCGAACTGGAAAATGAACTACCGCTGAATCGTTCCCGGATGGTTGATGCGCTGAGGGATTCACCCTTGCAGAGTCTGGTGTCGCGCATTCTGTTTGATTTGGATTCGGGGAAAGCCGTCACGGTACAGTTAGCTCAGGATTGCGTGTCGGCATTAAAACAGCACCAGCTGAAAGAAGAATTAAAAACCTTGCGCGAAGAACTCCGGGATGTGGAAAAAAACGACGGCGATGTCCTCACCATCCTGCGCCAGATAAGAACGATTGAAAAACAGCTCACAGCCGAAAAGCAGACCGGATAAGCATGCCATGGGAGCGGCGGATTATTCCAGACCTTTAATTTCAACACGCCGGTTTTTGCCGCGAATGCTCACCCTATTGATTTTCATCATGAGCGGCATGGTGTTGTGGCAGTGCAGTGAGCCGCCGGCGGAAGATGTGGTTCCACCAGTCCCCACGCTGGTTAGTCCTGCAGGTGATCTGGTGACTGTCGTGAATATTTATACCCTGCGTGCCCGGGTGACGGATAATCAGAAGGTGGTGGGCGTCGCCTTTATGCAGGGGCCGGATACTTTGGGTCGTGGTATTCAGGAAGAGAATTCCAGTTATTATTATTATCGTTGGAATACCCACGGGTTTGCCAATCTGGACACGGTGGAAAATATCTATGTAAAGGCGGTTGATGCGGCGGGTAATCAGGGCAGCTCAGAAACTCGTCGTGTGGTGGTGGATAATCGCGGTGTCACGCCCCATCCGGTTGAAATTACCGATGTGAGCGCGCCGGTGATCGGTGGTTCCATTGATAAATACCAGTTGAATATCACCTGGACACCCACCAATGCGTACTATTTTGACACCTACCTTTTGTATCGCTCTGAAGATGCCCAGGTGGATAGTCTGGACACACTGATTGATTCCATTACCATACGCAGCCAATCAGCTTACGCGGACACCCATGCCATGGGCATTCAAAAGTCATTCTCCTACTGCATCTATGTTGTGGTGGATTCAGTTTGGTCAGCAAAATCCAATATCAAAAGCGGCACCACCGGGGATTGGGTGGAAATTGAATTGGATCAGGTGACGCCGGTGGGAAAACACACCATGCAGGTGCATTGGAACCGCATGCTGGATCCCTATTTCCAAAGTTACCGTGTCTATCGCAGCCAATTTGCAGCCATTGATACCACCCGGGATACATTGGTGTTCTACTCGGAGGACCACAACCGCAATGAATTCACCGATGGCGGGTTGCATCAAAATACAAATTACACCTACCAGGTCTGGGTCACGGATACCCACGGCGCCATTTTTAAAACCGACCCGGTTTCGGCGCGAACCCTGGCGCTCCAACCGGTGGATTTCGTGGGCGCCACCAATGTGACCAAATATTCCGCCACCATTCAATGGGAGCCCAGCAATGATGCTGAATTCTCCGGTTACCGGCTGACCCGTAGCGCGGATAGTTTGTTCATGGCAGAACACGACACCCTGTTAGTGACGAATGATGTGAGCCGTACCGCCTATTCCGATTTGTTCCTGAATGGCGATCAGGACTATTTCTATTACCTCTGGGTGCTGGATCCGGACACCCTTGTCACCGGCCCGCCACTGGTAGTGCATACCCGCCCGGTGACGCCCGTCATCCTCAATACTCTGGAACCCGGACGCTATCAATTCGAAATGAGTTGGTCCCAGTACCTGCCCGTTCGCAGTGATTTCAGCGCCTATGTGGTGACCAAAACGGTGAATGATACCCTGACGCCCGTGGACACCATCCGGGAGCTGACTACATTGACTTACACCGACACAAAGGAGATTGCCTACGGAGTGAATCATACCTACAAAATTGCCGTGCTGGATACCAATGGCGGGGTGGGATTCAGTAATGGCATAATGGCGGAGCCATTGCGGATTCAACGAGCCAATGTGGTGAATATCCAACCCAGTGGTCAAGACGGGATAATCCTGCAATGGGACTGGGCTGACCAGCCTGAACCCGATTTTACGGCCTTTCAAATCAACCGGTACACCGACCTGTTTATTCTTCAGAATGGTGACACGATCTGGCTCGGGGATGATATTTTGGAGGAGGTACCGGCGGCGCTCCAGTGGAAATCCACCACTTTGGTCACCACCATCAGCAATAGCGCCCAGCGCTCCTACACGGATAACGCCATTCAACAGTCACAAGGCGACTATGCCTACCAGATTTTGGTGATGGACTCCCGGGGAAATCTGGAGGGCGGCGAAATTCTGGGAAATTTCGTGGCCATGACGCTGCCTTCCGTGACCCTGCTGGCACCGGTCAATATCACCAACCACAGCGCCACATTACTCTGGACCCCGGCTCAGGCTGCCAGCGTTTATGAGCTGTATGTTAATGCCGACTCCACAGGCATGCGTCGTGATAATTCTGAGCTTGTGGCCGAAACAGTGAATTTACAGTTGAATGTGACCGGCTTGGGAAGCGGTGTAACCTACTGGTTTGCCGTGTGGGCTCGGGACAGCCGGGGAAATTACTCAGAGCGGAGCAATCTGGTTAAAGTCGAGACCCTGTTTTAATGCGAATAGGATTTAACAAGATAATTATATTGTTCAGCACGGTGGGGCTGCTGATTTTAATGCAATGCAGTGAGCCGGCGCCATTTTACCAGTCTGTTAAACTCACCTCTGACGATGCATCCATCAGTTACCTGGAAATTGACACGCTGAATACTGCCTATCTCACGGGCGCCTTTACATGGGAATTTTGGTTCCGCATCGCTGAACTCACTGCGGACAGCCCCTGTCTGCTCATGGTACCGGATGCTGATGACAACAATGATCTGGCCATTTATCTTGACCGTACTACGGGAAAAACCATCACGATCTTTTATGCCAATAATCAGTTAACCACAACCAACCCCACCAATTTGCTGGATGGTCAATTTCACTCCCTGGCCCTGGCCAATGATGATGCGGGCCGGTTGGTACTATTTGTGGATGGCGCCCGGCGCATGGTGCGGAATCACACCTGGACTCTCAATCCAACAGGGCAGCGCATTCTCATCGGGGGTGACTGGGATCCGGGACAGTCGCAACCGGATAACGGCTGGACGGGCTGGTTGGATGAAGTGCGCTTATGGACCATTGCGCTGGCCGATTCAGAGCTGACCTTTCATGGCCAGCATATTGAAAAATTAACACAACATTATAATCCTGCCCTGCTGGAGCAGCTGAAGGGATTGTGGCGGTTTAACACCACGGATCAATCATTGAATGTGGTGCCTGATGAACATCCCGGCACTGGTGAGCGTCCTGCGTTAATTCTCCATGGTGAGGTTGCCTGGACGGAAACTGCTGTGCGGTGAGTTGTGAAATGGTGAACGGCCAATTCCTGTTGGAGCCCCATGGACGGCCGTTTATTTTAGCGCCGCGAGAATTGACACCCGGGGCCCTTAGCTCAATGGTTAGAGCAAACGACTCATAATCGTTAGGTTGTAGGTTCGAGTCCTACAGGGCCCACTTTCCAACAAATTTGTTACCCATGTCCTGATTTCACCACCATCTTCCAGCCCCCCGACCCTCGTTTTGGTCATTGACTATTGGATTTTTGAATTTGTTTGAGATTGGAGGCGTGGGATTTGTGATTTCCCGTCATTCGGGAAAGCTCGGGACTACGGATTTTTCTCCGTTGCCACGGGCTTTAGCCCGTGGGTAGATAGACTTCGCAGACGGAATGGGCTTCAGCCCCTTACTCGAGCCGCATTGATAAGGGACTAAAGTCCCAATCGCAGGGGTGTTTCGATGCTCTCCGGGCTAAAGCCCGGAGCTACGGAAAAGAAAACCTCCTGAGTTCACTCTGAGCTCTACCTGCCCCAGTGAAATGCTCATCTTTTAGATGAATTTCACGGGGCCTGCCGGGGCGAAGCAGAGCGCAGCTGGATAAAAGTGCAGCCGGGATTGCGGCGCTTCCGGCTTATTCAGGGAAGGGCTTTAATGACGCGATGAAGAACGAAACCAGGAAATCATTCGCTGTTACCAAATTTCGTTGCCACGGGCTTTAGCCCGTGGGTAGATAGACTTCGCAGACGGAATGGGCTTCAGCCCCTTACTCGAGCCGCATTAATAAGGGACTAAAGTCCCAATAGCAGGGGTGTTTCAATGCTCCACAACGCTCCTGTTCTTTTTTCTTGAAAAAAAATGAACCAAAAATTCAAGTCTGAAAGCCCTTCTCCGGCGCTGTTCATCACCTCCGCTGCAGAAAATCGAACTCAGTCCCTTGGGGACTTCAGACATGATTTGCTGCTTCACGCTCTGGTGCTTCCGGCTTATTCCGGGAAGGGCTTTGATGACGGGATGAACAACCTGGTATTTTACTACTTTGGCGATTCTTGTTTTGACTATTGAGGTTTGGAATTTTGAATTTGTTTGAGATTGGAGGCGTGGGATTTGTGAACGTGCTATTCGCAAAGAAAGCAATAGCAACGCCCCATGTTACACGACCGCGTTGAAGTTTTCTCCCCTTGGCAAGGGGAGAATAAAAGAGGGGTTGAGAATCCGTGTGTTGCCGGGAATGGATCCCCTCCCGAACCTCCCCTTATCTCAAGGGGAGGGGACTTCGTCATTTCGCCATTATCAGGGAAGGGCTTTAATGACGCGATGAAAAACCGAAAATCCAGCGTTTTCCCTTTCTCCATCTCCCTTGCTCCGTCCTCCTCGACTTCGTTTCGGTCATTCATTTTTGAAATTTAGAATTTGTTTGAGATTTGATTCCTGGGATTTGTGATTTTCTTTCTCCCTTAAACACCGTAGGTGTTTTCTATCTGTAGAACCGGGTGTCCCCAGGATAAATGATGAACCCCATCGGGGTTTCCTAATGATTTAAGCAGACATTAAAGGAATAGAAAACCCCTCACGGGGTTGAATTATTCTACAACGGTCTTTTCTACAGCGAGAGAACCCCTGACGGGGTTTTGATTTTCTGCCAGCTAAAACCATTCGGTTGTATTTGATTCACCTGCCCGGACGAGGCAGAGCCATGACGGATTCCATGTTTCCCAAACAGTGTAAATTTGAAAGTTGTGTATCTGTTACCTATGTTTCAGGACAAATTTGTTACCCATGTCCTGATTTCACCAGCTTTCTCCATTTTCAATCCTCCTTCTTCCCTTTTCCCTTTTCCTCCCTCCCTTTCACAAATTTTTTCCCATTCCATTAGCCACACATTGCACTATTTTAATCCATCCATTCCCGAAAGGAATTCTTCATGAAATTGTCATCCACTTATAGACGAATACTCCTGCTCATGATTGTTATCATCCCGGTGTTGACACAATGCAGCATTCAGAAGAGAGGAAAAATGGCCAAAATGGAATCAGGAGAGCTTAATCTACACACCCGCCTGCTGACACTGGATTCCCATGTGGATACGCCCTTGCGCATCATGCATGACAATATTCATCTGACCGAGCGACACAGTCCTGAACTGGACAACAGCCGACTTGATTTTCCCAGAATGCGTGAAGGCGGACTGGACGGGGTCTTTTTTGCCGTGTGGACTGCACAGGGCGAGCGAACGCCGGAAGGGCACCAGTCCGTTTTTGAAAAAGCTGACCATATTCTGGATGTGGTTGATGCTGAAATCGGGAAATACAGTGATCAGGCCGCCACTGCCACGCGCTCCACAGACCTGAAACGACTGGCCGGGGAGGGTAAATTCGCCATTTTTCTGGGTATGGAAAATGGCTATCCCGTTGGCCGGTCGTTGGATAACCTGGATTATTTTTACAGGCGGGGCATTCGCTACATGACCCTCTGTCATACGAAGAATAATGAGATTTCAGATTCGTCTAACGATGAGCCCGAACACGGCGGTTTGAGCCCCTTTGGTGTTGAAGTGGTGAAACACATGAACCACCTGGGGATGATGGTGGATGTCTCCCATCTGTCGGATGACGCCGTCCGTAATGTGCTGGAAATCTCGTCAGTACCGGTCATCGCCTCCCATTCCTGTGCCAAAGCATTGTGTGACAATCCCCGAAATCTTTCGGACTCCCTCCTCACGGCAATAGCCCTGCAGGGCGGTGTGGTCCAACTGGCATTTTTCAGTGAGTATCTGGAGACACCCCGGCCCGATGCCGCTCGTGATTCTGCCTTCCAGGCGTTTCGCAATAAATGGGGTAACCGGTATGACCTTGACTCCCTGCAGCTGGTGGACTATCGCTGGGAGCGGGCCGAGTTGAACCAAAAATTCCCACCGCAGTTGGCCACACTGGAAACGGCTCTCAACCATCTTGATCACATGGTGAGCGTCATGGGAGTGGATCATGTGGGCATTGGCAGTGACTTTGATGGCGGAGCTGCGCTGGCGGACTGTCAGGATGTGAGCTGCTATCCCCGGATCACGGCGGCCCTGTTGAAAAGGGGGTATTCACTCGCCGATATTGAAAAAATCTGGTCCGGGAATCTTTTGCGGGTCATGACGGCCGTGGAGGACTTCTCAACGAGCCTGTAAGCCGCTTAATTTTGGTATTCCAGGAATCTTCAAATTGGAAATGAGAGCGCACTTTTCAGCAATCTGCTGAACCCTCATCGGTTTCCATTGCAGGGACTGCAATGACGCCGTATCATTGCACACACAGGCGGCTTCGGGGGGTCATTCATTAAAACATTATCTTTGAATTAAAACCCATGGCAATCTGAAGGGCTTCCTGCCACGAGGATTGTCCCGCGTGTTGAATGAATAAACGGGCAAACGAGCAGATCGATTCATAAGGTAACATCAACATGAACGCACTAATTGGCCAGATTATACAGAACCTGAAAAGCACGGGATCCGAACCCCGGTTTTATGAAAAACAGGGTGACACCTGGCAGGGATATTCGGGCGAGACGGTGATTGAACAAGTATTGCTGGTGCGCGCCAATCTCACGCGGCTGGGATACGGTAACGGGGACTTTATCGGTATTCAATCCAACAACTGTTTGCGCTGGGTATTGGCAGATTATGGAATTGCCGCTTCGGGCGGTGTGTCGGTGGCCATTTACCCGACCCTGCCGGCGCAGCAAATCCAATACATCCTACAGCATTCGGGGACCCGTTTGGTGTTTGCGGAAAATGCGGAGCAGGTGGAGAAATTATTGGCGATCAGCGCTGAATGTCCCGCTTTAGAGCATATCGTATGTTTCGATGATGGCGCCACATTTGACGACCGGCGTGTCCTCAATTTCACGCAGTTCATGGCCGGTGATGAAGACAAAGACAATCCCGAGAATCTGGATCAGTTGCTGGAATCACTGGATAAACGGGATCCCAATCGTCCCCACACCCTGCTCTACACCGCCGGTACAACCGGTGTCCCCAAGGGTGTTCTCCTGAATAATGCCAATCTGATGAGCAATGTGGACGGCTGCCAGGTGGCCAATCCGGTCATTGCCGGTGATCGGTACCTCTCCTTTTTACCCCTGAGTCATATCTTTGAGCGCACTGGTCAGTATTATGCATTGAGCGGGGGTGGGATTATCTATTTCTGTGATAATGTGGATCGGGTTTCCGAGTATCTGCCCCAGGTCAATCCCATGGTCATGTTTGCGGTACCGCGGTTTTTCGAAAAAGTGTATGCCGGCGTCATGGCGAAATTTGCGGCAGGCAGTTTTATCCAGAGTTTTATCGCGGGACAGGCATTGAAAATCGGACGGAAATCGCTTCGGAAGCCCGCGCTGAAGCATTCCATCCGATACAAACTGGCCGATAAACTGGTTTTTTCCAAGGTGCGTGCCCGCCTGGGGGATCGTTTGAAATATTTCATCAGTGGCGGGGCACCCTTGAGCAATCAGATTGCGGAATTTCTGGAAATGATGGGCATTATGGTGCTCCAGGGCTATGGACTTTCCGAGACGTCGCCGGTCATCAGCGGTAACATGTATTCGAATCATCGCGTGGGCAGTTCGGGACCCGTGCTCTATAATGTTGAGGTCGCTTTTGATGCGGATCAGGAGATTTTGGTGAAGGGGCCATCGGTTTTCGGTGGCTATTTCAAAGATCCGGAGGGCACAAGCAGGGCTTTTGATGCAGAGGGTTGGTTTCATACCGGTGATTTGGGTGCATTGATTGATGGTCATCTGCACATCACCGGGCGTAAGAAGAATATTATCGTGACCTCCGGGGGTAAAAATGTCATGCCCGCTCCGCTGGAGGAAGCGCTGGAAATTCATCCCATGATTGATCAGGTGGTGGCGGTAGGGAATCTGCGAAATTTCATATCAGCCCTCATCGTACCCTCGTTTGAAAACCTGCAGGAATGGGCGCGTGAGAAGGCATTGCAATGGAAAAATAATGAGGATCTGGTGAATCTGAGTGAGGTGAAAATACACTTTAAGGAATTGGTGGACACGGCCATGGAAAGATTTGCCCGTTATGAACGCATTAAAAAAATTGCCCTGTTGCACACTCCCTTCACGATCGAGGAAGGGACGCTGACCCCAAAGTTTTCCATCCGGCGGGAACAGGTGGAAAAGCGCTACCAAGCGCTGATTGATGCCCTGTATCAATCGGATTCAAACACCTGAAGTACGGAAGATTGATTTTGGATTCTGAATTAAGTACCGGTGTTTTTCAGCATATTCAGTTTTAATACCACAATATACTCTAGACAAAGACTCCCTTACCTCAACTGATCTGTCACTAAATGAAAAGCCCCGGATCCTCTGGCGGGAATCCGGGGCTGGTTTGATGCATCCACATTTCCATGAGGAGAAATGTTGATGGATGTTTCAGTATCAGATGTCAGATAGCATCAACATCATTCATCCGATTTATTTAATGAACGCCATGCGTTTCACCTGACGGGTACCACCCGCTTCAAGGACATAGAGGTAGGTCCCGCTGCTCAGTTGACTGCTGCCAAACTGAACCTGATGCATACCGGCCGTCTGATATCCCTGAACCAGACTTTCAACCAGATTACCACGAATGTCATAGATCTTCAGGCTCACTGTACCGGCTTCCGGCAGAGCGTACCCAATGGTCGTGGTGGGGTTGAAGGGGTTGGGATAGTTCTGATGCAGGGTGTAGGCGTCAGGGATCACGACCGCAATGTCAGCATCCTCTTGGTCACCGGAACGCGTCATCTTGGCCATACTGCCGGCTGCTGGTGAGTAGTAGCTGTCCAGCGTGACGGTCACATTATTGTGAACCTGGATTTCACGAGCCCAGAATGCACCCACTGCCTCGACGCCATTTTTCATGGAGAGTTTACTATCCATGGCAAACACATTGGCGTAAACCGTGCTGTTGTATTCGAATTTGACATCATTATCATCACCATGATGCCCATGGCCATGGCCGTCTTCGCCACTGACGGTAATTAGAATGTCCGCTGCAGTGATGGACGCATCGTCAGCGGGACCCAGATAAGCCCGTTCATCCACCTTCAGGCGCCGCTGAATACGAATCTCGGTACCAGCTTCAACCTGGAGTGACCCACGCTGTTTGATTCTGAGTTCGCGCACATTGTAAACACCACCGGTGAGCACCAGAGTCGCGTTCTGCTTGATTTCGATTTTATCATAATCCCCGGCCGCCAGTGTTTCGGACTGATTCCGGCGTACGGTGACATCTTCCGTACCCGGTGCGGCAGCGGCAACGGGTGGCAGATTCACAAACTGGGGAACACTCAGCGGTGAAAATTCACTGCCGGCGATGTTTCCGCGGCTGCTCAGGACATTGTAATAGGCATCGCCACCAATCTGAGACTGGCGTCCGATACGAATCGCGTTGGCCCGAATGGAGTATCCACCTGCGGTGGTGACATCTTTGCCGATGGTCAACTCATAAGCCGGACCATGATGGTGGTCGTCATCATCATCATCGTCGTCATCGTCATGGTGCCCACCACGGCCATGATCATTACCTCCATGACGTCCGCCGTCTCTGCCACCATGGCGACCGTTGCGTCCATGATCATTGTCGTCGTCATCGTCGTCATCATTATCGCAATCACCGTCGTCATCGTCATCATCATTATTGCTGTGATGACCGGAGCTTGCGCTTGCTTCATTCACGATCACATTGCCTGATGTCACGTCCACATTCCGTTTCAGATCCGTTCCGGACAATGAGAAAAGCACGGCATCGGCCAGATCGGTGGTCACATTGATGGTGACGGTGAAAACATCTTCCACTGTGCCGCCACAGCCATCATCGGCTGTTACGGTAACCGTGGTTGATCCCAATGAGCCCAGGGTCACCGTCAACGTGTCGCCGGCCAGTGAGATTCCTGCCACTGAAGAATCAGCAATGGCGTCACTAAATTGCAGTGAATGGGCATCCGGATCGCTGAAGACGCTATTGAGATCAATAGTGGTACTCAGGACACTGGTTCCGTAGGAGAGCACCACTTCACCTACCGGATTATCCACCACCGGCGCATGATTAATCACGCGTACCGTGCGCACGACTTCAGCAGTATTGCCACTGGCATCCACGGCGGAGTAGGTAATGGTATATTCACCCACCTGGCTGGTGTCCACCGTGCTGGCAACTGTCATGGCCGGATTGGCGTCGCAATTGTCCGCCACGGAGGCACCCGGATCGGCATAGCCATAGAGACACACCACCGAGTCAGGATTGGCGCCGGACAGTGTAATGACCGGTGCTTCGTCGTCCACATTGACGGTGACGGAGACCGTATCGCTGGCAGAGGCTTGGCCATCATTGACGGTAAGGATATAGTCATGGACGCCACCACCGATGGAGTCGGTGAAGGCGGCAGCCGAACTGACTTCCGTCCCATCCAACATCCAGCTGTAGCTAAGGGCATCACCATCAGGATCACTTGAAGCCGAGCCGTCCAGGGTGACATCGGTGCTGCCAATGACACAATCAAAGGACTGATCCGCACCGGCATCGGCTACCGGCGGCTGATTGGTAGCTACCACGATGGTCACCTCGT
>JAIPJR010000022.1 GCA_021734045.1 Fidelibacterota bacterium
CCGAAGGGTTGAACTCAAGAATTCAGCAACTAAAGTCCGTCGCCAGAGGGTTCAGAAGTTTTGAAAACTATCGGACAGCTATCCTCTTCCATCTCGGTGGGTTGGACATGATTCCACACTAATGCCGGAAGAGCCTATTATCAACAGATGATGGCGGTTGGGATCGTAGCATTTGGGTTTTAGAAAATACAAGCCAATTGATTATCGGGTACGGGACTAATGGCTGGATCCCGGGAGTGACACTTACGACGGATACCTGGCATCATATCGCCGTTGTTTATAAACCGGATAATGTTTTATTCTATTTCAATGGCGAACAGTTCAGTTTGGGAGCTGCTCCGGTGGAACAAGGTACGACACTAAACCTGCGAATCGGGTCAGCGATTTGGGGGCAATGTTTTCAAGGATCAATTGATGAGGTGCGCATCTGGAATGATGAGCGCACTCAAACTGAAATTCAGACTCATTATGGGTCACTGGCTGGCAATGAAGATAATCTGGTGGCTTACTGGCGGTTCGATGAAAACAGCGGCACCACAGCCGGTGATGCCACTGGACATAGCTACACCGGCACGCTGGTAAATGCTCCCACTTGGGTCACTTCTTCGGGCGCTGCGGTGTCTGCTCCGGTATTTTCTGCTTCGCCGTCCAGTCACGATTTTGGGGATGTGCTCATTGGTGAATCCGCTCAACAAAATATTACCATCGCCAATACAGGTGGTGGTGTTTTGAACATCTCAGCCGTGTCAACTCCTGGCGCAGCCTATTCAGTTTCACCGGGCAGCGCCAATATTCCTGCCGGTAGCAATCAGGTTTTTTCACTCACCTTTACACCGACGACATCCGGTGCACAGAACGGGAATCTGTCCTTTACTGACAATACCGGCACAAATAATGTCGCCATCACTGGTTCGGGAGTGTTTGAAGCCCAGGCAGGAGCGGAGAAAGCCCTGACTTTTAATGCCGCCAACAGTCAGTATCTCGTAATTCCTGATGCGTTTCAACCCACAGCTTATACCATGGAAATGTGGGTCAAACCGTCCACCGGGACAGCTGAGAATCTGTTTATGCGGACGAACAGCTCTGATCCCCTGTCTTTCTATTCGCAGCAGTTGTACATCAATAGTGATGGGCATTTCAGCCACTACATCTTTGATGGTAATTCCCGATATGTAACCAGCAGTACAACGGCGGAAGCCGGTACCTGGTATCATATCGCTATCTCGGCAGCAAACGATGGGCTCATGCATTTATATATCAACGGGCTTGAAGAAGGTACGCCCCAGTCCATTGTTACCATGCAGGGAAATTTGGACCAGTACCGTATCAGCGCTGCAACAAAAGCGGGTCTGATCGGCTATTTTACGGGCGAGGTGGACGAGGTTCGACTGTGGAATACGCTCAGAACAGCCACTCAGCTCCAGGCTAATTACGGGTCTCTGACCGGCTCGGAAGCGGGATTGGTGGGCTATTGGCGCTGTGATGAGGGCAGTGGTTCGACCATAGGAGATGGAACCGGAAACAACCACGCCGCTACATTGGTTAATGCACCCACCTGGGCCAATTCAACTGCACCGGTTGCCGCACCAGTCTACCAGACCAGTTCGAGCACTGTGGCTGTTGGAAATGTGACTGTGAATACCAGTGGTGATGCAACAGTCACCCTTACCAATGCTGGGGGCGGATTTTTATCTATCGCAGCTCTTGTCAGCGATAACGCACTCTTTACGGTCTCACCAACTTCTGCCAATATTGCTACGGGAGCCGATCAGATAATTACCGTTAATTTCGCACCAACAACCCATGGGAGCGAATCCGGAACTCTCACTCTGACGCATAATCCCAATAGCACAACAAATACTATCTCTCTGACCGGCACTGGGCAACAGGCGGTATTCAGTGCCAGTACATCCAACCTGGATTTCGGGAATGCCCAGGTCAATGCCAGTAGTGAACAGACAGTCACAGTCACAAATAACGGGAATATCACCCTGTCTATCAGCGATATTACCTGCAATCCGTCTGAATATGCCATTTCTCCAACGACGGCAGAAATTACTGCCGGCAACGACCAGGTCTTTACGGTGACCTTAACGCCGACCGCTACCGGTGCCGTCCCGGGGACAATCACATTTACCGATAACGCCCTGGATTCACCCCAGGCAATCACGGTAACCGGTACCGGCGTGGAACTCTACGGATCAGGAACTGAAGGCGATCCCTACCAGATCGGTTGTTTGAATGATCTTCTTTTCCTGAGTAATACCACTAATAGTGATTACTGGAGTGCACATTTTATTCAGACTGGCGATATTGATGCTTCAAGTACAGCCACATTGAACAGTAGCACTGGATTTATACCGATTGGAAACATATATCCCCATTTTAGCGGTGTTTTTAATGGCGGAGGCCATATCATAAATGACCTGTATATCAATCGCAGTGGGACCGATTATCAGGGATTATTCGGAAAAACTAGTGGTGCAATTATTAAAAATTTAAACCTTACCAACGTTTCGATAACTGGCAAAGCTTGGGTTGGAGCCCTGGTAGCTGACAATGGTTATGGATCTGCCACCTCCATTGAAAACTGTTCCAGCTCCGGGAGTGTTACTGGAAATGGGGAAGCTATTGGAGGTTTGGTTGGAAAGAATGGATCGGGTTCTACAATTTCCACCAGTTTCAGTAGCTGTTCGACAACAATGTTGGGTGCCAACTGGAGTTGTGGTGGTCTGGTGGGGCACAATCCCTCGTCCAATGTGATTAATAGTTATGCTACAGGAACCGTTACAGGTACGAATGCTGTGGGGGGATTGATAGGGAATAACACAAGTGGTATTGTGACCAATTGTTTCAGTACCGGAGCAGTTTCCGGTACGGGATCTTATATCGGCGGTCTCATTGGCGGTTTCAGTTACCAGGTGAATAACTGTTTTTGGGATACGCTTTCATCCGGACAATTAACCAGCAACGGTGGCTCCGGCATAACCACGGGAGAAATGCAAATTCGATCAACCTTTACAAATGCTGGTTGGGATTTTAAGGATGCTGGCACGAATGATATTTGGAATATGGGTAACAGCCGGAACAGCGGCTACCCCTATCTGGATTGGCAATATCCATCTGATCCGGTCATCGAATTGGCCACACTGACTACCACGGCAGCCAGTGAAATTACAACCACTTCTGTTACGACCGGGGGTGAAGTCACCAACAATGTCAGTGGCGAAGCAGTCACCGAACGGGGTATTTGCTGGGAGACAGCCTCAAATCCTGAAACGACCGATTCCTATATATCAATCGGTTCAGGCGTCGGGTCTTTCAGCTCGTCCATTACTGAATTATCTGCCGGGACAGGTTACCATGTACGGGCTTATGCCATTAATCTGGCCGGAACCGCCTATGGTGATGATATCAGTTTTACGACGTTCCTGGAACCGACCGTAACCACCCAGGCCGTGAGTGACATTGCCAGCACGACTGCGACCGGTAATGGAACCATAACGGTTTTGGGCGTCCCAAATCCAACCCAACACGGTATGGTGTGGGGAACAGAAGAGAATCCGACATTTCTAGCCGGGAGTTTAAATGGGGCGCCGGCAGCACCTATCCAGCCAGCTTCAACAAAAAAGTCCAAACTGAATAAAGCGGTACAGGGTACTCAAATGACCGTTACATCCGTAACGCTTGCAACATCTGATCGAACCGAAGAGGGCGAGGCGACCTCGACAGGGGCTTTCACATCCGTAATGACCGGGTTATTACCCAATACGACTTACCATGTACGCACTTACGCTACCAATTCTGTTGCAACGGTATATGGTAGCGATGTTACCTTCACCACATTACCCAGCCTGCCCACCGTCACCACACAGGCAGTCTCTGACATTGGGATTACTACGGCCACGGGGAACGGCAACATAACCGACCTGGGCGTCCCTGATCCCACTCAACATGGGATTTGCTGGAGTACTTCCTCAACACCAACTGTTGCTGATGATACAACCGCCAGTGGCACTGTCTTGGCAACGGGCGTATTCACCAGTGCCCTCACAGGTTTGATTTCCAACACGACCTATTATGTTCGCGCCTATGCCACCAACACCGCTGGCACAGCCTATGGGAATGAGGTCAGCTTTACCACGCTCCCGACTCTGGCAACGGTGACAACCGGGACGGTAAGTGAAATCACACAGACGACCGCGACCGGGAATGGCAATGTCACCGATGTGGGCATTCCTGACCCAACCCAACACGGGTTTTGCTGGAGCATTTCCACTAGTCCGACCGTTGCTGATGATACAACCGCCAATGGTCCCGTATCGGCGACAGGTGCATTTACCGGCGAGCTCACAGGCTTGGCATCCTATGAGACCTATTATGTGCGCGCTTATGTAACCAATACCGCCGGTACGGCTTATGGTGATCAAGTCAGTTTCACCACCTTGCCAACCGCTCCAACGGTAACTACCCAGGCGGTTAGCGACATTTCCATTATCACAGCCACCGGGAATGGTGCCGTCACTGGTTTGGGTGTGCCTAATCCCACCCAACATGGTATTTGTTGGAGCACCAGCAGCGCTCCAACAGTCGCTGACAGTAAATCTGAGGAAGGTGCAGCCACCAGTACAGGTGCGTTTACCACCGCCATTACCGGATTGTCAGGATTGAGCACCTATTATGTACGTGCTTATGCCACCAATGCGGCAGGAACCGTCTATGGCAATGAAGTGAGCTTTTCCACCAGTGCCGATGAGCCGACCACACCGGCCTCCGAGATTGTTTTCAGCGATCCTGACAAAGGAAAAGCCACCATTTCCTGGACCAATGGCAACGGTAGTAAACGTGCTGTATTCCTGAAGCAGGCCAGTTCCGGTTCGGTTGAACCTGTTGATCATACAACCTATACGGCCAATAGTGCCTTCGGATCAGGTACGCAAATCGGGACGACCGGCTGGTACTGTGTTTACAACGGCACCGGTACGACAGTTGACATCACCGGTTTGACGCAGCTCAGCACCTACTGCGCCATGGTGTTCGAATACAACGGTGCCGGAGGTGGTGAAAATTATTCGGTTACTACCGCGACGAATAATCCGGCCAGCTACACCTTACCGAACTTTGCAGAGGAGACTGGTCTTGCCATGACGCAAAACAGCCAAAGCAAAGCAGCCTGGGGCGATATGGACAATGATGGTGACCTGGATGTGGTTGTGATGGGTATGAACGGCGCAGAATTATATCAAAATAATAATGACCAGACCTTCACCAAGTTATCCGGCCATGGTTTAAGCAACTACTATGGTAGCCCTTTACAGTGGGAAGATTTTGATCACGATGGTTACCTCGACCTTTTCATGACGACAGGTAATTACATGTTGATTTACCGAAATCTCCACGATAACACATTCACCCAAGTCGTTAATTTTCGCACATCAACGGACTATTATCAAATCCTTGCTTTTGTAGATGATTACAATCGGGATAGCTATCCCGACATCCTGGTTGTTGGCAGCGATGGGACCTATTACACAAAACTCTATAAAAATAACGGAGACTGGACGTTTACGGCTCAGGCTGATATCGTATTTGATCAGTTGCGATATGGTACTGCAGCCTGGGGCGATTATGATAATGACGGCTACGATGACTTGTTCATGACCGGGGTTACGGCTGAAAATGGCTACACTGCAAAACTCTACAAAAACATCGGCGGCGCTGATTTTGTCGCTCAAACCGATGGTATGCCCTGGATACCGGTCCAGCAAGGCACGGCGGCCTGGGGTGACTACAACAATGACGGTTACCTGGATCTGGTTGTCGTTGGCTACAATATGATTAGCGGCGTTGGCTATGTTCCCGGTAAACTCTATAAAAACAATGGTGACAATACCTTTACGGATCAATCCGGTATTGTATTTCCCAGTCTGACTTATCCCGCCGTTGCCTGGGGTGATTATAATTCCGATGGTCTGGCCGATTTGGTCATGAACGGTCGGAACAATAGTTGGGGTGTCCAGTCGAATTTGTTTACAAACAATGGTGATAACACCTTCTCGGAAGCCACAGACGGTCAACTCCCCGGTGCCTACAAGGGGTCGATGACCTGGAATGATTATGATAATGACGGTGATTTGGATTTGTTCGTTACCGGTGACGCCACCACCTCTTCCTATACCGGAATAGACAAATTGTATGAAAACATTGGTGGCTCGCCCAATACACCACCCTCGGCTCCAACCAACTTGCAGGTCTCTGTTACAGACAAGATCACCTTCTCATGGAACAAAGCAACCGACACGGAGACCAGCCAGAATGGGTTAAACTATAATGTTTTCATCGGTACCGGTGCCACAAATGGCAATACACTTTCACCCTCAGCCGATATCAGTTCAGGAAAACGACGGATCGTCAGGTCGGGTAATGTGGGATCCGGGACCAGTTATACGATCAATGAACTTGCCGGTGGTGATTTCTATTGGGGCGTCCAGGCGATCGACGCCGGCCATGCCGGAGGTCCCTTTGCCAGCGGTACTTTCTCCAATATTGGTCCAGCATCCAATATCAGTGTCACGGATAATCGCCTTGATCGAATGACCATTCACTGGTCCAACGGGGTTAACGGTGAAAACCGGATGGTGTTTGTGAAGGAAGGCCTTACCGGCTCACCGCTACCCGTCAATGGCTCCACCTATACCGCCAACGCTGCCTTAGGTCAAGGCGCTCAGATTGGCTCAAGTGGGTGGTATTGCGTCTATGCCGGTAGTGGAGATAGTGTAATGGTAACTGGTGTGACACCGACCACGACCTACCGGATTGCGGTGATTGAATACGCCGGGGTGGATGAAAACCGGTATTACCTCTCACGCTCAGTTCCTGGAAATCCGCGTAATCGCTTTCCGGTTGTGGGGGGATCAGGGAATGCGCTGACTTTTGATGGGACGGATGATTACATCTCCGCCGCACCGGATGTGCCCAGCGGGACTGAACCATTTACCGTGGAAGCCTGGGTGAAAACCGAACAGACTCAGAGTCGGACGATTGTCGGTTGGGGCAATAGCAGTAATCGAAATACCTATAATTTCGGTTTTTCTACGGCAAGCATTTCGGGAACATGGAATAATATTGGGTTTGGATACGATCTGGGATACTATGCCCCCGGTATGGTTGTTTCCGGAAAATGGACACATGTCGCTTACAGCTTCGATGGTTCAACGCCACTTAAATTATATGTGAATGGCGTGCTCATCGGACAGTTGTTTTCGATGGGGACATCCTATGAGGGGAATACGAACTTTAATGTCGGCGCAAGATATTCTTCCTCAATGGAATCGTTTTTTGATGGGTCGGTCGATGCCCTCCGCATCTGGGATGAGGGGCGGACTCAGGACCAGATCAAGGCGGACATGTGCCGGAAACTGAAATCAACTGATGACAGTCATCTTATCGTCTGTTACAATTTCGATCAGGCATCGAACAGTACGGAGTTGTATTGTGATAACCCGGTCAATGACGGGACATTAAACAACTTTGATACGGCAAATGCCTGGACGAAATCCGGCGCTTTGATGGGAGCACATCCTGCGGTTGTCCAAAACACAACACCGACACAGATTGGGAATACGGGTCAGAGCGTGAATGTGACACTAACCAACACACCGAACGCTTCAAATTACCTGCATGTCTATTACGACACCAACGGGTTAGGTCCCGTCACCACTGCAGATGTTGGCAGCTGGCCGGAGGGAGTCGTAAAACGGGCAGATATTATTTGGGGTGTCCACGAGATCGGGGATGTAACCGCCAATCTGACCATCGACTACAGCCAGGTAGCGGGGATCAATAGCCCTGACCTGGTCCGTCTGATCAAACGACCGGATGGTTGTTCGGGCTGGATCGATGTCACTTCTGATTTCACGCATAATTTGGTAGATCGGACCTTTGCCAAACTAGGCAATACCAGCTTCAGCGAATTCAGCCTGGGCACAATGGCAGGGGACAACAGCCTGCCGGTTCAACTCTCATCCTTTACCGCTGAAAATACGGGTGGTGGGGTTAACCTCAAATGGACCACCGAAAGCGAAATTGAGAATCTGGGGTATCTCTTAGAGCGACAGTCATTACAGGATTCAATTTGGACCTTGGTTGCTGATTATGAATCCAATGAGGGGCTTGTGGGTCAGGGGTCAACCAATGATCAAACACAGTACGATTATTATGACGGGTCGGTTCAATCCGGAACGACCTACAGGTATCGGTTGAGTGATGTTGATTACCAGGGAAATGTGAAGCAACATCCGGTGATCGAAATAACGGCGACCGCGGCAGAGATTCAACTTCCGACTGAGTTTGCATTGCGGAATATCTATCCCAATCCCTTCAATCCTACTGCTACAGTGGATTTTGCGTTGCCGGAGCCGGCGGAAGTCTCCATCGTGATCTATAACATCCTGGGACAACAGGTCACAACACTGGTTAACACCCAACTTCCGGCGGGCTATCATAAGGTGCGGTGGCACGGCGAAAATGCGGCAGCCGGGATCTATTTCTGCCGGATGCAGGTAGCTAATTTCTCACAAACCCGAAAGATCCTGCTACTCAAGTAACCAGCAGGAAGTACTACGGGCGCATCTGTTGCGTGGTTTTGGCGTGACAAGTAAACTGGTCTCTTGTTAGGAATTCTTTCCAGCCTTGAGATAGCTTGCTTGCCACGCTTGACCTTAAACATGCCAGCTTAAGTCAGCGTTATTCCGAGAAAATTTACCTCCCCAGACCTTGCTTAATCGTTGTGAAGGATGGCAGTTTGCAGCAATTCAATCCGTTGAGAGCCGTGCGAATTATCTGCATGCTGACACATCGCTAAATAGCTGGTCACGCTGCTGTCTGTCTGAATGATATGCGACGCTGTAATCCAGGGAATTGAATGCGCATTTGGTGAATTTTTTGCTATGTTGCCACAAGTAGCCGGCAAAATGACAGGTAAGGATTAAAACCGTCATCAGGAGGGAAGAGAGCAATGGATTGGGTATTGGCAATTCGGTCAGAGTGGTTGACACCTGTTTTTCAGGGCTTCAGCCTGTTGGGAGAGGAATACTTTTTTCTGCTGGCGCTGCCTTTGGGGTATTGGTTGTGGCAGCGGGATGCCATGGGACGGGTGGGCGCCGTGCTGTTATTCACCACGGTGCTGAACGCATTCATTAAGGAAATATTTCAGATCCCACGACCGGATATTGAGCATCTCATGACGGCGGATGGCTGGTCATTTCCCAGCGGTCATGCCCAAACGGCCATGGTTTTATGGGGCTGGCTGGCGTGGGAGATTCAGCGGCGCTGGGCGTACTGGACTGCCGGTGTGCTGATTGTGGGAATCGCGGCATCACGGGTGTATCTGGGTGTGCATTATCCACAGGATGTCATTGGCGGGATTCTGATTGGCTTACTGACCCTGGTGGCATTTTACTATATCCTTAAAGCCCAACCAAAAATCTGGCTCACCATCGGACCCTCGCGCCAGACCTTTTTCTTCCTGTTTCTCTTACTGGGCTGGTTCATGTTTTTCCCCCACGATGTCCCGGATAATGCCCTGAAGGGCGGGGCGGCACTGATTGGCTTCTGGGGCGGCGTTTTACACGAGCGCCGGTATGTGGCCAGTGTGGCATCGGCGAAATTGCCCATGAGTTTGCTGAAAATTATGGTGGGGCTCATCGGCATTGCCTTTTGTGTGTTTGGACTGAAGGTCATTTTTACTTCAATTGGCTATCAGACCGATATGGCCCGGTTTCTGCGGTATCTGCTGACCGGCGCCTGGATTGGCTGGGGACTGCCGTGGCTGGCGATACAATTTGGCTGGGAGGAAACACGCCATCGCAAACATTGATATACATAAACCCGGGCATAATTTCGTGCAGGTCGTAACGAAATCGACTTTTGCTAAACGTCGTCTTCAGGTGTATTTTTCAGGTTGCTGATGCAAATGAGGTTTTACACAAATTTATTCCCTGGGATCACCCGCCAAATTTACCGGGGTATCATCATAAAATTTTCAACGCGCCGGATGGTTCAACCCACTGCCCGGCGTCTTTTTGTTTAATCATAGGAGTATATTTATTATGAAGTTGCGAATATTGCTGACGGCCTTACTATCGGTGGGAATCCTGAACGCACAGTTATTTTTCAATGAAATTGACTACGATCAGCCCGGCACTGATTCAGGTGAATTCTTTGAATTAGCGGGACCGGCCGGCACCTATAACAATGTTGTGGTGAATCTTGTTAACGGTAACGGTGGCGCACCTTACGCCCCCAGTCCAATCGATCTGGGTACAATTACTTTGACCGATGAGGTGGGCGGTTATGGTTTTTATGTGGTCGGTGTATCATCCGTCCCAAATGTGGATCATACCCCCAGCGGTTTTACCATTCAAAACGGCGCGCCGGACGGCATTCAAGTGTCTGTTAACGGTGTCATTACGGACGCCGTTTCCTATGAAGGAGCCATGAATGATCTGGATGGCAACCCCATGGAGGTAGGAACACCGGACGATACCTATTATGAAGGTGCGGAAGGTCAATCCATCGGTCGCCTGGGACTGGATAATTCACCCTGGGTGGTGATGAACATTTCCCCCGGTGCCATCAATGAAGGGCAATCCCTGGATCCCGGCGCCAATTTCCCACCCACAGCCAATGCCGGGCCGGATCAAACAGCTGATTCCGGCGACACGGTGACATTGGACGGCAGTGCCAGCGCCGATAGTGACGGCGAAGTTGTGGCTTATGCCTGGACCCAGACGGCGGGACCCGCTGTAACGCTGAGTGCAACCGACGCAGCGGTGGTAACCTTCACCGTGCCCGATGTGGAGGAGACCACAACCTTTACATTTGAGCTGACCGTAACCGATGATGGTGATGAAACCGACACGGATGACGTGAATGTTACGGTGCATATTGTTACCGATTTAACCATCGGTGAAGCGCGGCAAGTGGCCTTGGGCTCGATCGTCCGGGTAACAGGCGTGGTCAATAGCATTAACTGGGTCAGCACCACGGAATTCAATATCCAGGACGCCACCGGCGGCATTTCGCTTTATTATACTGGCGGTACCCTGCCGCTGGCCATGGGCGACTCTGTGCGGGTCACGGGAGAAATCGATGAATACAACGGCAAGCTGGAGATCATTCCGGCTGCCGAAAGTGATGTCATTGTGCTGGCCAGCAATGTGGCACTGCCTGAACCGGCGCTGCTCACCATCGCGCAGTTGAATGCCAACGGTGAGGATTACGAAAGTCAGCTCATCCGGATTAACAATCTATCTAACACCGGCAGCGGTGATTCCTGGCCCTCTACCGGTTCCGATGCCAATCTAAACATGACAGATAACGATTCCGATGTAGGGGTCATGCGCATTGACAAGGAGACCAATATTGATGGTTCCGTGGAACCGGCCTGGCCGGCGGATGTGATCGGTATTGTGACTGAATATAACGGTACCTACCAGATCCTGCCCCGCATGCTCACCGACCTGCTGGTGGAATCCAATGCGCCCACCTTTGAAAATCTAGCTGTCTCACCCGACTGGGTTACGAGCCAGAATGAGATTGAAATCAGCGTAGATATGATTCCACCGGATGAGGAAACCAATGTCGTTACCGCCAATATCCTTTACGGTACGGACGGGACATTTCTCAACAGCGCTGAAATGTGGTTGGATCAGGGTAATTCCTGGATGGGCATTATCCCGGCCCAGAGTGCCAACAGCAAATTGCAGTTCAAATTCGAAACCACGGATAATAATGACCTGGTGAGTTCATCCGCCATTTTCACGCAGATGATCGCGTCTGCCACGCCAGTGGATATTGCTGATATTCAGGCGAATCCGGTGGAAGGTGCGATTTATACAATTACCGGTTTGGTGACCATCGGCTCCGGCATTCTCCAGAACGGTGTCACCAACGCCTACATTCAGGACGAATCGAGCCGGGGGATCAATCTCTATTATCCGGAAGATGTGAGCATTTCCCGCGGTGATGAGTTGAATGCGGTTGGTGAAATCGCATTCTACGGCAGCCGGGTGGAATTGGCCTATTTTAATTATCAGGTCATCTCAACCGGAAATGACCTCCCCGCACCCGCTCAGGTGAGCGTGGGTGAGGCTAATAGCGCTGACTGGGAAGGGACCTGGATACAGTTCGAAGGTGAAGTGGTAGACCAATACACAGCCGGTGGCGGCAGCACATTCTTCATCAGGGGTGGGACTGACACCACCACTGTACGCATCTGGGAGTCCACCGGCATTGATATGTCCGGCTTGACCAATGGTACCACCTGGCGTTTTTCCGGAGTGGGCAGCGAATACAGCGGGACTTACCAGTTGCTGGTGGGGTACGAAGAGGATATGGTGCTCCTCACAGCCATCGAGCCTGAAGCTGGCATTGTTCCGGCTGAATTTGCTCTGAATGCACCCTACCCCAATCCCTTTAATCCCAGCACGACCATCGGTTTTGTTCTACCGGTGCAGAGTGACTATACCCTGGTGGTCTATGACCTGCGTGGGCGGTTGGTGTCAACATTGGCTGAAGGTACCGCACCAGCGGGTGAATATTCACTGCAATGGCAGGCGGATGGTATGGCGTCGGGAATTTACTTTGTGAAATTGACGACCCCGTCTTTCACCAAAACCCAAAAAGTAATGCTGTTGAAATAATGTCCTTTCATCCGGCGTCCGATTTGAACTCCCGGGCGCCGGGTGACGACACCTGAATTGACAGGAAGTATAATTTGAAACGAAAAATCATCACCCTTGTAACCCTGGTTTTGGCCGGGTTGCCGTTGGGACTTATGGCGCAGATCGATCATCTGGTATTTGCCGAGGTGGTTCTGCAACCCTCTGACGGTGAGTATGTGCGCATCGAAAATCCCACCAACCAAACGGTGAATCTGAGCAATTATTATCTCACCGACGCCACCGATCAGACCAATAGTAAATTTTACTATAACCTGCCATCCGGCGCAGATTATTGGTCCGGTGGATCAACCGATTTCATCGCCCGTTTTCCGAATCAGGGTTTGGCGCCAGGTGCGTCTTTGGTTGTAGGTCTCAGCACTGCCAGCCGCTACCAGAGTGCCTATGGCATCTTGCCGGATTTGGCGCTTAAAGAGGATTTGCTGCCGGCCGTGACTGGCGAGACAACCATCGGAGGCGCCCCCTATGGATTTCTGGGAAATGCCAGCGAGACACTGGTTTTGTTCGCCTGGGATGGCAGCAGCGCGGTGGTGCAGGATGTGGATTACCTCATCTGGGGAAATACCGATTTCGCGGTGGATAAAACCGGAGTTGGCAGTTACCTGCCCGACACGCCTATTGCCAATCAATCTGCAGCGCCCATTCATCTGGATGGTGAGAAACTCATTCGTGCCGCCAATAACGAAGGTGCGGAAGTTTCAAGCGGCGGGAACGGCATTACCGGACATGATGAAACCAGTGAAGATCTGGCCAATACCTGGGTGGTAACCACGCTTGCGGTAACCAAGCCGGTGATTTCCAATATCCAGTCTTCACCAGCGAATCCGCCGCCATCCGATCCCATCACTGTTTCCGCCACCGTGGTGGATACCAGCGGTTTGGCAGCAGTGACACTTTATTACATTTTTGCCGGAGATACTTCGACGCTGGCCATGACCAATTCCGGTGGCGATACCTATTCTGTCCAGATCCCGGCCATTGGTGCTGAAGGGCAGTTGGGATTCTATATCCTGGCCACCAATACCAGCAACATTTCCACGAAAAGTAATACCAACGGCATTACGATTGCCGAGCCACCGGAAGCCCTGACCATCGGGACGGTGCGGCAGAATATTGATGACTATGTTGGCCAGAATGTCACCTTCAACGCGGTGGTGACCATCGGTTCCGGCGTGATTCGGACAGACCGCACCAGTATGTACATCCAGGATGGTTCGGGATTTGGCATTAATCTGAATCAGGCTGGATTGTTAAACCCGCCGCTGGTACGCGGTGATTCGGTGCAGGTCACCGGTGTGGTGGATGTGTATGTGAGTTCGTCCACCGGAGACGAGACGGTGCAGCTTTCCAGCTTTACCTACACGCTTCTGGCGCAGAACCGACCCATTCCATTGGTGCGGAGTATTGATGTCACTCAGTTGAATACATTGGTCTATGAAGGGTCATTCGTGAAAATGTCCGGCGTGATCACCAGCCGAAGTGATAACATTGGCGGGGGCTCCAACATCATCCTTGAAGATGCCACCGGCGCCACAACTGTGCGGGTGTGGGATACCACCAATATGCTGGATGATCCCACGGCCGACAGTCTGCTACAGGTGGGCATGATTGTGGAAATCGGCGGTGTGGGCAGCAGCTACCGGGCAGAAGGCCAATTATTGGCCGCCTATCCGGAGGATGTGCGTGAAAAGCCGGAAGGCGAAGCCGGTACCGGCGCCACAACATTAAAAGTGCGTCCCTACCCGTTTGTCCCTCAGTTGGGGGAGCGCATCCAGTACACCTACAGTTTTCCAGCCTACTCCCGGATTACCCTGAGAATATTTGACGTCTCCGGTCGTTATGTGATAACGCTGTTCGATGATTTCAGACCCTTGGCGTTGGAGAAAACCGAGTATTGGAATGGCCGTGATGCCACAAACGCCATTGTCCCGGCGGGGACATACATCATGCATTTGGAAACTGTTAATCGCAATACCGGCGAGCGGGCTTCTGACATGGCGCCGGTGGTTATTGGAACGAGGTTGAAATGAGACGGGTAACGATATTGCTGTTCATGGTGACAGGACTGGCCTGGTCTCAAGTGACCACCGATGTGATGTATAAAACCGCTCGCTCCACAGCGCTGGCGGCTTCTGACATTGCCCATGTGACGGGTGGGAATGCCCTGTTTACCAATCCCGCCGCGCTGGTGGATGTGGATCGCCGGTCTGTGGTAGCGGGATATCAAAATCTCTTCGGCCAAAGCTGGCTGCCCTATACGATTTTTGGACTTTCGTCCCAACTACCGGGTGTGTGGGGAACGGTAGGATTCTCTTTGGAGAGCAGCGGTGTTTCCTACCAGGATACCAGTTTATCCAATGAACTGGCGGTGGGTTTTAGTCATGGATTTTACCTCATGCAGGACCGTTTATCCGCTCTGGCGGTGGGTTACACGGTAAAGTACTACGCACTGGATCTGGGACGCTCGGCAGGCTATGCCGGTACCGGATCAGGCGGAATGGAACTGGGTAGCGGATCGGCCATCGGTGTGGACATTGCCCTGCGGGCGAACCTTTCACAGCGTCACTGGGGTGCGGTGGTGGTGAAAAATGTTAATCAACCACAGCTGGGTCTGAACAGCGCCAAGGTGGATCTGCCCCGGGAAATTCAGGCGGGCATCGGCTACACCCCGTATAATCGCGTCTGGACGACATTCTCGTTGGTGAGCAGCGTGGGGCACGATACCCAATTCCACGCGGGCCTGGAATATGGCATCAGCGATATGTTCAGTCTGCTTACCGGCATTCAATCCAGCCCCAACCGGGTTGGTTTGGGATTCAATGCCCACTTGGTGGGATTTGACCTGGGCTATGGCTTGTTAACACATCCGGTACTGCCCATGACCCATCAATTCACCCTTCAATATCGATTCTGAGATCGTTAGCGCATGTTTATTCAACCCAAGCAAATCATGATTAAAGTACTGCTGCTGACCGGTCTTCTGACGGCGGTGAGTTGGGCGGCTGTAGCGCACCGGGTGGACATTAATAATGCCTCCCTGGATGAGATTATGGAACTGCCCATTACCACTCAACAGGCCCAGGCGTTATATGACCGGGTCTATTATCAGGGCCCCTTCCTCAGTCTATATGAAATTTCCCTGGTCGAGTCGATCGACGCGGAGACACTGGAGCGTTTAAAACCGCTGATTGTGATTCGTCCCCTGGTGGTTACCGGAGAGAAATCACGCCTGCAGGACACCTATCGCAAGGTGGAGCAGTGGAGCAGTCTGGAAGGCGCCAACGAGGGCTTGATCGAAGTCTGGCTGGACCGCCTGGCCGAACCGATTAATGTGAATCGGGCCACCTATGATGATCTCACAGCGTTGCAAAATGTGAGTCCTATCGATGCAGTGGCGGTTTTGAAATTACAGGACGAAATCAATATCGGCAGCCAGCGTGCCCTCCGCAGTGCCATCGGGCTATCCTATTACGGCTATCGCAATCTTCGTGATTTCGTCCGGTATTATGACCCGGATGAATCGGGCAAGGTGCATTACTGGTATAACATGACCCTGAATACAGCACCGCCCGCCGGCGGCTCCGCTGAAGAGGGTGATGTGGTGGTTCTGCTGCGGAATTATCCGCCGGCTGTGCGCCACAAGTTTCTGATCACGTACGGTCAGCATGTGAATTTTGGCATGTCTTACCACCGCCAGTTAGCCGAAAAAAACCAATATGTAAACGATGGTGATTTCAAAATTCCTGACGGGAAATGGGCTTTCACACTGAAGGATTATCGCTGGGGACCACTTTCCATGGAGCGACTGGTGGCTGGAAATTTCAGCGCCACCTTCGGGCAGGGCGTGGTCATGGAGACCACCGACTATTTTTCGCCGCGCCGGGATGGCTACGGCTGGTCCAAGCGCGTTCCGGGCATTTTTGCCGATCTTTCCGGCACCCGCAGCTATGCGTTGCGCGGATTAGGATTACAAATGCGGCTGTTAAACAAGCTGCGTTTGATCGGCTTTTTATCAAAAAATTCCCGCGACGCGGTCTTGAATCCGTCCGGTGAAGATTTCACCACCATTATCAATATGGATTCACGCCAACCCTACGGCTGGTACGGACTCTTGCCGCAGAACCTCATGAACAGCGTGAATGAAGTGACCTACGGCGGGAATCTCCAGTTCACTTTCTGGCCCGGGACTTACCTGGGATTTACTTCCTACGAAAGCCTGTATGATAAAGAATTACGCCCCGATCCCGCCGCATCTATTATTGATCCGGCTCAAGCCGGACGCTACCTGACCACCATTGGTAACACAGCCGACACGGAAATTGCGGCCATGTATGCATCCAGCGCTTCCTCACCGCTGTGGGACGCTGCCAGAGCCAACCGGCGGATTCAGGGGATTGAATTCAGTACGGTTATCCGGAATATGGCGCTTCAGGGCGAATGGGCCGTGCTGGATAGTGATTATGACATGTTCAGCGTGAAGACCGATCCCCAGGCGCTGGTGGTGAATGCCTTTGTTCAGTTTGACAATTTTAATCTGCTGGTGTTGTATCGCGATTATGATTTGGCATTCGACAACCCCTATCAGCGCTCTTTTTCCAATTACCAACGCTACAAAGGCTCCATCCTGGAGGATTTGTTCTATCTCCAGGATCCCATTTTCGGATCACTTTTTTCCAATGCAGCTCAGCCCCAGGCCGAGCGCGGCTGGTTCATCTCCAGCCGCTATCAGATGCATCGGGATGTGGTGGCGAATTTGGATTTTGATACCTGGACCCGGGCGGCTGACGGTGCACGGTATTTTCGTACCGTCGCCCGGCTGGAATACCGGTTCGCGTTTAACTACCGCCTCCGAATCCGGCAAAAATGGCAACAGCGGGGTGATTTTGACTACCTGAGTGCTTCGCCGTTCGATTCCCGCGAAACCCGGGTGGATTTCCAATTCCGTCTCTCCGATTACGACAACCTGTCGCTCATCTATGCCAATTCTTTCACGCGTTTCTCCCAGCGCAGGCGGCTCACCGTTGACCTGGGGTCTGGTGGTGACAGCTATTCCATGGTAGGCAATGCCGGTGCACCCAGTGAAGCCCTGGGCTTTACCGCGACACATAATTTCACCGATCGCTTCAAAGTCCTGGGGTCGGCTCTGGTGTATAAGGGCTTTTTCTGGAATTTTGAGGACACGGATTTTCGCATTTTCGATTCCCCGGTGCACAGCCTGCACTGGTGGGTGACAGCGTTCAGTCGGATTGGTGATAACTGGGCTGTACGGCTGAAGGTGTCCCACGAGGCCGGAGCGCCGGTGACTAATTATGCCTTTTCACCCGAAGGCTCCACTGCTTATACCCGGTTATTGTGGGAAAATATTACTTCACGGGCGGAGGCGAATCATGTCCGTCTGCAAATTGATTATGCTTTTTAATTCAAGATGCCCATGCATAAAGGTGGCAATACGATGAGAAAATGGATTTTACAGTGGATATCCCTGAGTTTGACGCTGGGGTTGGTTTTTACCGGTACCGTCCGGAGCCAGTCCTGGTTCAATGCCAATGTGACGGGCCAAACCTGGCAGGGGAACGCCCGGGCCATGGCGCTGGGTCATGTTGGAACGGCAGAAGCCTTTGGTGTGATGAATCTTTTCACCAATCCGGCCCTGCTGGCAGAGAAACCCGGCTTACGGCTGGAGGCTACTTCTAACAGCAGCCATCGCCTGGAATCACGCGCCTACCCTGCTATTGATCAATTCGGTGATGTGGTGACGGATAATATCTATAATATCACCGAATCCTGGCAGACACTGTACAACGCCGGTGGCCTCTGGTCATCCGGTCATGTGGCACTGGCAGTGGGTACTGCGCCCTACTGGTCACCTTTTTTCCGCTACAGCGAAGATGTTCGGGGAAATTTAACCTCTTCCAATTACAACCGTGATCCCCTGGTGGGCAGTTTTCAATGGGATCGGTCGGGAGTGGTTCAGGAAACAGCGTTTGGAATGGGTGCCGCTTACAAAAATCTCAAAACCGGTGTTTCATTTGGTCTGTTGACCGGTCGGAATTTGAATGTGACGAAAGGGACAGTAGTCATTACACCAGACGCGGCTTTGGATACGGACACCACAAACGTAACGGCTTATGATTATAAGCTGGATAAGGCGACGATTCTTTATCGCATCGGGGTGAGTTATAATGTGAACCCTCGCTTCCGGATTGCCTGGAACTATGAAAGCGGCACGGAAATGACATTCTCAACAGCGATTGAAATGCCTTATTTCCCACAGACGGCGGCGACGCCCGGCTATCTAATATCCGATACGACACTTAGTTATACCCAGACACGCCCCGGCAGAATGTCGCTGGGCGTCCGCATGCAACCTCGGAATTTATTGCGCACCCGTGCCTATTTTGAGGTGGCTTACCAGGACTGGAGTCAATTCAAATCCTCCTACCCTGATTCCATCAATGGTGAATCTGAAATGACCACACCATTCTCCGAAACCACCACTTTCCGTGGCGGCGTGGAACATGAGTTATTCAATAGTTTGCCGGTGCGGGTGGGATTTATTTACGCTGGTTCACCACTGGTAAAAAGCCTGGCCCAGACCTGGATCACCATGGGCTCGGGTTACACTTATGGCAACCTGGTTGTGGATGTGGCCATGGAATTCGGCATGGTGGATTACGCCTACCCCGATCTATTTGTAGCCACCGGCCAGACCTATCACGGTGAAGAGACCGTGCACGAGACCACCACCAAATTTGCGCTGTCATTGGCGTATGTCTTCAATCGCTAACGGAATCGGCAGCCCCATGAGAAAATCCTCCCCGTTTAAAACCCGCCCACACCGTATTTTGCCCGCCCTTTTCATCTGGGGTTTATTGGGAAGCTCACTGGTAGCCCAACCGGTGCTCTATCCACCCAATTTTGAAAACGACGACTATGACAAGCTCCATATTCTGTTTACCAATGACCTGCACGGCGCCATTGACATGAGCAAAGCCTGGTTCATGAATCCCGAATATCCGCCTGATCTGGGTGGTGGTGCCAGCATGTACACCTATGTGCAGAACATCCGCGACGAAGCCGAGGCAGAAGGAGCCGGAGTTCTTTTGGTGGACGCGGGGAATTTTTACCAGGGAACGCCGTTAGGGATATCCGATTCGGGTCGCACCATCCTCCATTGGATGAACATGATGCAATACGATGCCGTGGCATTGGGGACATACGAATTCATGTTTGGTGTGGAGAATGTCCGTCAGCTGGCAAAATCCGCCAAATTCCCGTTTTTATCCGGCAATATTATTCAAACGAGCACCGGGCGTCCGGTTGATTTCGCCACCCCCGGAAGAATCCTCAATTTCAATGGCGTTAAAATCGGACTTTTCGGACTCACCACATCCGCCACACCGGAATTATTGGCGCCGGAAAAAACCCGCGGACTTCGGTTTCAAAATTCTCTGGAGGTTGCCGAAAAACTCATTACCGACTTGAAAAAACAGGGTGCCACGGTCATTCTGAGTCTGGCCCATTTGGGTGTGCCGTATGGACGCGAACGGGCATTTGATGAATTTATGGAGTCCACGGTTGAGGAAGAATTCCATACCGCGCCTGTCAATTCGCTCCAATTGGCGCATCTGATTCCCGGTATTGATGCCGTTTTTTCAGGACACATCACCGCCGGCTACAATTATCCCTGGGAGGATCCGGATACCCACACGCTGGTTTTTCAGGGCTATGGCAATGGCAGCAATATTGGGCATGTGACCCTTTACATTCACAAAGAAACAAAAACGCTGGCCGGTTACAGTCTGCCCACCAAGCGGGGCGGTCTGGTCACGCTCTCCACCGATGATGTGGTTCCCAATGAAGCGGTTGCCCGGCAGGTCGGTAAACTGGCCGAACAAGCCAATCAGGCCACCTGGGCGATTCCCGATTACCAGAAGAAGCTGGAAACCATCCGCAATATCAGACCGTTAAGTCCAGGTGCTCTGGACACCATTCCCGGCCGTCCGCTCCAGAATAAGTTTCCCATCCCCCGGTTCAACCGTTGGGCTGAATTGGAAGCCATGACCTGGAATATGGAGCATTTTCCCAAAGAAATGGACCTCACCATCAGCACGGCTTCTGAAGTTTTGCACGAAATTGGTGCCGACATTTATGCCGTCCAGGAGATCGGGAATATCGCTGCGTTCATGGATCTGATGGCTTCACTGCCTCAGTACGGTTACGTCCTGACCCAGCAATCCTCATTTTATGATCAGGCGATTCTCTACCGGAAGGATGTTCTGACGCCCCTGATGGCTGCCGAGCCCTTTGCGGAGATGGATTATAATTTTGCCGGACGACCCCCTTTGCGGGCTGATTTTGTCTGGCGTTTTGGTAAAAAAGAGATGGTGGTAACGGTCGTGAATATCCACATGAAATGCTGTGGAGACGGGCTAAACCGGCGGAAAAAAGCCGCGGTGGAACTCCATACCTATCTGAATCATCTGGTAGATAATGGTCTGGAAAATATCATCGTACTGGGTGATTGGAACGATGATGTGACCGATGTGGGACAAGAACAATCCTTCCCAGTGTTTCTGGGTGATACGGAAAATTACCGGTTTGCCACGCTGCAAATCGCCCGGGATCCGGAGCAGGCGTCCTATCCCACCTGGCCCAGTTTTCTGGATCATATTTTAATCAGCAAAGCGCTTTTCCCGGCCTTTGAGGAGGGCGGATTTATCCGGACTTTGCCCATCGAAACCTGGTTTGGAAGCTGGGAAAATTATGAGTACCTGGTGTCGGATCACCGGCCGGTGTTGATTCGAATACCGGTGAGATAGGCTCTCATTCCGGCCGCCTGGTGTTTGAAATACGGTAGTGAATAATTAGCAATAGATGAAAAAACGGTTTATCAAAAATATCCTGCTACTGGCAGTCCTCATGCAGGTATGGTTGGGTGGTTGTGCCGAACCGGTTCCCTCCAATCATTCCTTTTCGCTTCCCACGGTGAACGGCGAAGAGACATTGGAGGTAATTACCTGGAACCTGCGTTATTTCCCCCAGAATGGTGTGGAGGAGGTAAACCGCGTGATTATGCTGCTGGATTCGTTAAATGCCGATGTGGTCTGCCTGCAGGAGATCGATCAGATGAGCCAGCTTGTCCGTGTTGCCAATGCATTGCCCCAGTATGACCTGATCCAGTCCATCCGTACCGATTATCTCATGCTGGGCATTTTGTACAAACCGGATTTACTTGTGCCGTTGGATACCAGTGAATTATTCCCGGACGAAAGCTATACCTTCGCCGGTCGATTCCCGCTACAGGTCAAATTTGCCAGGCAAATGGACAGCCTGGCGTATCATTTTACCGTCATCAACATGCACCTGAAAGCCATGGGTGACGCCGCCAGCATCCAGCGTCGCCATAATGCCACCACCCTGCTGCACGACTACTTGTTAACGACCATTGACAGCACAGCCGATACCAACATTGTGGTCGTGGGGGATTGGAATGATGACCTGTCCACCAGCAGTGCTACCACAAGTTTTACGGCATTCATGAATGACACGGAAAATTTTTACTTCACCACCTGGGATCTGGCCTGGGCGGAAACAGATGCGGAGGATTCCTATCCCGGTTGGTCCAGTTTCCTTGATCATATTCTTATCAGCCGGGCGCTGTTTGATGAAAATGAAACGGCCACCACCCGTACGCTGAAGCTGGACGATTATCTCAGCGATTATTTTTCGCTGGTTTCGGATCACCGACCAGTGATGTTGCGCTTTGTACCGCTTCCGGATTAACGATTCTAATTCCTTTATCAATGATTATTGTTGCTTCACAGAATCCGGTGAAAATCGCTGCCACCCGTGGCGCATTTGAACGGGCATTTCCCGGCCGGGATTTTTCCGTTGAAGGCGTGCGTGTAGCCTCCGGTGTATCCAGCCAACCGCGGACCGATGCTGAGACACGGCTGGGTGCCTGGAATCGGGCACAGGCTGCTCACGACGCCCGGCCGGAGGGCGAGTTTTCCGTAGGCCTTGAGGGTGGTGTGGAACGGATTAAGGGTCATTGGGAAGCTTTTGCCTGGATTGTGATTCTGGATAAAAAGGGTAAAACCGGCCAGGGCCGCACCGGCACGTTTATTCTGCCTGACGCGATTGGTAAATTGCTAGATATGGGCATGGAGTTGGGTGAAGCGGATGACCGGGTCTTCAACCAGGTCAATTCCAAGCAGAATGCCGGCGCGGTAGGTATCCTCACCAAAGGGCTGATGGATCGCGCTACATACTACGAACCGGCGGTGCTGTTCGCCCTGATTCCCTGGCTGATGCCGGCATATTACCCGACGGATTAGCGTTGGTCGGATTTTTCATGAATTAAAGCTTGTTTCAGCTTTAGATACGTCCCATTATTGCCTGCTTTCGGATGCTTTCAACAGAGGTGCTGATCGGCAGATGGATGGGGATGCTGGTTGTGTACGTGATTCTACAAACGCAAAAATATATCCGGCCTTGTAATCGAAGGTACCTGCAATGAGTCTGGTACCTATTCTGCTTATCTCGGTTTTGCTGCAATTTGCTGCGGCAATTGTGTCGCTGACACTCATCCGGGTAACGGGCTGGAATCGCGCCTGGGTCCTCATTTCCCTGGCCAATTTGCTCATGGCTTTCCGCCGGTTTATAGCATTGTTGAATGAGATGGAGAATCCGGTCGCAACTACCGGTGAATTTATCATGGAAACCATCGGTCTGGCCATCACCATTATCATGCTGTTGGGGCTCAGCTATGTCGTACCACTTTTTCGGAAAATCCGATCAGATCAGGCGGAACTCGGCCAGACCAAAGCACACTACCAGGCGCTGGTGGACCAGGCGACAGATGGTATCGTGGTTACGGATGCGGAAGGTCAGTTAATAACCGTGAATCCGGAAGCCTGCAAGATGCTGGGCTACAGCCGGGAGGAAATGCTCCACCTGAATCTCAACGCTATTTTCGACATATACCGATCGGTAAAGGGCTTGCCCTGGCAGGATTTAAAAACGGGCAGCCCCATCCTCACGGAGCGGGATTTGTTACACCGGGATGGTCATACGGTTCCTGTAGAAATCAGTGCCAAGCGCCTGGAGAATGGGAATATTCAGGCCTTTATCCGGGACATTTCTCAGCGCAGGCAGGCAGAAGAGAGTCTGCGGGAGAGCGAGATCAAGCACCGGCAGCTCATGAACAGCATCCGTACACCCATCATCAGTGTGAAAAGCGATGATACCATCTATTACTGTAATCATGCTTTTGCCTCATTTTTTCAGAAGAAAATATCCGACCTGGAGGGCCGGCCTCTCACCGACGTGATTCCGGAAATTGACGATACATTCTCCTACAAATCCCGTCAGGATGTGATTGAAAATGCTAAACCTAAATCATTTGAAACCTGGTACGGGAAACGGCATTACCGGGTAAATCTTTTTCCGGCTCAATGGGGTCTGCTGGCGATTATTGAGGATACAACTGAAAGTAAACAAATGCAGGAGGAGCTGGCAGAAATTCACCGCATGGAATCGGTTGGGCGGTTGGCTGGTGGTATTGCCCATGACATCAACAATTTACTTACACCCATTATGGGTTATTCCGAGTTGTTGAAACGAACGGAGGGCGTTCCCCGCAATGCATTTAGACATCTGGATACCATTTATCAGGCCGGCAACAGGGCGCAGCAGCTCATTAATCAACTGCTGGCTTACGGACGGAAACAAATTCTGCGGCCACAAAATGTGGATTTGAATAAGCAGGTCAGGGAGATGGAACCGGCGATTCGCCAAGTCCTACGGGAAGATATTGCTTTAAAGTTTAAGCCCGGATCTGTACCGGGTGCGGTTCATTTTGATCCGGTGAGTCTGCGGCAAATTGTTCTGAATCTGGCCAGCAATGCCCGCGATGCCATGCCCCGAGGGGGCACATTGACCTTGGAGACAGGCGTGATGAATCGACCGGAACACGCGGGCAATCACAACCATTTGGCTTCAGGCCGGTACGCGACACTCAGTATCACAGACACGGGTGTGGGAATGGATGCGGCGGCACTAAAGCACTTGTTTGAGCCCTTCTATTCCACCAAAAGCCGCTCCCCCAGTCAGGGAATGGGCTTGTCAAGCGCCCACGGTCTCATGCGGCAACAAAATGGTGATATCATCTGCAGTAGCACACCCAATGTTGGGACGACCTTTACGCTTTACCTACCCCTGGCAGAGGTGTCGCCAGAACCTGCGGAAAAACCTGAGCCCGCCCCGACAAAACAGACCGAAAGGCTTAATGTATTAATCGCCGAGGATGATGCGCTGACCCGCAATTTGGTTCGGGATATTTTAGCGGGTCGGGATTACAACGTCCTTCTCGCGGTGGACGCCGAAGAAGCACTTGAGATTGTGAATAAGACCGATCAGCAGCTGGATTTACTCATCACCGATGTGGTCATGCCGCAGATGAATGGTCGGCAATTATGGGATAAGCTGGCGAAAAAGCACACCGGACTGCGAGTGGTCTTTATTTCAGGGTATGCCAGTCAGGTGGTTGCCGAATATAAAATCCCGCAGGATGCCATTATTCTGGCGAAACCATTCTCCATTCACGATTTTCTGGCAGCCGTGGACCGGGCGCTGGTGAACAGATAGTCTATTTTAATCCCGATTTTTTAAGGACAAGGTTAATGTCATTTCGGCAACCGGAATGGCTTCGCCATTCTCTTCAACCGTTGCTGAAATTCGTACCGGTAAATTGACCCGTTCGTCATGGTTTAATGCTTCCAGAACGGCGTTCTGGATGGCGGGTCCGTCTTTACAGGTAAAGGTTACCGCCGACTCGGCGCGTCGCAGAAAATCGGCGGTAAAGTCCTTGAATACCGGTGCCATGTTAAGCTTCTGTCCCCGGATAAGATTCATGGCGATAAGCCCGCCCGCCAGGTCTGCACCAATGGTAAACACACCGATGTACATGGCGTTCAGGTGGTTGCGGGTTCGCCGTCGCAGCTTGATCTGCACCGCGCAGCGATCGGGCGTGATTTCCAATACCCGGGGACGACAGTAGGCTAACATGGGGATTTTTGTCTTCCCGAAATACCACACATACAGCGTCGCCCGCTGTTCCGGTGAAAGTAGCGCCATTTTTATCCCGAATTTCCCGACTTACACATGCATCATCACGCGTGGGGTTTGGTCATCTTCTCCGGTTTTACAATAGCGTCGAATTCCTCACCGGTCAACAGGTCCAGTGCAATGGCAGCTTCCCGCAGGGTGATGCCTTCGTTGTGCGCTTTTTTTGCCACCTTCGCCGCGTTGTCATACCCGATTTTGGGATTAAGGGCAGTCACCAGCATGAGTGAATGTTCCAGGTAATAACGAATTACCGGCTCATTGGGCTCGATTCCCACTACGCAATTCTGGTTGAAAGAATTCATGGCATCGGCCAGCAGGCGAGTGGAATTCAGGAAATTGTGAATGATGAGTGGTTTGAACACATTCAGCTCAAAATTCCCTGATGCGCCGCCCACATTAACGGCCACATCATTTCCCATGACCTGGGCGCAAACCATGGTTATGGCTTCCGACTGGGTGGGGTTGACTTTCCCGGGCATGATGGATGACCCCGGTTCGTTGGCCGGGAGGATGAGTTCACCAATACCGCAGCGTGGTCCCGATGCCAGCCAGCGAATATCGTTGGCGATTTTCATCAACGATGCTGCCAGGGTTTTTAATGCACCGTGGGCAAAGACAAGGGCATCGTGAGCTGCCAGCGCTTCAAACTTATTGGGTGCGCTCCGGAAGGGTAAACCGGTGATTTTGGCGATCTGAGTCGCAGCCTTCTCGGCGAATTCGGGATGTGTATTCAGGCCGGTACCAACAGCCGTTCCGCCCAGCGCCAGGTCATACAGTCCGTCCAGGGCCGCATTAATCCTGGTTTCCGCCATTTTTAGTTGTTCCACATATCCGGAAAACTCCTGCCCCAGCGTGAGGGGTACCGCGTCCATCAGATGCGTCCGGCCGATTTTAGTAATGCTCGCGAAGTCGCGGGCCTTGGTTTCGAAGGATTTTCGCAGCTCAATAACCGCTGGCAGTAGATGGTGTACCCACTGTTCCGCTGCGGCGATGTGCATGGCGGTGGGGAAGGTGTCATTGGAAGACTGGGCTTTGTTCACATCGTCATTGGGATGAACCGGTTTTTTGCTGCCCATCAATCCGCCGGCCAACTCAATGGCGCGGTTGGCAATGACTTCATTGGAATTCATATTGGTCTGGGTTCCGCTGCCGGTCTGCCACACCACCAGAGGGAAATGAGCGTCCAGTTTACCGTCAATCACCTCCTGCGCGGCAGTCTCAATCCACTGTGCCTTATCTGCCGGGAGTGATCCCAATGCCTGATTTGTGCGGGCGGCAGCCAGTTTGAGAACCCCCAATGCGCGGATCATTTCACGGGGGAAATGGTCAAAGCCAATTTTGAAATTTTTCAGCGAACGGGCGGTCTGGGCGCCATAATATCTGTCTTCCGGTACCTGGATTTCACCCATGCTGTCTGTTTCTACACGATACTTCATAAGCCCTCCTGTTTAGGCTGATGCCTTAAGCTTTGTTAAACTACAATAAAATTATGCTCATTAGATGGATTTGAATTTATCCAATGCCTTTGAAAAGGCTTTTCCAAAGTCTTCCAGACCCTTTTCCAGCTCTTCCAAACCCGCTTCACTACCTTTTTTGACTTTTTCGATGCGTCCGGCCAGGTCCCGGCGCCTCTCTTCCAAGCGATTCAATTCCTCCTGGTACTTGCGTTGTGAAGTAGCCTCTGCGAGGTCAGCTTTGGCTTTCAGTTCATCGATCTTTTTATCCCAGAGCCTGATCTGCTCCTGAGCTTTGTCCAGGACCCTGTTTTTTTGTGGCATTGATAACCTCCTGTTTTGGAAAAATGTTCGCCATTCAGCCAGTATGTGAATGATGTGCAAAATAAATACCGGAAGTGTTCTTTGAAATTATCATCCGCATTTGAATATTCAGAATATGGAGACACCGCGGGCGATTGTACACTTCGATTTAGACGCGTTTTACTGCTCGGTAGAATTGCTGCGACATCCGGAATTAAAGGAAAAACCTCTGGTGGTGGGTGGGCGTGCGGAACAGCGCGGCGTGGTGGCGGCAGCTTCTTACAAAGCCCGTGAATACGGCATTCATTCGGCCATGTCCATGTATCGCGCCCAGCAATTGTGCAGGGAATTGGTCATTTTACCTATGCAGCGGAACCACTACCAAATGTACTCCCGGATTATCATGGGCATTTTACAATCTGCCGCACCCAAAATCGAACCGGTGAGTATTGATGAGGCTTATCTGGATTTTACACCGACTGTGCATGAATGGCATGATGTGCTGGAGCGTGTGAAGGACATTCAGTTGCGAATCCGGCGGGATCTGGGGCTGCCCAATTCGGTGGGCATTGCGACCAATAAAATGGTGGCCAAGATTGCATCCGATTTTAACAAGCCCAATGGGTTTACGGTGGTGGAGCCGGGTCGTGAAACGGAATTTCTGGCGCCACTGGCAGTCAGTAAAATACCAGGCATTGGTCCCAAAATGACGCAGCGTCTGCAGACCCTTGGCATTGAGCGGGTGAAGGATTTGGCGCAAGTTCCGGTAGAAGACTTGACGCAGCAATTCGGGAAATGGGGCCGTGGCATGGCCGAATGGGCCAGGGGCATTGACAACCGGCCGGTTGAGAGTGTGCGGGAAGCCAAATCAATGAGTCAGGAGCGTACCTTCAGCCGGGACGTTCACGATCCGGAAGAACTGGATGCCTGGTTAGACCGCATGAGTACAGAACTTGGGACACAACTGCGTAAAGAGGGATTAATGGCATTCACAATTCAGATCAAAATCCGTTACCCGGACTTCACCACGTTCACACGGCAAATGACGTTGGGATCGGCAACTGCCGAACCGGCCATGATTCGCCATTCCGCCCGGATTCTGCTGGGTCGGATTTGGGAGCCTGGTACACCGGTGCGCTTACTGGGTGTGGGTTGTCGCAATTTTACCAACGGCGTAGGTCAGCTTAATCTGCCCGGACTGCAGTAGTTGTTTGCAGGGCTAATTTCAGCACGGGATTAAAAAAAACGGCAGCCTGGAAAAGACTGCCGTTTGATGATTAACGTGTGATATCAACCAGGATTTTATATGAATTAATCCCGCTTGAATGTCTCATACTTGTTACTCTCATCGGTCACCGCTTTGGTTTTGGCGATAACCATGGGGTAACTCAGATCCAGAATTTCCGATAATCTGGTTTTGCGGTAGCCATAGGCGGCATAGAGATATTGCATAAGGTCTCTTTCAAACTGCTTATTTACCTCTTTCCAGGTTTTATCTGCCTCGAATTGCAGATATTGCTGGAGACCTTCCTGGTAGTGCTCCGGGTTGAACACAAAATCCTTCTGCCGTTTTGTCGGGAAGCGAAAACCACGCTTGGAAAGACGATCTCTTAATGAATAAAAGGTCGTGGTGGGCATATCCAGGTGGGCAATCAACTTCTCGCCGCGTCCGGTATACCGGAAGTGGAAGAGGACCAGGTTGTAGTGAAAGATATCCACGATTTTGCGCCAGGTTTTGCCAAGGGCGAATTCGAAATGAGACTCGTGCGGCAGATAGGTGGCTGTTGGCTGTGTCGAGGGTCGTTCCCGCAGATAGGCAACGAGTGTTTCCATGAGTTTCAGGCGATTTCCCGTGAGGGGCAGACCGTGAGCGGCGTACAGGCTGAGTTCTTTGAAACCCAGATCGTAGTAGTAGCCCGCTTTTTCGGGTTCACCCAGGTAATCCTTATGCACATCACCGAGAAAATGATATTCGGGTGCCAGCCTGCTGACCACCTGGTTTTTCCGGGAAATTTCCAATGCCTGCTCCACATACTCGGCGGCAGCGGGATATTGTTCGCTGTTGAAAAACAGAAGGGCCAGATTTTCGAGTGCCAGCGCTTTCATGTGGTGGCTGGGGGTGGTGTTGGAGACTTTTTCCAAGATGTCACGCGCCTGATCCGCATGTTTCTGCAACAGCGCTGAGTAGCCCTGGGTATTTTGAATTTGCCAGGTTAAAAAGGCATATCCGTGTTCTTTCGCCTGAGTTAAAGCGCGATTATAGTACGCGGCGGAGACTTTATACTTTTCTGCAATATCTGCCAGTGTCCCCAGACGATGGAGTGCCAGCGTCGCGTAAGCGGTCATGCCCATTTCAGACAAATCAACCACCTTCTGCTCCAGCTTGGCGTAGGCAGCTTTCCGGTTTGGTTTAATGGTATAAGCAAAGCGTTCAATCTCGGCCATTGCCTTCAGCGGACCGGGGTTGGCTAGTTTATAAGCGTGCTGGAAATAGGCGTGGGCTGCCTCATGGTGTTCTAACCGGTTTTCAAAAACACCCTTTTCAAAAAGCACAAATCCCAGCACATTCGCCTTGGCTTCGGAGGGTAAACGGTAAAAGCGTGATTCCGCCTGGTAAATGGCTTCCTGCAACAATGCATGGGCGGCCAGAAAATTACCTTCCGCAGAATAAAAGTCGGCCTTCAGCGCTTGCAATACCGGTCGTGTCATGTGAGTGACACCCTCAGTCCGTTCCGGATTCCCCAATGTTTTTGCTGTGATGTTAAAATCCCACAGACCCAATTGCTCGAGATACTCGGCATAAAAGGTCGTGTGCATATCCACCACCGCTTTATCCGGATGTAATAATGTTACTGCATCTTCCATGAGATTTTTCTCTTTCCCTTTGTGTTGTTAAAAAATTCCAACAACAGTTTTTGTTTCACCGCGACCATCCCCATCCGATTGTCACAAATTGGAAACGGTTTAATTTAATAGTAATTCAAGACTTTGCTAATGGAAGTATGGATAGAGTATCAATCGTTTCGCTATTTGATGCGGTTAGACAGCCGCGGCGGATGAAAATCATTTATTCCCGCTGTTAATTCCGAAATATCCACGCTTTTAGGGCGTAGATGAAGGTTTACTTCCGTTAAGAAACCGAGAAAGTTCCTGTTCAGTTATTTGTTGTCATCCCCCGTGGGCTATGCCAGGGGCTGCGGAATGGGCAGGCGGTAGATGCGGTTCCCGGTTAAGCGGGCGATGGCATTCACCAAAGCCGGTGGTGTAGGGGGAACCGGTGGCTCGCCAATTCCGGTCGGTTTTTCCGTGCTTTTTACGATATGGGTATGAATAACCGGGGAGTCTGCCATGGTTAAGAGCCGGTAGTTGTGGAAATTTGACTGCTGCACCCGGCCATTTTTCAGGGAAATTTCCCCATATAGTGCTGCGGTAAGTGCCAGGGTAACGCCGCCCTCCACTTGGGCGGCCACACCATCAGGATTGATAACCGTACCACAATCCACTGCACAGTCCATCCGGTGGATTTTCAGATTACTTTGGGCATCCAGACTAACCTCGGCCACCACCGCCGCCCAGCTGTAGTAGGAAAAGTGCACCGCTACGCCCTGTGCGTGACCCGTGGGTAACGATTTTCCCCAGCCGGCTTTTTCTGCCACCAGGTCGACTACCCCTAAATGCCGGGGATGGTGTTTCAAGAGTTTTCGACGGTATTCCACCGGATCCATCCCGGCCTCTTCTGCCAGTTCATCAATCCAGCATTCATTCACAAAAGCGGTCTGGGTGTGGGCCACCGATCGCCAGGCACCCACGGGGACAGGAATTTCCGCCGCCGCGTAATCAATACGCTGGTTCGGAATGTCATAAGCCAGTTCCGCTGCCCCGCCGGTGTAGAGGCCGTGCCAGGGAACCGGACCAGAAACCCGGTGCGTCCAAACGGTTGGGAAGCCGTCTTTCCCCAAAGCCCCTTCTACCCGATGAACCGAAGCGGGCCGGTAAAAGCCATTCTGGATATCTTCGTCACGGGTGCGAATCACCTTCACCGGTGCATCCACCTGTTGCGCCACTGCCACCGCATCAGCAACGAAGTCAGCCTGAAGCCGACGTCCAAACCCGCCGCCCATCCGGTCGGTGTAGACATGAATTTGGGCATCGTCAAAACCGGTAATTTCCTGCGTTACCCGGAAGGCGGCTCCGGGATTTTGTGTGGGCGCCCAGACTTCACACACATCATTGTGGATGAAAGCCGTACAATTCATGGGTTCCATCGGTGCATGATCCAGATAGGGCAATTCGAAGGTGGCCTGGAATACTTGATTCGCCTTGCGTCGTGCGGTGTCAGGATTGCCATCCTGACGCAGCGTCTCTTTTGGTGAGTCGAGATTTTTGTGCAATTCAGCGGAAATCGCCTTTGAATCCAGCTTGGCATTGTCACCCAAATCCCAGTCGATTTTCAGCTGGCGGCGTCCCTGAATAGCACTCCAGGTATCCCGGGCCACCACGGCAATACTGGTCGGGATTTCAAAAACCTTTTCCACACCTTCTAATTGACGTGCTTGGGAAGCATCGTAACTCGCCACCTTGCCGCCTAACACGGGCGAGCGGCTAATCACAACGGTGCGCATGTTGGATTCCTGCCGGTCCCAGCCAAAATCCAGACTGCCATCCACCTTGAAGGCCGTGTCGATGCTTTTCAGCGAACGGCCGATAATCTTGAAATCCTTCGGATCCTTCAGGGGCGCGTTTTCAGGAACTGGTACATCAGTCGTCGCGGGGACCAATTCACCGTAGGAGAGCTTTTTCCCCGTAGGCGAATGAATGATCTGATTGTTTTCCGCGCGACATTCCGTCCGCGGCACACCCCAGGTGTGGGCTGCAGCGGTAATGAGCATTTCCCGGGCTGTGGCTCCGGCTTTCCGCAGGGCATCATAGTTGGTTCGAACACTTTTTGAGCCACCGGTGGTCTGATTGCCATAGGCTTCATTCAAATGTCCCTGGGTCACCTTGACTTTGGACCAGTCGGCTTCCAGCTCATCAGCCAGAATCATGGGTAGCGCTGTCCAGACCTTCTGACCCATTTCACTGCGGGGCATGTAAACGGTGATGGTGTCATCGCTGGTGATTTTTACCCAGGCATTGGGCTCGAAAACAGCGTCTTCCAGATTAGTCTCACCATTTTTCGCACACGCCCAGGGCGCGGCAAATCCCAAAATCAGCGCGGAGCTGCCCATGCCGGTGAGTTTGATAAATTGACGGCGGGTAACAGAGGTAAAGGCAGCCATTTTATAACTCCTTTGCGGCTTTATGGATGGCATTTCGGATTCGCTGGTAGGTGCCACATCGGCATAACGCGCCATCCATCGCGGTATCAATCTCTTCATCGGTGGGATTGGGATGTTCCGCCAATAATTCAGCTGCCGTCATGATCTGTCCCGGTTGACAATAGCCGCACTGGGGTACATCATCATCAATCCAGGCTTTCTGCAGGGGATGCAGACCCTCTTTTCCCAAGCCTTCAATGGTAGTCACCGCTTTCCCGGCTACAGCAGAAACGGGCGTAATGCAGGAGCGGGTAGCTTTTCCGTCCAGATGCACCGTACAGCATCCGCAAATGCCCATGCCACAACTGTATTTGGTTCCGGTGAGTTGCAGATGGTCGCGAAGTACCCATAATAGAGGTGTGTCAGGATCCACCCGCACCGATGTGCTTTTGCCATTCACTTTGAATTTTATCTGAGCCATGCTACCCCCGGTATATGATGATTGGTTGCCGGCTGATTACGGTCATCGTGACCATAATCGGAGCAATGTTATTGAAAAAATATGTCCAAGTTTAGCCGTAAAATGGCCGAACGCCAAGCGGATTAGAAATTGAACATATCTTCTGTCCTGTAAACCATGAACACCGCGATTTTGAATCAAAGTGTGCAGCGCGGCGATAACGATACGGGACTTGAATGACCGTTATATTGAGTAAAAATAAACCCTAATTCCCAACCTTACTGCCGGGTGTAATTGACCGATTGAGAAGGAACAATTTTTGCGAAGCTGAGGGGTGGAAAAATGGAGGAGAAAGACCGTATGCGAAAAATAATCCGATTCCTTACTCTGCTGGTGCTTACAGTGAGCTTACTGGCTCAAAATGAGACACCGGTTATCACCGAAGTTGATATGGAACCCTTGCCGGCCCCGGTGAAGCGCTATTTACGCTACACCAAAACCGTGGGGAAGCCCTTTGTAAAACGAGTGGAATTGACCCAATCAGGTCAGATGAAATTAAAACGAAACGCAGACTGGATTCCGCTAAAAGCGAAACAATGGTATAGCATTCCGGAGGTTGCATTTGAGTGGCGGGGCTGGGTGAAAGCAGCGCCGCTGTTCCATGTGAAAGCCACAGATTTTTACGATGATGGCGTGGGGTCATTGAAAATCCGGCTTTGGGGGTTTATTCCCATGGGAACGGCGGAAGGTCCGGAAATTTCCGAAGGGGAACTGATGCGATTCCTGAGTGAAATCATCTGGTTTCCACCTGCAATGTTGGGCGAGAATATCACTTGGGCAGCGATAAATGATACTGCGGCGCGGGCCACAATCTCTGATGGTGAATTGGAAGTGAGCGGTGATTTTCATTTTGGTCCGGACGGCCGGTTTACCGCCTTCACGGCTCAGCGCTACGCCGACAGGGGTGACGGTGAATTCCAATTAGCAGACTGGTACGCCCCGGTGTCTGAGTATGAAGATTTCAACGACTGGTACCTGCCATCGCAAGGGTCAGCCGTCTGGTTGTTTGAAGACGGCGATTACGAATATATCCGGTTAAAGATTGAGGCGATTACTTTGGAATGAGAACTGTTTGGGGAAAGAAATCCCGATTGGGTACAAACCGATCGTTCCGAATTATTTTGTCATCATCAATTTTTAAGTCTGGCTAAAGCCCGTCCCAATCGACTAAATCCCAAATCTCAGGCATCAAATTCCAAACAATTTCCAATCATCAATGACCGAAACAGGGTGAAGGAGGCAGGAGGATGGAAAAAATCTTTTGCCGGCAGGATCTCCGGCGACGGCAGGATTTGATTTTTCACACCCTTCAATTCCTGAATGGGAACATCGAATGAATCAAATGCAACCAAATGGTTTTAGCTGGCAGAAAGTCAAAACCCCGACGGGGTTCATCATTTATCCCGAGAGATACCTGGTGCTACGGATAGAAAACACCTACGGTGTTTATACGCGGGAATGGGATGCGAAAAAACACAAATCCCAATCACCAAATCTCAAACAAATCCTAAATCGCAAGGATCAATGACCGAAACGGGCTCAGAGTGGATTAGCAGAATTTCGGCAGGGAGTTCAAGGTTTGGAAGGGGATCAATTTTTGGAACCACCGGCATTCCCAACCCCTCTTTTTTTCTCCGCTTGGAAAGGGGAGAAAACTTGAGCGCATCGTGGCTCAGCTGGAAAGCTCGTGGCAATGGAAAAATTCCGTAGCTCCGGGCTTCAGCCCGGAGTGTGTATTACAGTCAATGATCGGGACTTTAGTCCCTCATCATAGATCAACAATCGGCACAAAAGTCCGTGGCGACGAAATTCCCAGGTAAAATTCGGGTGCCATCTAAAAGAAAGAGGCTGCCTTTGGGGACAGCCTCTTTTATTGCTTCTTTGGGTTTTCTTGATCGGACGAAGGATTACTTCATCAGAATCATCTTGTGGGTCTGACTGAACCCGTTCACCTCGAGCCGGGCGAAATAAACACCGGTACTCATTTGTTGTCCCGTGTCATTTTGACCCCGCCAGACGACGGACTGGTACCCGGCCGGCAGGTGACGGTTTACCAGGGTCCGGATCGGTTTACCCTGAACATCGTAAATCACCAACTTTACAATACCAGCTTCCGGCAGTCCGAAACGGATGGAAGTGGATGGATTGAAGGGGTTGGGATAATTCTGACTAAAGCCGTATTCAGCGGGAATCCCATCTGGTATGTTCTGAGCCAATTCCTTGTTAAGGGGTCCAGTCCAAATTAAGACATCATC
>JAIPJR010000107.1 GCA_021734045.1 Fidelibacterota bacterium
GGGTGTTTGAAGCCCTGCGCAACCGGCAAGCCATGACCGGCATTACACTGGGTTCTGTTTTCGGACCCTTTCTGGGTGTAACCGCTTCGCTTTACGCCGTACAACACACCCAGGTTGGCATCGCGTCAACGATTATGGCGATTGTCCCGATTCTCATCATCCCGCCGGCAATTTTGGTCTTCAAGGAGAGCGTCTCATGGAAAGAGGTGCTGGGAGCAGTCATTGCCGTTGGCGGTGTGACGATCTTGTTTATGTGATAATCAACCAACGGCTCCGAATATTCAGAGCCGTTGATTTATGCTGGTTAATTCTTGTACGCTTTTTTCTAGAACGCGCTGCTAATCCCGAATAACAGGTGATTGGCGCTCTTTTCCATGTCCCGCAAATATTCCACAATCGCACGCATATTACGATAGATCTGGTAACAACCGGTAACGGAAATTGCATGATAAGCCGGATCGGATGCAGTGGGATAGAGATCGGTCACATCGGAATTCACCAGATTATATAACAAAATCGCGTTCCACTTACTCTGATCACCATTCGGCGAATAGATAGCCTCCACAAATCCGCCGTTGGTTTTCACCTTGTCTGCTGCCGGTGCAGCCCGGTACAACGGGTTGTCGTCGGTACGGAAGAGCCATTGAGCATTCACTTCAAACCTCCCCAGCAGCGCCGTAGCATCTGCGCCGAACATGAGGGCTGTGTTCACCTCGGACCACCATTCTGTGGGGGCGTAATATCCAAACCCGCCGACACGCATGTTTCCCAACCCGTGGCTGGCTCTCAGCAGGTAGGTTTTATAGTTATCATCATCAAATTGTCGTAATCCACTGGCAGGTCCGATGCCATTGCCATTGGCGATGGTAAAGACAAAATCAGTTCCGAATGGTGCGCCATAGTCGAAACTCAACCCCCGGTCATAGGTCAAATCCGTAGGCGCCCAGCCAATCGTGGTGCGATAAACCTGGTAATCAGAATAGCTCAGGCGCAATTCCCGTTTGAACATGGGGTCGGATAGTTGGAACTGGCCAATGGCCACATTCACACCCTTTCCAAACAGATCATTGACATAGATGAAGGCATCCTCCAGGCCCGCAACAGATCCGCGTTCGCTCATGAAAAAGTAGAAATAGTAGCTCACATTTTTACCCACATTGCCTCCGGAAAGCAACTTGATGTTGTAGGGTGTGCGGAAATCGGTTTTTGGGTCACCGGAAACTGCATCAGGTGTTAGATCATAGTACAGATCCATGCGCACCGCCACGGGTAATTCCCGCTGGAGCAGGAGTTCAATATCCCCGGTCTCCAGAAATGCCCGGCTGGGCTCTACACCCGGCATGACAAAACCATTACCGGCAAATTCGTCCCCGAAATCCTTCAATTTCGGGAACATGGTATGGCAGGTGTTGCAGCTCATCCGGTACTTACGGGCAAATGCCGGAATAGCCCGGGCGGTTTCCGCGAAAAAAGTGAACAGCACCAGTGCCATTAATCCAATTTTTAAGCTTTGGTATCCTCGCATGATAATAGGTCCTCTCTTAAATGATTCTGGCGGTCATCAATCAAAAATTTCAATCCAGGTGGCGGCGTCATTGATGAATACTGCACGACTTTCCTCCTCCGGTACCCCCAGATATTGGGCGACCGCTACCGGGAGTTTGCGGTAGTACATCTCCGCCTTGACTGTGAGTTTTCCCGGCGCTACTTCATCGGGGACCTGCCAGGTATAGGTTTCCACTTTGGTTTCTCGCGGACCAAGACGGTAGTCCACACCCAGGTCGGCGGTGTACCACTGCATGATGGTCATTTCGCCATCTGGATTCAGGTACGGCATCCTGTAAACACGATCGCCCAGGGGGATCATTTCCCGGCGAACACCTTTGAAATCCGGCTCGTTCAGCGGAATACCCATATCCTGGTAGGCCAGAACCTCGGAGGCAATAGTGTATTCTTCGCCCTCAAAACCTTTCTTGTCAACCGGTATTGGATAGGTCTTGCCATCTGCATCCACCGCCTCCACGTGGACCCACACAACCCGCTCCTCGGCGGACCCGGTGGGAAATTTGTGTCCGGTTTTGGCATTGAACAGCTGCAGTGAAAAAGTTACCCGGTCACCCGGCTCCACTTCCCGGGCGTTTGGCTCCATCCGCATTTCAATCACACTGCGCAACTTCCCATCGTCGTGGGCACCGTGGAAAAGGTGTTGTGCAACCATGCCCTTTTTGCCCATGAGGGCGCTGACACCTTCCGCTTTGGGCATATGGCAGGTTTGGCAGGTGACATTTTGGGCAGGATAGGGTCCCTCCAGCCACTCCAGGTGCGTGGACTTAACCCAAATGCCGTAGGGACTTTTCTCGTTGTGACAGCCACCGCAAAATTCAGCCTGGGTAAATAATTCATTGTACTGGGAGGTGTGGTATGGGGAATTGACATTGGGCTTGGGGCCATATTTCACCCTACCAGGACTGGAATAGAAGTTGAAATTGAACGGGACATCCCCCTCAAATCCGGTAATGGTATGGCACACATCGCAAAAGACCGATTCATTGGCCCGGCTGTTCTCTTCCGGGCGGGGTGGTGGTGTGTCCCCGGCCCGAAAGGCCATGGGCGTGTGGCAACCATTACAGCCAGCCTTCACTCCGGCAACCTCCGGTTCCATATCCGCGTGCGGAACGGCCAGTTTGAAATACTCGATTTCATCCCAATGATGGGTGTAGGCAATGGACATCATGGACTGATCCCATTGATAATAAAAATTGGTATGGCAGGGCCGGCACGTCATGGGACGTTCAAAGTCATCATATGACAATGTCCCATAGGAGGCATCACCGGCCTTACCCTGCGCCATTGAAGATGATAGCATGAGTAATGCAAGCAGAACAATTCGATACATGGTTCCCCCTTTCACCGGAAAATCCGGTCAAATACCTGTATTCAGTTCAGTACAACAGAAATTGGCAAATATTAAGCCATTAAAAGCTCAGAACTAATTCGGGAAATCCGGACGAGTTTTGTCATCATTCGGACGACAGTCGGACGCTTTGGGTTTATTTTACCACCATGAAAAAAGTTGTTAACCAAACCAGCAGGAGAAGCATGATGCGCGTACATTTGTTCGTTGCAGCTATCACTATCGCATTCTTGACAGTACCTATGACGGCTCAGGAAAGGGACATCAGCATGTCAAATCCAAAATCAGGTTCCATCAATACGAACACTGTCAGCAAGGCTCAATTCAACATACCTGTTAATCAGGAAGCACCGGTGATAGCATATTCTTCAATTGAAATTGTGGCGCCGGTGGAAGCGGTCTGGAAAACTCTCACAGATATTGAGAACTGGCCGGTATGGCAGAGCGCGGTTTCTGAAGCCACGTTACTGGGAGATTTGGCATCGGACACCGAGTTTGTCTGGAAGGCCGGGGGCTTGACATTTCATTCCCAACTTCACACCGTAGAACCGTTCCAGGCAGTGGGCTGGACCGGGCGAACCATGGGCGTTTCCGCGATTCACAACTGGCAATTATCCTATCAAGATGGCGTGACAACAGTCGCTGTGTCTGAAAATTTGTCGGGGTTTCTGCCCTGGTTGATGCGGAGAAAGTTCCGGAAGGATTTACAGGTGGGAATGTCCAAAAATCTGGCGGAGTTAAAAGCGGCAGCGGAAGCTCCTGTGGTGTCCGGAAACGATTCCAATTAGGTCGGTTTTGTTTTCAGAATCAGAGCAGCCGGAGCCCTGTGGCATCCATTTTCACCCATGCGGTTGTCAGACACTTTTTTCTGCATCCATGAATAATGCCTGCAACGTGTTGTGAGTGGCGGCGAGCCAAAGTCGTTCCACCTGTGACATCATTAAAAAGAGAACCGGACTACGCCAGACTTCCACCAGCATAATCAGGCTAAAACCGGGCCGGCTTTCACCAATGGTGAGTAACAAGCCACTGCGCAACCAGCGATTTTTCAGAACCAACTCGATTTCCTCGCCGGGAATCACCTGATGGATCTGCACCGAAGTGGTCAATCGCCCCAGGGGCCAACCAAAATAGCGGGTGAGTTGAAACACTGAGTCAATACTAAGAAGGTCGGGTAATATCCACTCTCCATCCCTTTTTATTTCAAAGAATCCCGCATGCTTCCGGGTTGTCAGGAATCGCCTCCATACAACGGGAGGCTCCAATGGAACCTCCCGTACGGCTGACAAGCGTTGTGTTGTGAATTCGAAGCCTGAGCTGCCAGCCAGCAGTGCACAGGTTTTGAATTGGTCTTCCATTGGTTTCAGAAACGCCATCCCACATGAACCGTTGGGAACGGCTGGATGGCGCTGTTCTCAAACACCTTGTCGTTTATTTCCATATCCTTGGCGTTGAAGACATAGCCCAGCCCTACCCAGGGTGTGACATAGAGATTTCCCAAACCGGTCATCCAACGGTATCCAATGCGTCCGCCCATGGAATATTCCAGTCGCTGGATCGTGTCAGGCGTATCATTATCCTCAATCACCTTCCGGCTGACACCGCCATCAATACCCAAGAAGGCACCGTCGGATCCACCTTTGATAAATCGGTCCATTTTCCAGCCGGCCCCTACGAACCTGGCGGTCAAACCCTCATTGCCATGAACCGCTTCCGGCAGCGTCAGGCCATACACACCCAGATCAAACCGCCAGCCATTTACGCCATAAGCGGTGTGAACCGAAAATCCCTCCAACGCATAAGCGATGGGATCGATTTCCACATCCAGTTGCTGCGCGGTAACCGGTGTAAACGGGAACCCGAACACAAAACTCAGGACCAGTGTGTGTAGCATAACTTTGATTTTTTTCATCTTTTCCTCCCTTTCAATAGGATTATGGATGCTGACTCACAACCATTGTGAATCGGGAGGAAAATACCGTTAATGAAGCCGTCTGTCGTCCGGTGGCAGGGAATACCCGTCTGAATTCGGTGAATACGGACAAATTCAGGAAAATCGGACCCATTAAAAAATTTTGAAAGACTTACTGGCGGTTTTCCTGCAGCATGAAATATTGGCGCTTATACTGTGAGGGCGTCATACCGGTGTAGCGTTTAAATGCCTCGTTAAAAGTTGATTTTGATTGAAATCCACAGTCATAGGCGATAGCCAGGTTGGTGAATGCCTGGTTTTTCGGGTCAACCAGGCGGGCTTTTACCGCTTCCACGCGGTACCGGTTTACAAATTCGAAAAAATTTTCGTTCAGCCGTTCATTGATAACCTTGGAGAGCAAATAGGCTGGCAATCCCACCTCGCGGGATAGATTTTCCAGGGTGAGGTCGCCTCTCAGGTAGGGCTTTTTATCGTCCATCGCAGCTAATAATTGACTCAAATATTGCTGATCCCGGACAGTGGATGGATCCACCGACTGGTTCACCGCAGACTCTGATTTGATCCAAACACCGGGAGAAAATCCCGTGAGCCAGCCCGCCAATGACAGTTTTTCTGCATCCAATGGATAATGTTCACCATCCGGTGCGGAAATTTCCGGCTGGCGCAAGCCCCGGTATCCCATTGCATAGATAAAGATGGCCATAATAAATGCGATGGTAATATTTACTTCCAGGGGACTCAGACCGAACCAGTCCGCCCAGGCAAATCCCAACGCTGCAACAATCCAGGTGATGAATAACATCGTAACCAGCGTCCCTATCCATTGGAGATTGCGTTTCCTCTCCTCGGAAAACACTTCCCGGATATCCTGACGATGGCGACGCACCAGGAAATGTGTGGCTACCAGATAAGCCAGGTTCACCACCAATTTCAACAGTGTAATACCCCGCATCCAGGGCGTGTTAAACAGCGTGCCATTTTCTACCAACTCGATTTTGACTGCACCCGGCTGTAAATAGAATGGCAGCAGAAAGAGCAAATAAAAGCAAAAAGGCGCCAGGTGAATGAGCATCACGGGATGAAAGCGACCGGTTCGGTGAGCCACAACATAAAGAAATAGGGTGGGTCCCAGTAAAAAAACGAAGGGATCACCAATACGGATGAGATGGGGAACGCGACTATACCATCCGGTGGCCGCTAAGACCGTTCCCAGGATCGCCAGACTGAAAGAGCCGATAAACAATGCCAGCAGACGATTGGCGGCACGATTCCCTGCGCGGCGACCCGCCAGTTCAATCGTCAGGAAGAAGCCCTGCAACCCGGCGAGCAAATTCACAATCCCCAGATAAACAAACGGTGCTCTGACCATCATAAAAGCCTTACCCTCAGATATGAATGTCCCTGCTGCGGTTGAGAATGACGGTGATTTCCGGAAGCGGTGTGGTGTTACTGATTATACAAAACAGGAATGCCAACATCTGAATTACGTGACGTCTCCAAAGGTTCATTTGGGCAGTTTGCCGGTAACACCCATGAACCACTTGATACATTTATGCCCAAAATCCACCGGTTCCGCAAACATCATGGGACAGGCACCGGGAATAACCGTGATACCATTTTCCCGACACATCTGAACGGCCTTCTCTGAGACACTGTTTCCAAATGATCTGTGCATCCAAACGCGAGGTACTCCGGCATCAATCGCCTGTTGCACAACTTCCTCGGTCCCTTCCGGTGTGGTGAGCGTAAAAACACCTTC
>JAIPJR010000108.1 GCA_021734045.1 Fidelibacterota bacterium
GTTGCTGGTCCATCCACCTCCTCCCAGTTCTTCGCTCAGCACTTCCAGTCCCCGCTGCCGGTTGGCTATACTGTAAATCAGATTGCTGTATTAGCCTCCGCTGATGCCGCCCGAACCAACTTTGAGAAATTCCTTGTTGTTGGTTCAGACGTAGACGGTATGCCGGATATGGAAAACGTGCTGTGGAGCGCCACCAATATCCAGGCAGCGACCTATCCGGAAGTACGCTGGGAGGTTGAGGATGTCGGTGCTGTACCGGCAACCACTGACTTCTGGGTGCTGGTACAATGGCCGGAAGGCAATACCATGGGTCCCTATATCGCTGCCGATGAAGACGGCATGCCGCGGGAAGCCTCCTTCTGGACTTCCGATTCCGGTATGACCTGGAACGGTGTTGCTGATAACTTCATGATTCGCGCCTTTGTTGGTGAAACGCCTGTTCGTGAGCAGGTTGCGCTGGCAAGTTATACCGTGGAAGCCGCTAAGATTACGACGCGGCGTGCGGTTGGCGTTAAGGAAGACTATGTGGCTAACAGTGGTCACACAGAAGCACCGGGCCTCTACAACGCGACCCGCGAACTCCAGAGCTACAATGTCTACCGGACCACAGATCCGGAAGTCTGGGGTGACGTGTATGCTAATGTGGCCAGCACCTTATTTACCGATATGGATTTCGCTTTCGAAACCGACTATTGGTATACGGTGACCGCTGTTTACGATGAAGGCGAATCGGGTCCTGATATGCCGGTGCATGTATTTGAATGGACGCCGCTGTATCTCAGCTATGTGGAAACCTTCGATTACGAAGATGACACACCGTTCGACTCCATTGGTTGGGTTGCGGATGATGGTGAAGGTACAGATGGCAACTGGAACATCGAGGATATGGCCGCTCACTTTGATTGGTCACCTTCCCTGGATTCCGGTTTTGTCCATACACTGACTTCACCACCGGCCGATCTCACGGATGCGACGATTGTTCGCCTGCGCTTATTCCAGTTCTTCGATGATTACGATGATACTGAGAACGGCTTGTTTAATCTGAAAATCTCTGCCTCCTCCGATGGTTTCGCTTCTGAAACCGTCTTGTGGACGCATAACGATTCGGTCTTTGGAAATATTGAAGGTGAATTCGCTTTTGATGTTTCTGAATTCGCCGGTTCAGACAATGCACAGGTTCGATTCACGGCTTGGGGTGATGATTCCTTCACCATGGACGGCTGGTGGATTGATATCGTAATGGTGGAAACGGATATGTTCCCCAACGAGCCACCGATGGCATTCAACATGCTGACACCTGCAGATGGCGATACCGTAGACATTACCACCGCCAATTTGGAAACAGATATGCTAACCCTTTCCTGGGAAGCTGCTGTTGATCCCAATGGTGATGAGGTAACCTACGGCATTATGCTGGGTGATGGCCTGGCCAATAGTATCGCCTTTGGTGATACTACCGGAACCAGCGTTTCTATTCCGCTGGAGGCAATCTACACAGTGCTTCAGGCTGCTGGTGAATCAATGGTGTCTGGTGAGTGGGGCATTTATGCCACAGATGGTGTTGATACCACCTGGGCTGAAAATGCACCGTTTACGCTGACGATTGATGCGTCGACGGTCTCCATTGATAACATGCAGATTCCGGAAGTCTATGCCTTGCATCAGAACTATCCCAACCCGTTCAACCCAACAACCACGATTCAGTACGATCTGCCGGAAGCGACAGATGTGACACTGGTTGTGTACAACATGCTGGGTCAGCGGGTGGCCACCCTGGTGAATGGTCAACAGTCGGCTGGCTACTACACCATCCAATGGCGTGGTTTGACCGACACGGGTACGCCTATTGCGTCAGGTATTTACCTGTATCGCATCCAGGCTGGCAAGTTCAGCAAGACCCTGAAGATGATGTACATGAAGTAAACCGCTGTGTTTGCTAACTGACAGAAGATAACAGGACTGAAGCCCCCTCAATTCGTTTGAGGGGGCTTTGCTCCGTTCATGACCCAACCAAGCAGAATGATGTAAATCATACAGGTGTGATTAAAGTTGACATGAATTTGGGAAACAGGTACATTCGCGCCATGAAACGAATCATCACACTGGGATTATCCCTTTTCCTCACCGCCAATCTCTTTGCCGGTGCCACGGTCATTGACTTCAGCGGGTATTCTGAAACCACCCGCATCGTCATTCAGTGGATTAGCATTGCCGAGCAGAATCTGGAAGGGTACGAAGTACAGCGCTCAATGGATGGTCAGAACTTCACAAAATTGGGATTTCTGGACGCCCGGGGCAGCAACACCGGTTATACCTATATTGACGATTCTGTTTTCGCGAAAATTTCCGGCCGGGTCTATTACTACCGCCTGAAAATGATCGATCGCGGTGGTAGTGCACAATACTCGGAAACGGTGACGATTGAATCCCAGATTTCCAGTGTAAAACATACCTGGGGCTCCATTAAAGCCATGTTTAAATAATCCCGGTTGCCGACACCGAACGATTAATCATCAAAGATTTTAAAATACCCACCGCATCCCGGTGGGTATTTTTATATTGGGAAACCTTTGCATAGAGACCGCATTAAAGCCATTGCTAAATCATGATTTGAATGGAGAAAATGAAATGAAATTGCGACCGATACAGAACACGACACTTCTATTAACACTTTTCGTTTTACTGACATCTATGACCCGGGCAGACGGACTGAATATCGCCCGGGCATTGAGTGATGCTTTCTCACAGATTGCGGAACAGGTACAACCCTCCGTGGTGACCATTACCAGCGAACAGGTCATTAAGCACCCGGCATTGAATGGCCGTGACGGACGGAATCCATTCGGCGATAATCCCTTCTTCTGGTTCTGGGGGCCCGACAATAACCGTGAATTCAAAACCACCAGCTTGGGTTCCGGCGTCATTATTGACGCTGATGGCTATATCGTCACAAATAACCATGTGGTGGAAAAAGGCCAAAACATAAAAGTCCAACTCTATGATGGCAAAATTGTGGATGCGGAAATTGTGGGAACCGATCCCAAAAGCGATGTAGCCCTGATAAAAATTGATGCAGATGACTTGAAGCTCAAAGCAATTACCGTGGGAAATTCTGATAACCTCCGTGTGGGAGAATGGGTCCTGGCTGTGGGCAGCCCCTTTGGCAGCGAATTGTCGCATACGGTCACCCAAGGGATCGTCAGTGCTATTGGTCGCTCTTCCGTGGGGCTGGTGGATTATGAAAATTTCATCCAGACCGATGCCGCCATTAATCCGGGCAATTCCGGGGGGCCGCTGGTGAATCTGGATGGTGAGTTGGTTGGCATTAACACCGCCATCGCCTCCCGTAGCGGTGGCTACCAGGGTATTGGTTTCGCCATCCCTGTGAATATGGTCAACCGGGTTACCAGTGACCTGCGTACCAAAGGCAAAGTAGTTCGTGCCTGGCTGGGTGTGAAAATTCAGAGTGTGGATGCAGACATGGCAAAAACTCTGGAACTGGACTATGCCCAGGGTGCCCTGGTAGGTGAAGTAGTGAAAAACAGTCCTGCGGATGATGCCGGCCTGGAGGTGGGAGATGTCATTACCAGGGTCGATAAAAACGACGTGAAAACTTCCCGCGACCTCATGAACATGATCGCTTCAAAACACCCGGATGAGCGGGTATCCCTTACCATTTTACGGGACGGAAAATCCAAAACAATTAAGGTGAAACTGGCTGAATTTCCCGAGGAATACAGCCTGGTGAGCAGCTCCCGGCAGCAAATGACCACCAATCTGGGTATGCAGGTACAAAATCTCACACCCCAGGATATCAAGCGTTATGGATTGGATGAAGACAGCCGGGGCGTGCTGGTGGCCAGCGTCATGCGGGGGAGCGAAGCCCAGCAGAAAAATATTCAACCGGGCATGCTCATTGAAAAAATGGGACCCATCGTGCGTGAGCTGGAAACCATCACCTCAACCAACGAATATCACCGTCAGCTGTCACGATTCAAACCCGGTGACACAGTGCTCTTCCTCATGCAGCGGGAAGGCGAGAATTTCTTTGTGGCCCTGACGATTCCGGAGAAGTAAGCGCAATCTCATTCAGATGAAAAATGGTATTAGACCCCGCCTCATTGGTGGGGTCTATTTTTTCCCGAAGTACCGGTTAAAGCCAACGGAGATTCCCCACCGAACGCGTTGACATTGGTCATGGCCGGCGTTTATATTCACGGGCTTTTTAAGATGAGTGGAAACAAGCGTTTTCTGATGGAAATTGGACGGCGTAACTGCTTGAGAATGAGAGTGTTAATCTAAATGCATGACCAGCGCATCGGTATTATTGGCGGCACCGGATTGTACGAGCTGCCCGGATTTGAAAAAACTGACGAAAAAACCATCACCACCGCTTTCGGTGAGCCCTCAGCACCCCTGAAAATTTTCAAATCGGGTAAAAAAGAGGTGGTCTTCCTGCCGCGGCACGGTGAAAAACATCACCTGCTGCCCACGGAACTGAACCATCGCGCCAATATCATGGCCTTGAAAATGCTGGGTGTGAAATGGCTCATGGGCGTGAGCGCAGTAGGTAGTTTTAAGGAAGAATTACCTCCCCAGACCATGGTGTTCGTGGATCAATTCATTGACCGGACCCGCTCGGTACAGACCTTTTTCGGGAATGGCATTATAGGTCATGTGGGTTTCGCCCATCCGACGGAACCCGCGCTTGCTAAAATCCTGGCTGAGTGTGCGACCGAACTTGGTATCAAGCACCAATTGGGTGGCACCTATGTGAACATGGCCGGTCCGGCATTTTCTACGGTAGCCGAATCCCGGCTGTACAAAAGTTGGGGCGCCGATGTGGTGGGTATGACCGCCCTGGCAGAAGCCAAATTATCCCGGGAGGCGGAAATTGCCTATGCCCCGGTCGCCTTGGTGACTGACTTTGATGCCTGGCACTCGGATCACGATGCTGTCTCGGTGGAGATGGTGGTGCAAAATCTCCAGGCTAACAGCGCCAATGCCAAAAAACTCCTGACCCGCTTTCTGGAGGTGTTCGACCCAAATGATGCCGATTATCCCAGTCACCACAGTCTGGATGGGGCACTTATGACCGCGATAGAAGACATTCCGCCAGCCACCCGAAAGAATCTGGAACCCATCCTCCGCCGGTTTCTCACTTCCTAAGGGACATTAACAATATTACCCAGCGGAAATCATAACCTTTGAAGATGAAGAATTTTGAAACCTATGTCTGAAAAAAAACAGCCGAACGCCATGCAAGATGTCTCCAGTAAGGTCGATTTCATCGCCCTTGAACACGATATCCTCGATTTTTGGAAAGACCACGATACCTTCAACAAACTGCGGCAGCAAAATGCCGGCAACCCGCGCTGGTCATTTCTGGACGGCCCCATCACCGCCAATAATCCCATGGGCGTTCACCACGCCTGGGGACGTACCTACAAAGATTTATACCAACGCTTTCACGCCATGCTGGGACAGGATCAGCGTTACCAAAACGGCTTTGATTGTCAGGGATTGTGGGTAGAGGTTGAGGTGGAAAAAGAACTGGGTTTCAAATCCAAGACCGACATTGAAGCCTATGGCATTGAGAAATTCGTGGAAGCCTGTAAAGCCCGTGTCTTGAAATTTTCCGCCATCCAGACCGAGCAATCCAAGCGTCTGGGATATTGGATGGACTGGGAGAACTCCTACTACACCATGTCCGAGGAGAATAACTATTCCATCTGGAAATTTCTGAAAAAAGTCCATGATCGGGGCTTGATCTACAAAGGCTATGATGTGATGCCCTGGTGTACCCGCTGCGGTGCCGCGCTTTCTGAACACGAAATTGCCACCGAAGGGTACAAAGAGCTCACCCATACTTCCATCTACCTGAAATTCCCCCTGAAAGACCGCCCCGGCGAGAACTTGCTGGTCTGGACCACCACACCCTGGACCCTTTCCTCCAATGTGATGGCGGCCGTGCATCCGGAGTTGGATTATGTGAAAGTGCGGCAGGGAGACGAAAACTACTACCTGGCCAAAGCGCTACTCACCATTCTTCAGGGTGATTATGAATTTCTGGCAGAGCTGAAGGGTGAAGATATGCTGGGTTGGCAATATCACGGGCCCTTCGATGAATTACCCGTCCAGCAGGGTGTGGAGCATGCTGTAATCGCCTGGGATGAGGTGAGTGAGTCTGAAGGAACCGGCATCGTGCATATTGCGCCGGGTTGTGGACGGGAGGATTATCAGTTATCCAAACGGGATGACTTTCCGGTGCTGCGCCCCATTGATGAGTTTGGGAATTATCTGGACGGCTACGGGGAGTGGACCGGTAAAAATGTCAGTGAAATCAACGACGACATTATCCGCAATCTTTCCGAGAAAGG
>JAIPJR010000023.1 GCA_021734045.1 Fidelibacterota bacterium
CGGACACCGGCCAGTTATACCCGTACCACGGCAATCCCAGAAAAATATTGCTGCCATCGCCACCGGTTTCGGCCAGATAATCGTTCACCGTCCGGTCGATATTATAATTGGCCATTCCGCCACTATAGAGCGGCGCCACGGGACCCGCCTGGCTACTGCCACTCCAGTAATACGCGTAGGCCATAATCATCAAACCATCGCAATTCTGGCTGAGATAATCGTAGTCATAGGAATTCCACCAATCCACCGAGGGCATGGCGATACTGGTTTCCGACCCGGGAATTTGTTCGTGGAATGCCACCGTGAGATCGTGGATGAATGTGTTGAAATTGGCTTCCGAGCCACTGGGTACCGATTCAAAATCGATATTCACACCATCGGCATTGCCCTCAATGACCTTACTGATCAGGTTATCAATGGCTGCCTGACGATAGGTGGAATTCCCCAGCAGCGTCCCGATACCGGCATTATCGAAAAGCGTCACGGTGAGAATGACCTTCACCCCATTGCTATGGGCAAGGTTAATCAGACTGGTGACCGGCCAGCTGTGGCTGTTGGTGATTTGCCCCTGGCTGTTCATCTCCACGCCGAAATAGGCCAGATGCGTCAGAAGATTGTAATTGTAATTGGTGTAGGCCGTCCCGTTCCAGTAGGGATGGTAGCCAAAAACCACATGGGAAGGGTCGCGCCGCAAAGGTGTCAGTGGCTGAATGGTACTGCCGGGTGTCAATTCCAGTTCCGGATCCGCCTGTCCCTGATGTTTCAGCCATTCCAGTTCGTGGGGTCCCTGATACAGCTCGTTTTCGCTGGCGTTTGACCGGATTGGGGCTAGTGCAGAAATGCCCAGCAGCAAGATTGTAAACCAACTTGTGATGTGTCTTTTATTTGAAATGTGGTTAGATTGCCTTGTCAATGTACTGTTAGCTCCTCTTCCCCCGTCAGATGATTGAATGGATTTTTAGTATAGCAAATATTTCTGCCGCAGCGTCATAAACTTTTCCAAATCCGCTTGCCACCGTGCTTCCAGTGAATGGGGGTCATCCCCATTCTGTATTGCTTCCCGGATCCAGGTACCACCGGAAACTTTGTCGAACATGCCCCACCGATTCTCATTCCCGAATAAATCCACCTCCGGATACAGCTCCTGGGCTGTGGCCAGGATAATGAAGCCGGTGAGGTAGGGCCGATAGGCATTTCTATCGGTCACATAGAGTTGCACGCCACCGCAAATTTGACCCGTATGACGCCCGTAATAGGGTTTAAAGAAACAGGGACGCAGTTTCACTCCGGGACCAATCCGCTCCTGGAGAATGGCTGCAAAACGATGCGGGTCTTTGATCCAGGGTCCGCCCACATATTCAAATGGCAGCGTGGTTCCCACACCTTCAGAAAGCACACCCAATTCTCCATAAACGCCGGTGGCAATCATGTTCAACACTGTTTCCGCATGGGGCACATGTGGTGAGGTGGGAATCCAGGGCAAGCCGGTTTCATCAAACCACATCTCCCGCTGCCAACCCGCCATGCGAATAATTTCCAGCTCACACCTAAGGCCAAATTCTTCATTAAACAGATAAGCCAATTCACCGATGGTCATACCATAGCGATAGGGAATCGGGTAAAGCCCCACAAAGGATGCCACGGCCGGATCCAGAATATTGCCTTCCACAGTGCTTCCGGTAATGGGATTGGGACGGTCAAAAACCAGGACCCGTTTCCCGGCAATCTGAGCTGCCTCCATCATATACGCCATGGAGTAGATATAGGTGTACCCCCGCACCCCGATGTCCTGAATATCAATTATCAGTACATCAATACCATCCAGTATGGGGGCAATATCCGCTGGTTTTTTGCGGTAGGTACTGTAGGCAGGAATCCCGGTCTGTGGGTCGATTTCCTGTCCCACTTTATCACCGGCGAATTCAGCACCATAAATACCGTGTTCCGGCGAGTACAGCGCAACCAAATTCACGACCTCGTCCAATAAAACAATGTTTGAGTTAAGCGCAGCGTCCACACCGGTTTGATTGGTCATTAAGCCATACCTGACCGTTGAATCATGGGCTGAAGCCAGGAAAATTTCCAATCCGGTTCTAACCGGAATTTCTTCGCTCACTTTCACGATTTCCGGAACTGGTGTAATCACCGTAATCTCTGGTCGGAAAGCTGAACAGCCCGCCAGGATAATGAACGCACTAATGGATAAAACGAAGCGCTGCATTGTATTCATCCCCGCTTTTTTTTAGGAAATTTCGTCGGTAAGATTTTTTAGTGTGGTACCGGGGTAATAATGGCTGAGAATGTCCGCAGAAGCAAAACCATCCAACGCCATTCCCAGGGCTCCCATTTGACACATTCCCACACCATGTCCCCAGCCGGCTCCTCGCAGTTCCACTGCCTCATCCTCCTCCAGCGACCCCGCATTTTCAATTACGAATGCGCTGGAATACAGGAACGATTCACTGAAGGTGCGTCGGATATCATATTCACTACGCAGGTCAAAAGTTACCTGATCACCCAGTTGATTTTCACCGGCCAATCGTAAATGTGAAATTCGTCCGCTGGCACCGCGTTTCAGAACCAGTACTTCAAATAATTCCGCCCAATCGTGCTTAAAGTACTGCTTGAGGTTATCTAGGATAACCTTTTTATCAACAGCCTTTTCCCACCGATAATAACTTCCGGTTTCATCCACTTTACCCAGCATTGCCGGCAGGTCAACATCCTGGAAGCGCGTTGCCGAGCAGTAGGCATCCTGGTAGGCAAGGAGCGGCTCCAAATCTTGCTGAGCGAATCCCTCCGGATGGTTCGGACCATCCCACAACGGAATGAGATACGGCACCGGCGGTTCACCCCAAACCGTCGTGTAATCCTCAACAATGCCACCACAGTTTTTTGAATACCGTGCATCAATGACGGCATCATTATCATCTACCAAAACTTCGTTTTCCGTGGCGATGGCGGCTTGCAGCGAATGGTTCGTCAAATAGGTGGTACCCTGATAGCGCTGACAGCAGTCGTCATTACACACATCGAAATGCAAGTCAGCATGCTTCCGTTCCACACTGGCGAGTGCCCAGCAGCGCGCCACAATGGTTTGGGCTGCCAGCAAAGCATCGGGTGCCGCGGCCCCCATTTCACTGGTGGCCACGCAGGCTACATAGGATTCTACGGATAGTTCATTGATCAACAAAATGGCCTCATCCACGATGGAAAACAGCAGCCGCCCCGGCAGAATGGGTTGGATCTGTTTTTCCCAATGGAATCCACGCCCGGCCACCACCGAGTCCACGCAAACACCGTGTTCGGCGGACAAGCCCGCAAGATTATCTCCGCTGGCCAGCATGAAATCATCCACCACGACCTGGTCTGAACCCAGGTTCACACGAAATTTTCCACCCTCTATTTCTATTGTGATGTCAGTGATGTTGTCATCAAAATCCTGACTGCTGGCAACCACAAGATCAGCCGGCCAGGATAATGACACCCGCCGGACTTGATCCTCCGGCAGGATGATTCCGATGCGAATGGTGCGACTATTGAGACCAGTGGAAATAGGCATCTACTGCGGCTCCCAGCGCTGGTGCGTGACGAATTTCGCTACCCACGATAAATTCATCATCCAGTCGCTTGGTTTGTGTCAAGTAAGCATTTTTAATCTCAACCGGCAGATCTGATTGGTGAATCATGCTGCTGAGCTGCGCATAGACCACATCTTTAAAAAGCGGTGCGAAATCTGAAAATTGCCAAATATCACCCAATCGTTGTCCCACAACAATCCGATTCAAAACTTTGCCTTTGTAAATGTGGTCTGCTGATAGAACCCGGTCCGGCTGAATGAGCTTGACCGAATCATCCCCCACTGCCAAAGCCTTGATGCGGTTGAAGAAGAGTTCGGTAAACGCATTCGCCACGGTTTTCACCAAGTCCGATGCCGCTTCCTCCCCATCCAGTGCCCGCTCGAAAATTTGCCAGGGGAAAATCTTCTGCTCCATCAGGTAATCCAGCGACTGACCAATCCGATCCGCATAGCGCTGCTGGATTCCTCTGCCGGAGATGATGGATTCGTATGTTTCGCCGTCATGGCGGACAATTTCCCAGGATTTTGCCAGCCACGATTTGATATGGTCAAAAGGAACCAGTTCATTGTCAATAAGCAGCGCATCTGCTACGCCGGTTCCCACGCCGATATAATAGGCATTGGCAACGTCTCTCAGCGCACCACGCTCTCCAAATCGTTCGCCCAATCCACAATAATCTGCATCACTTCCCAGGTGGTGGATGGGCTCCAGCCCAGTCACCCCAGTATCTTTCAGTGCCTTTTCAAGATTAGCCAGGAAACGCGGCATGCGCGGACCATTAGCCATGGCATCGATACCCCGCTTGTTCTTGATTTTCAATCCCGGCAATCCGATTCCAATAATGACCTGACTTTCCTGATCGCCGTTGGGCAACACCGCCTGTATCGCCCGCTGGAATGTGTCAATAATGGCCGCTTCCTGCTTTTTTTCAGCAGCAGTTTGTTCCACTGCATTTTTTTCTCGCTGGGCTAATTGTTTCTTCAGCGGAACTGGCTTGAAACCCGGCTTAAAATGACTCGAGGTTTCGTAATTCACTTCCACACACGGCTTAACTGCCGAAAACCGGATGGGGTCGGTGTGAACCATTACCCGGTTTACCAGCACTTTCGATGCACCACCGTCAATGCCGAGTAGTATAAAATCCGTCATTCTCAACCCACTCCGTTTATTTTTTTGCGTCTTTCCAATGCTTCCATTCGCATCCAGTCTTTAGCGTTGTTATTCCGGTCAACAGTTTGCTGATCAATGCTGTGATCCGTTCCACCGGAATGCCGTACCACTTTGTACACCGGATCCCACACCCGGCCAATACGATGATGCTCACTCATCCGCAACACAAAATGATAGTCTTCACCATAATTTCGGGCGTATGGGGATGTGTTCATGTCCAATAGTCCCAGATCCCTGGCAACATCCACATAGAATGACCGTGGCGCACCGGCACCATTGATGCGCAGCAGGTTGTTGCGGCCATTCTCCTCTGTCCATTCGGCATGCGTGACCACGGGAATACTATCCATACGCACCAACTCACCTGAAGACTTTAATTCCCAGACCTCGTAGGATCCGATCACCATACCGATTTTGGGATCATCCGCATAGACTTTCACAATTTTTTCTACAGCGTCTGGCATTAATTGATCATCTGAATCCAACTGGACATAGAATTTGCCTTTTGCTACTTCCAGGCCACTATTCAAACAGAATCCGATGTTATTAATATCATGCACAAGCAGGGTCACCGGTGGTTTTTCCGGGTCATATTTCTCGCCACCGGGCAAATAGGCCTGCACAGCGGCTACAGTGGGGTCATTCTCGCCCCCATTGACCACCACGATTACCTCAACCTCTTTTACACTCTGACGGAATATCGATTCAATAGCCATCCCGATGAATTTTGGACGGTTATTGACCGGAATAATGACTGAAGCGGTTAATGGATATTCTTTATTGTAATAAGGAACGGACTCATAGTGGGTTCCTGGCTCCAGATACGCGCCAATTCGCTCCAAATGCCGACTCAACACGCGCTCACGCTCTAATTGCAGCTCCTTATCGGCTAACAAATAGGCAAAAACATTCTGTGTGTCAGCGAGTTTGGTCACGGTGTAAAGTGCGCCGGAATACCGATTGGCAATATGTACCAGTCGTCCTGCCTCACTGAGACGCAGCCGCAATTCGTACAGCAGGCTCCGCTGGTTGTCCTCATCCATAGGCAGAATGTTACTCAGTTTCTCGCGATGCAGTAACCAGACGAATCCGTAATCGGTGTCATCCCGCAACCGTCCGTCGTGGTGGTCCAGCAGGTGTGTCTCCTGGACGTCGCCATCAGCCACTATTTCATAATCGGAATAAATCATAGACCAGTCCAACTCGGTTTGGGAAACCATCCGCAGGAGGTCCAGAGCGCTCTTTTTCAGGGAAATGTCATAACGAGACGCGTCTATCAATAGAACTGTATCCGATTGGGTGTCCTGGAGGGCGTTGGATAACTCCTTGCCATTGAGGTTTTCCAGCTCCAGCTGGACAATCCGGTGTTCTTCAAGCTGTTTTAATAAAGGCTGTACATCTACTTGCGATGTGTTTGTCAGTAGAACAACATCCAGTTGGTTTGCCATGAGTAATGGTTCCTTTCACTATATTATCAGCATCATTAGCATTATCGAAGAGCGACAAATTCTGAACGACAATAGGGTAGTTTTTCAGGCCGTTCACACAACAAAAATTGTTTGCTAAACAACAATGTTTTATCTGTTTGTATAATCATATTTCCAAATCATCACTGCGCATCATAAACACGGACTACTCGCGGGGAAATGCCACAGCATATTTCGTAGGGAATCGTTCCCAGTCGCCGGCTGACTGCTGCAATTGAAGTGTTTTTATCATCTCCGCCCAAAACCGTGAGGTATAGCCCCGATTTAATGTCTGTCTCACCCAGATCGATCATGATATGATCCATAGTGACGGTGCCAATGACCGGAAATTCGAATCCATCAAATGTCACCCGCCCCCGGTTGGAAAGATCCCGACGATATCCGTCTGCATAGCCAATGCGCAGTGTACCAACCCGCGTCGAAGTACTGGCAAGCCAGGTTTCGGCATAACTTACCGGTTCACCGGCTTTCAAAATGGATTGACGAATGAGCGGTGCGGTCACCCTCATCACCGGTTTCAGATCATTGATGAAATTCTTTGATGGTGTTGTATCATAACCATACAGCCCGATACCCAGTCGAATAGCATCCCATGAGAATTCCGACCTGGTGAGCATCCCTGCAGAGTTGGATAAGTGCCTTAGGCCCTCAAAGCCCATTTGAGCTAGATGCTTACACAAATCGGTAAAGGTGTCTCCCTGTTTCTGAACAGAAGCCTGATTGGTGGTATCGGCTGATGAGAGATGCGAGTACACCCCGGTAACCTTCAAGTACCCGGAATCTTCATTAATTACATCCAGCACTTCATCCGGATGTAATCCCAGCCGGTTCATGCCAGTGTTCACATTCAGATGTACTGGAATTAAGCGCGTAGCAGCACTTTTCAACTGTTTATAGTCTTCCAGACTCGTGATGGTGACTACGGCTTTGGGAGGTAACTGATTCAGTTCCTCCGGAAAGATTCGTGAAAAGATGAGGATTTCCACATCGGGTATTTCACGGGCAATCTCCTGCGCTTCTTCCAGCGTCGCAACTGCCACCATGCGTATGTCAAACGCTTTCTGCAAAATCTTTACAACAGCGATTGCCCCATGACCATAGGCATTGGCTTTCACCACCGGTATGACCAACGCTGAACCGGTTAAGGTATTAAATTTCGAATAATTGTTGATTAAGGCATTTGCCGAAATATGGCAGAGGGCTCTCATGCGCAGCCGTGTTGAAGCAATTTGACACCCGTGGAGTGCATTAAAAAACCCGTCCTTTCCTGCTTTTACCTTACCTGCTTATGTGAATTGTGTAACCACAGGCAACGGTGGATTACCGCTACAGGTAAATTCGCTTGTTAGATTGGGACGGGCGTAAAAAAGGGACGCATGTTTGTGCATGCGCCCCTTGGCGTAGCTCTGCTTACTTGTTGACGGCAGATTTCAAAGCCTTGCCGGCTTTGAAACGGGGAACCGTGCTGGCCGGAACATTGATGCTGGCACCCGTACGGGGGTTGCGAGCTGTACGAGCTTTACGATCGGAAGCTTCGAATGTACCAAAGCCTACCAATGTGAGCTTGTCTTTTTTCTTCAATGTCGTGGTTACAGCGTCAGTGAAAGCACCAAGTGCACGTTCGGCCTGTGCTTTACTAATCCCAGCGTCAGCAGCAATCTTCGCTACTAATTCCTGTTTCTTCATAAGTTTCCTCCTCTTTAAAGGTGTTACCTGTTTCCCTGATTTATGCCAGCCAAAAAGGAATGAGCCAGTATGAGGATTCCCTCCCTTTTAGCTGCCCTTTCAATGCGATTCCTAGGCTATCAGAGCATTGATTTTAGCGCAAGTTAAGGGAATTACATATAAAGTCAAGATATATATTAACCCTTACTCCGCTTGGGTTTGCGAGCATTTTCCAATGCTTTTAAACGCATTTTCAGACCATCAAAACTATCAAATATTTCCGTTACACATCCCAGAATCCAGGATGAAATTTTCTCGCGGGGAATCTCACTCACCAAATAGACCGGAATATTGTGGAGATAGGCCAGGGTCAGCTCACCCTGCGTTCCACCACCGGCCATAACATATTCATCCCACTTACAAATAATGTAATCGGTGTGAAATAATATGTACTTAAGGTCTTGTTTTATAATACGATGCATCACATCCTTAAATCGTGGTAAATCCGTTTTTTTCCACTCCCTGAAGAACTTTTGTTCATGCGCGGACAGGACATTGAATTCATTGTGAGCCGGATCGTGAACTTGATGGTGTAGTTCATTTTCCAGAAACGGACGCAGGTTCTCGCGCCATTCCCGGCCACCATCCGGCGCTGCTTCTATAGCACCTGCCAGGTAGACGTTCATGCCCTACCCCGGTTATCCGTGAGCATATGAACAATACCTACCAGCAGAACCGTTTCAATAAATGCGATGATTAAAAACAGATTTTCAATACCACCGCGCAGGAAGCCCGACTGGGCGCCGGCAATCAGTGTGTGGGTAGGCAACCAGCGTACAATGGATTCAAAAACCGGCGCGTAAAGGGAAATTTCCCAGCCAAGGCCTGAAACCAGGAAAAGAGGGAAGATGAAAAAAGCCACCAGCCGTCCTAACATCGGTCCCGGCGGGGTGTACATCCCGGCTAAATGTCCCCAGGCGGCGAATTGGATCGCCGTTAAAATCATAAATGCCAGAAACGCCTGGATATTCAGATCTACACCGGTTGAACCGGCCAGAAAAAGGGTGATGACCAATATGATTACGCCATGTATCAAGCCTTTTACTGCCCCCAGCGTAAGTTCCGCCAGGAGTAATCCGGGTTTATTGGGGAATGCCCCCATCAATACCACTTCATCCCATTGACGATTCCTGCGATTTAAGACATGAAACCAGGCAACCGAATCAAATGCCGTTAAAGCGATGGTCATCAGTACCAGCCCGGGAATCAGATAGGCCAGGTAAGGAATACCATCCAATTTGCCTACTACGGATTGAAATCCCAGTCCGAAAAGCAGAAAGAAGAGCAGGGGTAGCAGTAGATACAGAATCCCTTCACTGACTGGATTGCGCCGGAATAGTGTGAGCTCACGCGACCATAACGCCCGGAATGCATTATTCATTTATGCTTTGCTCCTGTGACAATGTGTGAATAAATGCATCGGCGAGTCGCGTTTTCTTCGGCATAAAGGCAACGATATTCTCCACATCAAAAAGCTGTAGAATTTCACTGGGATTTGTCTGATACCGGGTAATGATGGTATAGTCATTTTCATGACGCGAAAAATCCAGCACCAATTCAGATCTGGTCAATTTCTGATACTCCGCTTCCTTAATTTCCTTAACCCGGGCTTCCAGCACCTGATTGGGTTGTTGGGCATGCAGGACTTCTTCAACGGAGCCGTCCACCAGGATATGGCCATGGTTCATAATGATGAGCCGGTCAGCCACATGTTCCACCTCTGCCATGCTGCTGGTTATCATGACGATGGTGAGACGTGAGCGTTGTTCCCGTAAATAATCCCAAATGTCCAGGGCTGTCTGCCGGTCCATGGATCGGGTCGGTTCATCCAGCAGGAGAATAGAAGGCTGTGTCAGCAGGGTACGCACCAATTGAATCTTCCGCTTCACGCCATAAGCCAGGCCATCCGGTAGCTGGTGCAGGAAGTCTATCAGATTAAATCGCTCCGCAAATCCTAAGATTCGGGCTTCAGCCTCCGCGTCCGAAATCCCGTGTAATTGGCAATGAAATACGAAATTTTCCAATACTGTGAGTTGCTCATCCAACACCACCTGCTGTCCCATATAGCCGACCTGCTGTCGGATTAGCATGGGGCGCGCCGTCAGATTTTGTCCGTTCACATATCCGGACCCCTGTGAAGGCCGGATCATCGTGGCCATAATTTTGAGTAAAGTACTTTTACCACTGCCGGAAGGTCCCACAATGGAAAAGATGGTCCCATGCTCCACGCCGAAGGATAGATTATTTACGGCGGTAACCGGGCCAAATTTTTTCGTAATGTTTCGAAGGGTAATTGAAACTGCCATGCCCGCCTGCCTGCTGCTACATTTGCAAATGACCGCTACATCGGGTCTGAATTTGCAACAACTTCCGAATCAATTTTTATGCCTAAATCATCAAATGCGACCCAACAACGGGTACTCAAACCCTTTTCTTCATCATATACATGAAGCGGTGGCTCAGAATGCTTACATCGCTCCTCTGCCACCGGGCAGCGGGGGTGAAATTTACACCCCTCCGGAAACTCTGTAGGGACAGGGACAACCCCTTCAATAACCGCGAGCCGTTCAACTTTCTTCTTGGGATTGGGGATGGATTTTAGCAATCCCTGTGTGTAGGGATGTTTCGGCGATTTAAAAATCGTCCGAATATCCCCCTCCTCGACAATTTTCCCGGCATACATGACAATAACCCGCTTGGTCACTTCCGCAATCACACCCAAATCGTGAGTAATGATAATCACCGACATGTTAAACTGCTTCTGCAGTTCCGCGATTAATTTCAAAATCTGCGCCTGTACGGTTACATCCAGGGCAGTGGTGGGCTCATCCGCAATCAGTAGTTTGGGATTGCAGGACAATGCCATGGCAATCATAACGCGCTGGCGCATTCCGCCGGAGAGCTGGTGCGGATATTCATCCACACGCTGTTCCGGTGCCGGGATGCCCACCAGTTTCAGCATTTCGATTGCCCGTTTTCTCGCTTCGGTTTTGTCCACCTTTTGGTGCAACCGGATCGCTTCCATAATCTGATCACCGCAGGTAAAGACCGGGTTTAGCGAGGTCATGGGTTCCTGGAAAATCATGGATATTTCATTGCCACGAATCCGGCGCATTTTCTCTTCTGGTAAAGCGCGTACATCAGTACCGTTGAAGGTGATTTCACCGCTGACGATTTCACCCGGCGGGTTGGGAATTAACCGCATGACTGACAGGGCAGTTACCGATTTCCCGCAACCTGATTCCCCTACAATACCCAGGGTTTCACCCTTGTCCACATGGAAGGTGACATCATCGACCGCCTTGGCGAGTCCCTCCTCCGTGGAAAAAAAAGTCCTCAGGTTTTTCACATCCAGTAATCGCTCAGCCAAAATCACTCCTTATTTGATCCGCTTATCCGCATTGTGATTTAAAATTTCTACCTATGCACTTTCCGTCTGGTGCCTACCCCTCTCCCGGAATGCCTGCACACCCAGAATGATGACGATAAGGGCCAACAGCCAGTACGTGGCGTGATGGTACTCGGGTCCACTGAATTGAATTAAATCGTAAAACCGTCCGATGAGCAATGAGATACGTCCCATTACGGCAAACCCGAATGCGGCACCGAATGATATCATGAGAAACCAGATACCCACCCTGCTGATTTTCCCAAACATTCCCGTGTGTTCCTTGGAAAAGAAGAAGTAGAACAGACCAGTCAGGGTTCCGATGATGATGAGAATCGAATTGATCGCTGTGCCCCAGCCGTCAAACAGCGGTAATGCCGATCCTCTGACCTGGGCCAGGATATTGGAGTTGAGAAAGCCGTACAATCTGAGCCCCGCAGCCAGACCTACCACATAAGCCATAGACCAGCGCGCCAGCCATCCCAGTTTCCGCGAGAGGCGAAATAGCATGAAAACACCCAGGATAAAGGGCACCATATAGACCAGATTCATTTCATGCCCTTTGTCAATACCGCCATCAGGAAAAATCCCACTGTGGAACCAGCCGAAAAAGTCATAGATACCATACCAGGCCGCTCTTAATCCACCCATTTCGCCATCCACTTTCGGCCACAAGCGCCCAAACAGATTGGGTTGGATCTGAGTCCAGAAAAATGTACTGGCCCAGTATCCGGCCGAAACGCCCACAAAAAGATGCTCGGCGGCTTTGTAAAAGGGATTGTCCTTATAGAGAAAACTGAAAATTGCCAGGGTCAGGAAGACCGCGAACCAGGCACCGATAATTTCTGTCGTAAACAACATGCTTGATCCTCCCGATTAATATTTCTTCTGCGAGCGTTTACGCTCCAGAAAATAGGTGATATTCCCGAAAATGATGAATAGCACAATCACCAGGTGAGCAATGGACTGGGCATCCATTCCCGAGGTTCCCAAACCCCGTTTGCCAACCAATGCTTCATACTCTGCCGCTCCGGGCATACCTGCGATAACACCGCGCAACTGCCCGGCATTTTCATAAGGAATAATCTCATTCACCTGAATGGATGCTGTGCCGGTGGTCATGGGAACCCCCGTGGGATCACTGCCGTACTGAACCCACTCTACCGTACCGGGGTAACCGGCGGAGAAACTGAACACCAAATCAAAATCCTTTAGATTGTAAACACCTTCCATCATGGGAATGGAGTCCACCAAGGTATTTTGATAATCCACCGTGTAGAGTTTGCGTAAATTACTGGCAATCCCCTTTACCACCGCTTCATTCCCCGGACGAAAGCCCAACAGAACATAATCTTTCCCATAGACAGAATTGTACTGTGGCGCAATGGCATTAAGCGCGTCGATTGCCATGAACTGACCGTCCGGCCATAGACAAACCACATAGACCTTAATGCCCTTCAGGAATGCGTGATGCAGTACTGCTTCAGACATGGGGTGAATTTCAGGTTTTGTACTGGGACCATACTCAAATGACATGAGCAGCCGGTCGCCTGCCTGTAGCGCATCTACCGCGTTAAATGAGCGCTGCGTTGTCTCCGTCGCCCGAATGGGAAGCCCAAGTGGCTTAATGAGTGGAATGAGTACCACGATTGCGATGAGCAGGAAAATGACCCGCCGATCCACTTTCCCCAGCTTTATCAGAATATTGATGAATTTATTTTTATCCATGGTCCTATTCCCCCATGAAGGATTTTTCGATTCCGAGGATGATCCGCAAACTGGTGCCAATCATTCCCAACGCAATCCCAATCATAATCGCCCGGGCACCGGCGATATTGGGAACGGTATAAATCCACTCCTGCAGTACCGGCAGAAACAGAAATCCCGGTTTATCCACCGGCCACCCTGAGAGAGCACCGGCTACTGTAACAACCAGCACACCGGCACCCACCACCGCGAAAGTGGTCATCTTATTTTTCCACAAAATATTGGCCCCAACACCGGCAGCCAGGACGATGAGATAGGCGATAAACCAGGCTGAGATATTGGATCCGATGGGAACCCGTCCCAGCATGATGATGATTCCGGAAAGCAGGAGCAACGTGGCTTCGAAATTACGGATACGGAACGCACGATACGACGCAGAGGCCACAAAGAATGCCAACAGCGCGAACATGGTGGCTGACATGGGTGTGAACAGGTATTTGAATAACCAGTTAAATACCGTTCCCTCCGCTAATAAATGCTCCCCCCATGATTTCTCGCGTAATTCCACATCAACGCCGGCTGTTTTCAACTGTTGGGTATAGTATTCAGCGCCTTTGGCACTAATGAAAATGTGGCGCACATCGTAGGTGTCACTGATTTCCAGCATAGGCGTAACCTGTTCAATAGTCAACTGCTCCATCTCTGCCACCACGGGAGCAACCTGCTGGATATTGGCACTCACATTCTGGATGTGCACGTAATTGGCACCCTTCCAGAAAAACCCGGCGGTGATAGCAAAGAAAAATCCCAACACAGCCAAAATGCTGTAAGGCCAATCCTTCTTTTTCCGGATGATTTTGGTCATCTGCAGCTTGAGCAAATTTAAAGCGCCCAAAATAATGGCAAAACTGGCGATGATATCGAACCACTGCGTGGCATCATCATTCACGAACCCCTCAAAGGTCGGTGAATCCACAAACCAACCATACAGAGTGAAGATGCCGGTGATGAACACAATCGCGATAGGAACTTGTCGTTTCCAGAACATAACGCCTCCTACTCCACCCTTAGCCATTCTTTAAAATCAATATCAATCCAACCCAGATCGTGAACGCCATTCAGAATGAAAATCAGCAAAATAGCAATCATGACGATGAACTTACCCATATCCTGTCCCTTCACGCTGCCCAATAACGCCGGCTTTTGAGAGAGATAAGCGGAAGCTGTCAAAAATTCCTCCCCAATCAGTGTATAGTCACAAGCTGTCACAAAAAATGGAATCTGGGATGGTGATGCTGTTCCGGCAATTTGGATCGCACCAATGCTGTTACCGGTTTCTGCCAGGATCAATGACTCTGCATAAAATTTCCCCTGGTAAAAACAGGCGGCCGGCTTTTCGCGCAGCATAATACCATCCACACCGGCAGCATACGCAAATTGCTCATCGGTGAGGTAATGTACCATGTCGTCGTTGAACAAATCAGGCCGTCCCACCGACAGGTAGGATTCCTTCACAATCTCACGACCCGCTTCCATCACGATCGAACGGGAGACCGGGACATTAAGATTGGTCTCATATGTGGCGGTCATTTTGGCCACATGCCCCAGGATAATGACACCGGCAACCGTTTCCACCTGATCCATATCCATGATTCCCGGGACATAGAGAACCGGCTTTCCCATTTCTGTAGCGCGTCCCACAGCTTCATCAAAGGCTTTCAATCCCGGAATAGTCCGCAGGTAGATTTTTTCGCCACTATTGGCTCGGGCGATGTAATACAGAATCGTAATGGATAAGGCCATGACACACACGAACATGGTCAACCGGTTACCATTAAAATAGGGATGTCCAAACGCGTAATAGACGATGAACAATACGGCAAAAATGCCGGCTCCCATTAAGATTGTTTTTCCTGATTTCATACACCCTCCCTTTGGTCAGATCATTCGATCCGGCAACAGCAGCATACATCAACGAAGCTGCTGCGGGTTAAATCATATCATTTCTGAGCGTGCGTCTCACTACTGGAAGATGGGTGCTCAGATTCAGCCGGCATTCTGTCAGTCTCAGAGCCTTTTTCAGCCGCATCGAGTCGCTCAATTTCCGATACCAGGAATTCCACATTATGATAGTCTTCCAGCAGCTCACTGAGTTCGTAGTACGTCTCTGCCCGCACAAATGCGGTGAGAATGGGACCGAAAAAAACCATCGCCTGACTGCTGATAAACGATAGCGGCTTCATCATTTCCAGCGCAAAAACGGCCGGTACGGTCATGCCCCGCTTTACGATTTTCTCCGCGATCCGTGTTAAAATAACCGGATCCGGTGCAGCTGATGTTTTTTCGTTAAATCCCAGCATATTAAATTTTTATCAGTCGGTCTCCACCATCTCCAAGTTAGCCCGGGGAACTGTTTTTACATCCCCATTTTCAAACTCGATAACCGCTACACGCACCATGGTTTCCGATTCCATTTTTTGCAATTCTGGCGGCAGTTTTTTTACATGTCCCAGTTTCCCAAAGTACGGCGCCCGGATGACACGCACCAGCGAACCTTCGCCCATTCCGGCGGACAGATCATGGGATTTCTCCGATTCTGTCGTCTCAGCTGGCAGTGTAATCACAATTTCCGGCCGAATCACACCAGCACGAATCTGTGTAGCGCCATTCAGTGAAGCAAAATGTCCATCATGGGACTTTAGTAGATCAAATGTGCGGCGCGCCATATTCACCTTCCCAAATCCCTCGGTAACCACCATGGTCGTGACAAGGTCTTCGGAACCCGTAATGGCAACACCCAGCGTGTAGCCCAGAACTTCCTTCAATTGGTTGTAATCAAACCCACCGGTCACAATACCTGCCACACCCACGCTGGCTGCCTTTAGGTAAGCCTCCAGTGAAACATAATTCCCTGCTACCAGAATCTTGCCTTTGTATTCCGGCTTGATATCATCCGGGTTCAGCTCTTCTTTGCGGTTTGCGACCATCACTTTTAATTCCCCGCGGGTCTCACCACCGATACCAAAAATTCCCTGAATGAGGGCCGCCTTTGATTCAATGACGACACCTTCTTCAGGAATCACTTCGTGGACGATGCCGGAAATGTAGGCATCCACTTCTACCGGAATAGGTGCTTCACGAATCACCACCTGCCCCGTGGTACCAGAAATTTGTTCAATGGTACCCTCCGTGGGCGATTCCACTTTGGATTTGAACAGACCGAATAAGCCAGCACTCTCTGCTAGCATTTCACCCTGTTTAATTGTGTCCCCCACCGCTTTCTTCATCATCTCCGGAACCTCTGAAGCCTCGATATTCAGCAGATTGGCTACATTCACCATCTGTACATTTCCCGGCAGATTTGTCGAACAGACGATCGTTTCCGGTGTGACCTCCACACCTTTTTCCACCGTCACCTTGCCTTTGAGTGGGAGAATCCGTGGTTTTTGCACCGTGGTAGCATGCAAGACTTTTAATCCGGGCGTATATGCGTGTGCCATTATTCGCCCTCACTTTCCGGATATTCATTCATGGCATCTGACCATTGTTTCAATTTTTCAATCCGCTCATTCTGGTTTTCAGGCAGGGCGAATGGTTGCCGGCCTCGGGTGTCGAAAATCAGTCCTTCCACGCCACCGTACAAATTGGTTTCAATCGCCGTCCCCTTACCCTTACCCAGGTCCAGATTTTTATCCGGTGTCAATTCCGCCCACGTCGCCTCATAAGGTGCTTCAATCACCTCCAGCGTTCCGGGCATAAGCTCTTTTTCCACCGTCCGACCATCCGGAAGAGTGAGTTTGATAACCAGCGCCGGTTTTCCGGCCTTCATTTTCCCAACCGGTGCAATACAGGTCCCCAACCGGATTAGGCAATCTTTCTCAAATACTTCCAGGGCTGCCTGCTCCGCGCTTTTGCGAATATCCGGTTTATCCACATTGGCCAAAACACCCAACTGAGGCATCATAAAAATGGAATCCACAGCCAACTGGGTAATCCCCTCCGGCATAAAGGCATCAATCATCATCTTCGCTGACTGTGACCGACGTGGCGCGTGGGACAAAACACCACCTGATCCCACCAATAAATCCAGTTCCATCATATCCACTAGCGTCTCACCCGATCCGCTCTGTTCAAAAGCATCCGAGATGGTACGCTCGGTTTGAACACCCTTGAGACTCACCGCGAAGGATTTGTGCTGAATAAAACTGAGACGCAAAGCCTCCCGGGCCAATGCCTGTTCAATTTTCAGCTCTTCCAGTGATTGGGGAATGGTGGTGGGGCGAATCATCTTGTTGGCAATGCGGTTGGCAAGTTCCTTCTCATCAATAGGAAACGGTACCCACCTGATAACATTTTCGATGGTGGCTTCTGCCAACACATTGGTGATGGAATAGCTCATTCCCAGATTGGCGGAAACGGTACGGTTGAAGGTCTTTTTGAATACGGAAAATACATCTGTCGTGGCACCTCCGATATCAACACCGACCACCGAAATATCATCGCGTTTGGCAATCATCTCAATGAGTGCACCCACCGCACCGGGTGTGGGCATGATGGGGGCATCGGTCCAGGACATGAGCTTTTTATAGCCCGGCGCCTGAGCCATCACATGCTCCATGAACAAATCGTGAATTTTATCCCGCGAGGGTGTCAGGTTTTCCCGCTCCAGAACAGGGCGAATATTTTCCACCACCGTTAAATCGGTGATATCGCCCAGCGTCTCCTGGATTTTGTCCTGCGCCTTTTTATTCCCGGCATAAATCACCGGCAATTTGTAGCTGCTGCCCAGACGTGGCTTGGGTTTCGCCGCTTTTAGAATTTCCGCCAATTCCACCACATGGCTGATGGTACCCCCGTCAATACCACCCGACAGCAAAATCATATCGGGACGTAATTGGCGGATACGCTCAATTTTCTGATGCGGCAGGCGACCATCATTGGAAGCCAGCACATCCATCACAATGGAACCGGCACCTAATGCCGCACGCTGGGCACTTTCACCAGTCATGGATTTTACCACACCGGCCACCATCATCTGCAATCCACCACCGGCAGAGGATGTGGAAACATACACATCAACGCCCTTGGGTTTCTCACCCTCGGCGTGTTCCGGTCGCAGAATCGTATCCCCGTCCAAAATCATCCGACCGGAGAGCTCTTCCACCTCGCGAACCGCATTCAGTACACCCCGGGTCACATCTTCAAACGGTGCTTCCACTGTTGTTGGTGCCTCGCCACGCGCGGTAAGCCGGTAACCATCATCTGTTAATTCGATAAGAATGGCCTTGGTTGTGGTGGATCCACAATCCGTCGCCAGGATTGATTTGAGTACTATCTCAGACATAAAACATGCACCACCATTTCAAATTCGAACACTTTATTGTTTAAGTCGCGGGTCAAGGGCATCGCGAAGTCCTTCGCCCACTAAATTATAAACCGTTACCGTGATAAAAATCGCCAATCCGGGAAATGTGGTAAGCCACCAGCCGCTGGGTAACATGTCCCGGGCACTGGATAGCAACGATCCCCAGGTAGCCTGTTCCGGTGGAGCCCCGAATCCCAAAAAGCTCAGCCCTGACTCAATCAATATCGCCGCAGCAACACCAAAGGTGGCCGTTACCAGCACGGGTGTAAGTGTATTGGGCAGGACATGCCGGAAAATGGTGCGAAAATCACTAAAGCCCAAAGCCTTTGCGGCGGTCACATAGTCTTCATTCTTCACTTTAAGAAATTCACCCCGGGTAAAACGCGCCACACCGGTCCATCCGGTCAACCCGAGAATAATCATGATATTGATAATGGACTGTGTCTGCACAACCGCCACAATGGTGATAATCAGGAACATCCTGGGAAAGGTTATCATCACTTCAATTAATCGCTGAATAATCACATCCACCCAGCCGCCGTAGAATCCAGCCAGCGCACCCAGTATCATGCCAATGGTAACATAAATCGCCACCGCCACAAAACCGACCAATAGCGAGACCCGCGACCCGTGAATGAGCTGGGATAGCACATCGCGTCCCAATTCATCGGTTCCACAGAGATGGGTTGAATTCGGCGGCATCAATTTTCGTTTCAAATCATAATCATTAGGTCCAAATGGAACAACCGGCCAGACCGCCCAGTCCCCTTCTTCAAACTTGCTGGCTAGTAATTTCCACTGCTGGGTTTTAAATTCATCCTGCCACTGCATGCCAAACATTTCCACACCATATTCACGCAGAACCGGTGCGTAATACTCGCCCTTATACTTCATTATCAGCGGTTTGTCATTGGCCAGAAAATCAGCAAAGATAAAGATGAAGAGTAGCACATAAATCACATGCAGGCTGTACAGAGCCAGTTTATTACGAGCGAATTGACGCTTAACAATGTCCAGGTAGGTGCGGGATTTTTTCTGTTGCTTCACTACCGGCTCTCCTCAAAGGTGATACGGGGATCCACCAACGCGTACAGGATATCGGATAATAAAATTCCTGCCAATGTCAAAATCGCGCTGAGCGTGGAGACGGCCATAATGATGGGATAATCGCGATACAATACCGCATTGAATGCCAGTTGACCGATTCCGGGGATGGAGAATATACTTTCAATAATAATCGATCCCGAAATGGCCAGAGGCAGCAGATTGGCCAGCATGGTAATGATGGGGATTAAAGAATTTCGCAGCGCATGTTTGTACACCACAATTTTCTCAGATAATCCCTTGGCGCGGGCGGTCCGGATATAGTCCTGACGAATGACCTCCAGCATTGAACCGCGCATATACCGTGATAATGCCGAAAAACTACCGTATGTCCAAATAATCAGCGGTAAAATGATATGATGCAGCATATCCAGCAGGTATTCACCTCGTCCCATGAGTTCCGCCCCCACACTGTGAAGGCCGGAAACCGGGAACCAGTCCAGGAAGTCACCTCCCCCGAAGAAAACAATCGCCATGGTAGCGACCCAAAAATTCGGCAAAGAGTAAAGAATAAACAGTATGACAGTCGTGACCTTATCTCCCAGCGTGTATTGATGGGTAGCGGAGTAAATACCCAGTGGAATTGCCACCAGATACGCAATAATGAATGATGTCAGGGTGAAAATGAGCGATACCGGCACGGTTTCTTTAAAATGCTCCCACACCGGACGATTATCCTTGATGGAATTTCCGAAGTCAAACCGTATCATGCGGCCCAGCCAGCGCGGGTACTGGGCATCCGTAATAATCATGGCGAGTTTTTTCAGTGTGGAAATCTGATAATCAGATTCCGCCCCCGGCTTGAACACACCGCTGGAGTCCTCCCCACCGTAAAACCATTTGTTCACGTATGCTTTGGACGCCATCAGAGACATTTCGGGCGTGATAGACAGTTTCTGCTTGAGGGTTAAGACTTCCAGAATCGCCCGCTGTTCCGGCTCGGTGAGGTTTTGGTGGATTAGTTGGTCAACCAAAAAAGGGACCGCCACGTCGTCTGCTTGTTTCAGCGGCTCCAGCGCATCATCCCATTCGCGGGAGTTCTGATCCGGTCCAGTAGCAAGAAAACCACGTACGTCCTCCCAATCGGACTCGTAGGTGAACACTTTGAAATTCAATAAAACCGGTTTATCCAGGCCATAGATTTCCCGGGTCTGCTCCACCACCTGCTTAGCCAGATTCTGATCGGACGCCAACCCGGTTTGCTGGCTGCCCATCTTAAACGCTGTGGGATCACCAGGCGCCATTTTAATGATGATAAAAATGATTATAGAGATACCAAAAATAGTGGGGAAAATAAGGAGTATGCGCTTGAGGATGTAATTAATCAATTGAGCGTCCCCATGCATTCAAGCTGCAGCGTTTTAAACCTGTTTGCACTGCCTGTAAAATCATCATCATGGTGCCATTCCCACATTCGCTCCAGAACTAACCCTTCGCCACCAGCTCACATTGTTATACCCGGGACGAATGGGAATCCACTTCACATCCTGAAAGACCCGGTCATACGCACCCGGGTCCCGCTGGTAGAACATAAAGGTGTAAGGTTGCTCCTCGTGGAGAATTTCCTGAAACCGCCAGTACATACTGTCACGCCTGACCGGATTCATCTCATACCGGGCGGCGATAATTAATGAATCGGCTTCTGCATTCCGGAAACCAATATAATTAGAGCCCCGGTTACCGATATTATCCGAATGCCAAATCTGATATGGATCAGCTTGCAACCCACCAATCCACAGCAGCATTACACAATCAAACTGCCGGTCCCGGAGATTTTCCACATACACAGACCATTCCAATTGACGAATGCCCACCACAATCCCGATTTTCTGTAAATCCTCTTTCATCATAAGGGCCAACAGCTTAGAGCCCCGGGAACCTGCCGATACGGAAAAGATGAATTTGAACGGGACCCCGTCCTTATCACGGATACCATCGCCATCATGATCAATCCAGCCGGCTTCGTCTAACAATTCAACAGCGCGATCTGGATCATAAGGCCACCTTGGAATCGTGTCATTATACTGGGGACTAAAGGGATAGAACGGACCGATGGTGGGAATGCCCAGATCATAGCCGATATACTTATTATACGCATTCCGGTCAATCAGCATCGTCATAGCCTGTCGAACCCGCTTATCCTGGAAATAGGGTTTATCATTGTTCCAGCCCACATAACTATAAGCCGGCACCACAAATGTCACCTTCTGGAATTTTTCCAGAAAGTCCGGCGTGTTGGTCTGCTCGAAATATTGAATCGCCCGCATACGGGGTAAAAAATCCACATCCCCCGCCTTCAGGGCCGTGAGCATCGCCGTGGCATCACTGATGGATTTGACGATGATGGTATCCAAATACCCTGGCTCCTCTGTGAAACCAGAGATATGCGGTTTTTCCTTGTTCCAGTAATTCTCATTACGAACCAGCATCATGTATTCACCGGTTATCCAACGATGAAACTTGTAGGGGCCACTCCCTATCAATTTCCCTGCATCCATGCCAGCTGGTCGATTCAGTGGGTTGGTGTTGAATTGGTCAGCCCATTCCTTGATATCCGACTCATTGTTAAAAACTTGCGGATCTTTCAAATCCTGGACATCGAAACGGTCCATCATGCCGTTGGGATCCCACTGATGTTTCGGCAGGATTGCAAACCCGCCCATATATTCCAGATTCAGAAAATAGGTGTCCGAGGTACGGACAATAAAAGTGTACTTATCTGGTGTTCGGGCTTCCACCACATTTCGATAATAGGCGCGTAAGGGTGCATCATCCACATAGGGATTCATAATCGCCTTCAGGCTGAATAGGACATCTTCCGATGTGAGCGGTTTTCCATCATGCCAGGTAATGTTTTTGTGCAGATGGAAGGTGTATGTTTTTTTATCCTCCGAAATCTCATAATGCTGAGCCAGCACCGGGCGATTGTACTCCCAGGTGGTGTAATCGTAATTAATCAGGGATTCATAGATATAGTCTAAGAATCGTTTGGCCGCTGCCGATGTGGAGGTGTAGTAATTCAGGTTCTCCGGCTCCGCAGATTCCGCCTTTATCAGCGTACCGCCTTTGCGAGGCGTTTCATGCGTGGGGGATGAATTAAAAATCTTCACATCTCCCGTCAGATCGACCTTAACACCGCCTGCCTGACCCAATATCTCTTCGTAATTCGCTCGGGATTTCGTGTCCACAAGATTGGTGAGTAAAATCAACGCCAGCAGAATAGAAAGTTGTATCAGGATTGAACGCTTCATTGTCCTTCAGTTCACGCGAGGAAAAAATATTTGATGTAAAAATAACTTAATGGCACGGCAAATAGGAGCGAATCGAGACGGTCCCAGGCACCGCCGTGTCCCGGTATCAGGTTGGATGAATCCTTCACACCCACATCCCGCTTCACCAGTGATTGCACAAAATCCCCCACCTGGCCAAACACGCCGGCGATAATTCCCATTACCAGCATGTCTGCAATACCAAACTGTGGTAAAAATCCCGTCATTACCAGAATAGACACCGTGAGGATAGCGCCGGCCAGACCCGCCAACGAACCTTCCCAGGACTTATTGGGACTCACCCGGGGAAAAATTTTATGCCTACCGAAAGCCGATCCGATCAGGTAAGCCAGCATATCACAAATCCAGACGCTTAGGAACACCGTAAGCACCAGTCGTCCGCCAAAATCACCCCATCCGGTAATCTCCGGGTGTTTCAGGAGTCTTAGCTGCACAAATGTGGTCATCACCAGCCCCAAAAAAATGGCGCTGAGAAAGGTTGTGGCAACATTCTCAAAAACCCGTTGCGCTCTGCGGAATAACTCAACGATGAAAAGCCCGATAATCGCCAGATAGAGCAGCGTGGAGACATCAGCATACCCGCCACCCAGAATCACCACAAGAAAGGCCAGATAAATGGCATATCCCAAAATTTTGTTCGGGCTCAATGCCTGATGCTGCATAAGTGAAAAAATTTCGTGCAGCACAAGCCCCCCGGCGATGATAAAGAAGATGGCAAACGGCCAAATGGTGAATAAAGTCAACGCCGCCAGGGCAGGGATGCCTAATACGGTTACAAGGGTGCGTATTTTAAAGTTCTGGATTGTCATGGGTACGGTGGCAAACTTATCCTATCCCCCTCCTTGTTACAACAGCTTTTGATGGGCCAAACCCGCTACCAGGCTTGGTTTCGCAAAAATGCTCACTACTGGTATTCGATGGTAAAGTGCAAGCTAAAAATCATCTGATTCTATTTTTGCTCAGGCTTATCCGGATCCCGATTGCGGGACCCGGTATCATTCGCGCCGGGCTCAATGGACGATTGCGATTCTGTCCCCTGCTCGTCCAGATTAGTATCCTCTTCGGCTTCTTTATTGGTGAGTATCTCCAGACGCTCCTGTGCAATCTCCGCCCATTTGGATTGGGGAAATTCCTGACGAAATGTCTGGTAATAGGCAACCGCCTGCTCCTGATCCAGCAGGTAATGATCATACACCCAACCCAGGTTAAACAGGGAACGCTCCCGCAAGGGTGAATCTTCACTCGCGGTAGAATCAGCCACAATTTGCTGATAAAGCATCACTGCAGTCGTCCGGTCATTATTGAGAAACGCCTGCTCAGCTTCCCGGAAGCGGCTTTCACTGATTAGATGGTAAGCCGGTTGCTGCTGCTTCTCATGGAAATATTTTTCATAAGCAACAGGATACGCCGCCTGGATATGCGCTTTCGCAGACTTTGCCTCATCAGGGTCGTTCTGAATCTCAGACGCCAGGTAATATCGCATATACGCGGCCTGCGATTTTAATGCTGTATCGAGCGAAGTCTCTTCAATGGTTTCCAAAAGTGCTCGCGTTGAGTCATAGAATTGAAATCGAAAGACGAAATGCTCTGCCAATTCATACCGGTTTTGCATCATGCGTTCCATAATCTTCAGCGAGTCCTCGGGAGACACCACAAGTCCGGCACTCGAATCGGGCAGGACCGTTTCAGCCTCCGGTTCAGCGGGTTGGGTTTCACCGGCAGGTTTATTCGCCGGATTTGCCGGCTGGTCACGTCGTTCCGTCGGTCGGCCATGCGGACGCGGAGGCGTCCTATCCCGGCCGGGTGTTGCACGCGTATTCCGGCTAGGTTGGGGTTTCGCTTCTGGTGGTAATCCTGCCAATTCACGCGCCAGATTGTGATAGGCAAACTGCAAATCCTTATAGCGCTGAATCTGCTCCGTGCGCTGATTTGATAAGGCCAAAAAGGGTGATTTACGGTCATGGTAAGAGACGGCGCCATACGCTTCTACCGCGTCATTGTACTGGTGAAATTGATTCAGGTAGAGTTCACCGAGCCAGTACGCTGCTTCAGCGGCATACGGTCGTAACCGGTATTCTTCCATCACCAGCTCAAATGTCGTGATGGCGTCATTGGTCCAACCCTCCTCGAAATACGCCTTCCCCAGTTCCACCTGCAATTGTCCCTTGATATCGTCAAATTTCTCATCTTCCAGCATCTGCTGGATCAGCTCGATAGCCGTGCTGCCGCGTCCCAATTTCTGCAACATGCGGTTCTGATTAATAATGGTCTGGATTTTCAGGCTTTCATTGGGGTTGTAGCGATTTACACGCTGGAATGCTGTCAGCGCTTCCTCATAATCACCAGTAGCCGCCAGTAAATTCCCGATTTGAAACTGCGCCTGCGCTCGAATCTCACCATCGCGGGATTCAGAAATAACGCGCTCAAGATACTCCCTGGCAACGGTCAGGCTGTCCTCAGAAAGCGCTATTTGCCCCAGCAACAAGAAACTCTCTACCTGCAGCTGCGCATTGCTGGCCTTTTCAATGGTACGCCTCGCCTCATGCTTTGCCATGGCCAAATCGCCCTGCTTCATTAAACACCGCCCCAGCCACAGCGGAATCTCAGCAGCATAGGGTGAATCAGGGAATTGCTTGGGTAAATCTTCAAAATAGCGTCGCGCCAGGCGATAATCCTGCCGGAAGTAATAGGATTTAGCGATGATGAACTGGGCATCATCCCGGTATTTGCTCTCGGGAAATTTGGTGAGCAGTCGTTTGGATTTATCAATTGCCTTGGCGTAGAGTTGAATCTCCTCCCGGCTCACCTGGTCGGTCTGATTATTCTCTGTGGCTTTCTGTGCCTCAGCAAAGTAGGATTTTGCATTGTAAAAGGTGTTGTAATAGGCACAGCTATTCAACAAACCGGCGGCCAGCAACAGAGCTGGGGAAATTTTAAGCCAGCGCAGCATGAAGCTCCTCAAAAAGTTGGGGTAGCACCACCCCGGATGGTTGGTGCAAGGCTAAGTCCGCATGGGTTGTAAACGGGGTTTGATCCGGATTGATTTCAATAACCACTGCACCGTTATTTTTGGCGTCAAATGGAATCTGAGCCGCCGGATAGACCGCCGTGGAAGAGCCGATGGTGAACAGAATATCTGCTTGGTTAACCTCAGTCATCGCCGCACTCAATGTCTCCACCGGTAGTGATTCACCGAACCACACCACACCTGGCCGCACCAGACCACCACAGGCACATTTGGGAATGCCATTCTCCGACGTATCAAATATCATCGGCAACTCCAGCTCCTCCCGGCATTCCAGACAACGGGTAGTGAAGATATTTCCATGAAGTTCATAAATATTCTGATTCCCGGCCAGTTTATGAAGCCCATCCACGTTCTGCGTTATTACACAGGAATTGGGGAAAAGTTTCTGGAATTCGGTAATGGCCCCATGCCCCGGATTAGGCTTCACCGACAGGATTTTTTCCCGACGATAAAGATACCAGTTCCATACCAATTCCGGTTCAGCACGAAAGCCTTGCACACTGGCCAGGCGCATGGGGTCGTATTTTGACCAATAACCATCCTTGTCCCGGAAGGTGGGAATCCCGCTCTCGGCAGAAATTCCGGCACCAGTGAAAAAAGCCATTCGGGATTCGGGTGTGAAGCGTTGGAGCAGATGGTCAGGCAGAAGTAGCATGGTGAATTAATATAGCCGGTGGCGAAGCGTTCCAAAGTGTCGGGATGCGGATTTCACGGTGCCCGACGATCGATTTTTCTCAGCACCGGCGCGATATCAGCCGGTGCGTAGCCCTGTCGTAACAGATAGTTCCAAATTCGCTGACGCTCCTTGTCGGTTATGGCTTCTTTTCCGCGCACCTTCTTCTCCACCAATGCGGTAATGGTCTCCTGAATCTCCGTTTCGTTGAAGGCAGCTTCCAGCACACGCTCAATAATCTCCTTTTCCACACCCTTCAGAAATAACTCTCTGCGAATCCGCCGGGGACCCCACCGCTTCAGGTTCATCTTGTCACGGGTGAATAACCGGGCAAAACGCTCATCATTCAGATAATCTTTTTGTACCAATTTCTGTAGAACCGCATCTGCAAACTCACCCAATTGCCGGGCTTGAAGTCGTTGTCGAATTTCACCACTGCTACGCTCCCGTTGGGCCAGCATGCGCATGGCAATATCATGAGCCTCAGTCAGGTGGACACGGTATTTTATTTCAGTCCGGAGCGAATCCGTAAGCTGCAAATCCTCGTGGAGTTTCAGTTCACCTACCAAGTCCGCCGGAACGGTTTCCCACAACATTCCGTCCACGAATATTTCGATTTTATAAGGTGGTTTTGGCAGGGTATGAAGTTTGGTGATGACTGACATTGGATTTTGTTGAAATAAAAACACGGCCAAAAAGTAATGCTTCTCTTCCCGGCCGTGTTTCACATGGGTTGTAATACCTCAAGCAGTTGGATACGCGCTTATTTTTTCCCTTCAGTGCTCTCCGTTGTTTTCGCCGATGCTTCATCCGCTTCCGGCTCCGTTTCCAGCATTCCCAGGAAGCCCTTTACTTCCTGCTCCATTTTCTGCATCACCTCGGGATTATCCTTTAAAAACGCTTTCACGTTCTCACGGCCCTGTCCCAACCGATCATCGCCGTAGCTGAACCAGGATCCACTCTTTTGCACGATATTGGCATTCAGCGCCACATCCAATAAATCGCCTTCATAAGAAATGCCCTGACCAAACATGATGTCGAATTCTGTTTCCCGGAAGGGTGGTGCCAGCTTGTTCTTCACCACTTTGACCCGTACCCGGTTACCCACATTTTCAGTACCCTCTTTCACCTGCCCGATGCGACGAATATCCAGGCGAACCGAGGTGTAAAACTTCAGCGCCCGCCCTCCGGATGTGGTTTCGGGGCTACCGAACATAACACCTACTTTTTCACGCAATTGGTTGATAAAAATAACGCTGGTATGGGAGCGGCTCACCGAACCCGTGAGCTTCCGCAAGGCCTGCGACATCAGGCGGGCCTGCAAACCCACATGCGAATCACCCATCTCACCTTCCAGCTCGGCCCGGGGTACCAGTGCTGCAACCGAGTCAATGATGATAATATCCAAGGCATTACTGCGCACCAAGGTATCAGTAATTTCCAATGCCTGCTCCCCTGAATCGGGTTGTGAAATCAGCAGGTTCTTGATATCCACACCCAGGTTACGGGCATAAATAGGATCCAACGCGTGCTCAGCATCGATGAATGCCGCGTACCCGCCCTTTTTCTGGGCATTGGCAATCAAGTGGAGCGTCAGGGTGGTTTTTCCGGAAGATTCTGGTCCATAAATCTCACAAACCCGCCCGCGGGGAATCCCACCAATCCCCAGCGCAGCATCCAGGGACAAGGCACCGGTGGAGATGGTCCCGATTTTTACCCGGGAATCCTTGTCTCCCATGCGCATTATGGCGCCTTTACCGAATTGCCGTTCAATCTGAGAGGTGGCCAGATCCAGGGCTTTTAATTTTTCGTTATTCTGATTATTCGCGGCGCTCATGCCAAACCTCCCTTATTCAGGTTAAATACTTTCAAGGTTGAATACTCCGCACCAGTGGGCTTTAATTCACTGCGATACCAATTCACGGACTCTACGCGCCATATGAGAGGCGGTAACGCCGTGGAAAGCAAGCTGTGTAAAAGCTCTGATGCTGGTTTAAGAAACTTGACCCGACCCAGGGTAATGTGGGGAACGAAGTGGCGGCGGTCAATATCAAATCCAGCTGCTATCATGATTTCATCAATCTGTTTTTTCAATGCCGACAGACTGACACTTTCATCCTCTACACCTACCCACAATACCCGGGGGTGATTTGCATGGGGAAACACACCGGTTTCCCGGAGTGCTAATTGAAAAGGGATGAAATCCTCACAGATGCGTTGGATTTTCGGACTCATTTCCTCAATAAAATCAGGCTGGGTGTCGCCTAAAAATGTCAAAGTCAGGTGCGATGCAGTTAAATTCGTCCACTTGACACGACCCGGCAGGGTTTTCAGGCGCGTCTGGAGCTCAGTGAGATATTCACTCACCGCAGCGCTAAGCGCTACACCGACAAATGTCCTTATCGCATTGTCACTCATTGTGTCGCGTCCGCCAGCAATTTAAGCCGCAATAGGTTCAGTGCCGCCATGGCTGTCATCTCTTTGTTCATTACGCGGTCCTGACCAAATTGAAAGCGCTTTACGGTGAAATCATCTTTGCGACCGACACCGATATAGACCATACCAACCGGTTTATCCTCCGTACCACCGGTGGGGCCGGCGATTCCTGATACCGCCACAGCATAATCAGCTCCGGATATTGACAGCGCACCGGATAACATGGCTTTTACCGTAGCCTCGCTCACAGCGCCTTCACTTTCCAAGACCTCCAGCGGAACGTCCAAAACACCATGCTTCACACGATTCGCATAGGTCACATAGCCCGCTTCAAAATAGTCACTACTACCACTCACATCCGTCAGCATATTAGCAATCAGACCACCTGTACAGCTTTCTGCTGTAGTCACTTTGGCATTCAGTTGCCTTAACAATTCACCAACCACTGCCGGTAGCGTATCCTCATTGACGCCATAAATCGCCTTGGGCAAGAGTTGCCGTAATTGATTCACCGTGGCATCCAATTCCGACCGACCGGCCTTGGCATCTTCTGCAAACAGGGAGAGCCGGATCGTCACACCAGTATGTTTGGGTAGGTAGGCGACCTTCAAATCGGGTTTATCCCGGAAAATATGGTGTATGGATTCGTACAACCTGGATTCTGGAACGCCGGTGGTGTGTACACGCACCCGAAGCACACGCGTGCTGGTGCGGTCTTTTAATCGCGGGATAATTTCTTCCAGCATAATTGCCCGCATCTCACGGGGAACGCCCGGCATGGAATAGACCACCTTCTCGCCCACCTGAAAAGCCATACCCTGTGCTGAACCGGCAGAATTATGTAACAATTCGGCATTGGCAGGATATTCGGCTTGATTCTCGTTGATTTTGGGCAGTTTATACCCCCGCCGTTCAAATCGTTTTTTGATTTTTTCCAGAATTTCCGGGTAAAATTTCAGGTCAACGTGGAAGTAGTTACACAATGCTTTTTTCGTCATGTCGTCGTGTGTTGGTCCCAAACCACCGGTCAGCGTTACCACATCTGCTCGGCTTAGCGCCCGGTCCAATGCATCTCTGATGTCGTCCAGATCATCACCCACGGTAGTCTGCCACCGGGTCATAATGCCCAGTGCTTCCAATTCCTGAGCGATAAAGACGCTGTTTGTATTCAGGGTGAGACCTGAGAGGAGTTCGTCACCGATACCAATCGTTTCCGCAAAAATCATAAAATGACCGTGTAAACCTGGATGAGCGTAAACGCAAAAACTCCGGCCAGTATATCGTCTGCCATCACACCCCAACCACCGGGCCAGGACTGTACGCGGTCAATCCACCACGGCTTCCAAATATCGAATAAGCGGAATAGCACAAACGCGGCCAGCCAGAAGCCCCAATGTGGCGGGATGAGTAACAGCGCTATCCACTGACCCACGAATTCATCAATCACCACCTGAGAAGGATCCGCCACGTCAATGGATTTGGCGTACACATCGGCTGACACCGTCCCGAGCCAAATCAGTAGAAAGATGACTCCCAGCGTCCAGACTAACGATATTTCCAACACCACATGCCACAGAATGACAAAAATCAACCCCACCAGACTGCCTGCCGTTCCCGGCGCAACGGGAAAACGCCCTACATATCCCACCGTACTGATAAATTCCGCCAGTGATTTGTTCATGAATTCAGTAGCTGGTAGAAAGCCTTACGATTCACCCAGAAATAGTGGAATCCCGTATAAGCTGTAATAAGACCGGTAAGGGTAAAAATGCCAATGACCACCGACCATTCTTCCAGCCATTGGACCAGATTTGCCAGTTGGTGCCAATGACTCATTAAAATGATGACCAGCCCCACATACATGGAGATATACTGGAAGGTGGTTTTCCATTTCGCCACCCGGCTGGTTTCCATGGAATGCCCCTGATTCAACATACCCCAGCGCAAGAGCGTTACTGCTGCATCCCGGAAGACCACTACACCGGTAATCCACACTGGAACAATCTCCAGGATATTCAGCGTAATGAAGGTGCCATTGACCAAAATCTTATCCGCCAGCGGGTCCATGAACTGACCAAATTCACTCACTACTTCTAGCCGCCGGGCGATGATGCCGTCAAATAAATCAGAAAGCGATGCCAACAGAAACAGGATGAAGGCAGTCAGGTGGATATAGAAATTGTCGAAACCCAATAAAAACCAGATGATAATCGGTGTGGCTACAATGCGGAAAATAGTCAGCATGTTTGGTATTGCCCGACGAATCATAGCGGATTCCTCTCTTCCAGCGCCCGTCCCAGGGTGGCTTCGTCAATATACTCCAAATCGCCACCCATCGGCACGCCTCTGGCCAATCTTGTCATTTTTACCGGCCGGTCACGGAGCAGACGCGCCAGGTATAAGGCTGTTGTCTCGCCTTCCACGCTGGGATTTAATGCTAAAATGACTTCTTCCACCTCATCCAGGCGCTTGACGAAAGAATCGATGTTCAATTCATCCGGACCTACACCCTCCAGTGGCGAGAGAATGCCACCCAGAATATGGTATTTCCCGCGGTAGCGACCGGTGCGCTCAATCGCGACCACATCCATGGTATCTTCAACCACACAGATCGTACTGCCGTCCCGATTGGGGTGGGCGCAGATGGGACACGGGTCCGTTTCTGTTATTAGTCCGCAAATGCTGCATGTCCCGATCTTATCCACGCTGGCCTTCAGTAAATCACCCAGACGGCGCACATCATCCGCCGGCCATTTCAACAGATCGAATGCCATCCGCTGAGCCGTCTTCTTCCCGATACCCGGGAACCGCGATAATTGTTCGGTAATCAGGTCCAGTGTTTCAGGAAGCAGCTTCATGCGCTAAAATCCAGGAATTTTCATGCCGGGAGGTAACATACCGCCAGTAATTTTTCCCATGTGTTCCTGCGCTGCATCCTGGGCATTGGAAAGCGCCTGATTCACCGCGGCCAGAACCAAATCTTCAACCATCTCTTTCTCGTCCTCCAGCACTTCAGGTGCAATTGTCACCGCCAGCACTTCCATTTTCGCATTGGCGCGAACGGTGATCATGCCACCACCAGCAGTGCCTTCCACCTCAATATTTACCAGCTCTTCCTGCGCCTCAGCCATCTTTTGCTGCATTTGCTGGGCTTGCTTCATCAAATTGCCCATTCCACCTTTAGGTAACATGGTATCTCCTATCCGCTCTATTCATTTTATTCATGTGATTTATTTTTATTTCCTTGGCCTCAATCTTTAATGATTTCACCGTCAAATAGGCTTAACACATGCTGGGCCACCGGGTGACTCCACACCTCATCTTCCTGCTTTGGTTCAGGTTTGAAATCAGCCTTAATCTCAAGCCGAAACGGTACCGGCTGTTGGAACACCGCTGACAGAGCTTTTTTCAGTAAATCTTTTCCCTGCTGTAATTTTTCCACCTGAAATTCGTGCTCAGCACTAAAAAATATCTGCACCGTATTCTTGGTAAGTCCGCCGGGTGCACCTTCCTCTAAAAAGGTGGCCAGCATGGGCTTCAATGAACGCATGGCCGAAATTACATCCGGCCATTTTTCCTGAACCATCTGCAGCGTAAGCGGTGCTTTGGGAGTCGCGTCGCTTGCACCAGCGGTGTCTTGCTCAACCCGATTTTCAACCGGGTGGGAAGTCTGCTTTTCCGGCTTTGCATCTTTAGGCTTAACACGCTGTGTATCAGCAAGTTTCCCCTTATTATCTTGTGTGGTTTTTTCGTGAACCGAGGCAGCCGGTTTAGGCGGGAAGGTTGGGAATTCTACACTGGGTTCACCGGTTCCAACCGGACTTTTTTTTTCCGGCGATGAAATATTTCCCTGCAGCAATTCATCCAAATGAATAGCTCGGGTCATTTTGGTCAGTTTCACTAAAAGCAATTCGGCTGCTACACGCTGATTGCTAGCTTGCCTCAATTGCCGGAGTGTATCCAGTGTCATATTCTGGATACGAATCAAATCGCGCTCATCAAAAAGCTTGCTCTGAGCAAGAATTCGCTCTTTCACCGATTCGGTGAGGTTGAGTAAATCGGTACTGTTGGTCAGTCGCACGATGAGAAGCGACCGGACATGTTCCGCCAAACCGGTGAGGAATTCCCCCACATCGGCACCACCAGAGAGGAGATCGTCCAGTGCTTGAAGAATCATATCGGATGACTGTTTGGCGATAATATCCATGGTGTTGAAATAAATGTCCACATCCACAATTCCCAGCACCTGCCGCACCGTATTCAGGTCAATGTCTTCCGGTGCAAACGCGATAACCTGATCCAGCAGACTGAGTGCATCCCGTAAACTCCCGTCAGCTTTATTGGCTATGAGGGTGAGAGAATCGGTATCGGCCTTAATATTTTCGGTAGCACAAATATCCTGGAGCTGTTTGACCATATCCCGGCTACCGATGCGCTTAAAATCGAAGCGTTGACAGCGAGATAAGATTGTGGCAGGTACTTTATGGGGCTCGGTTGTGGCGAAGATGAACAGCACTTGCTCCGGCGGCTCCTCCAGCGTTTTCAGTAACGCGTTAAAAGCCTCCTTGGTGAGCATGTGAATTTCGTCAATGATATAAACCCGGTATTTTGAATTGGTAGGCGGGTACTTGACCACCTCCCGCAATTCCCGGATAGAATCAATACCTCGTGTGGATGCGCCATCAATCTCCTGCACATCCATACTGCGCCCCTCCGTGATCTCTTTGCAATGCACACAGGCATTGCATGGCTCACTGTTGACGGGAGATTCGCAGTTCAGGGCTTTGGCCAGCAGGCGGGCAGTGGTGGTTTTACCAACCCCACGGGGACCCGTAAAAATATACCCTTGTCCTAACCGGTCCCGTTCAATGGCATTTCGAATGGTAACAGTCACATGCTCCTGCCCCACAACATCACCAAATTGCTGGGGACGGTATTTGATGGAGAGGACTTTGTAGGACATGCTGTCAGATGCTTCCGGGTTGTCGGGTTGAACATAAAAACCGATTTCAGCTTGGCGCGGTCACGAACCGTTGCCTGTTCCTGTCCGGGCACCCTCCCGGCACATGGTTTCACCGCGTACCGCTGCTTCCTTCCGGACCTGACGGGGTTCAGCAGGATTCCATTGCGAGAGACCCGGAGCAGGAACAGGCATCAGCCCGTAAGTGATGGATTTCCTGTACCTGAAATCGGCTGACAAAAAGCTCAGAAATGTAAACGGCGGCCTCACCTCTTCCAAGTCGGAAGCAGATTTGGCCGGAATTTATTCATTACATTAACAGTTCTTTGATTTTTTCCTTGCTGAAACCGAATTCTGAAAAAAC
>JAIPJR010000109.1 GCA_021734045.1 Fidelibacterota bacterium
TCCTTGAGCACAACCTCAATGTCAATCCGTTCCTCTTTTAGATCCAGTAACAGTTCCCGGATCTCCCAGGGCGGAACGATCCCCAGGATTTTCGTGTATAGTTCTTTTTCGTTCATGGCTTACGCTAACCAAGATTCACATCCTTTTCCACTCAATTCCCGGAAGAGCCAAAAATAGAAGCCCACGGGAATGGCCCGAGGGCTTTTTAATTTCATACTGAAAATCTGGTTGTGTTGCGCTTGAAAAGACTTGCAGGAAATCCATGTGAACGATAGTTTCAAAATCGGCTCAAACGATTAGCAGGGTGGGGTTTTCCATGAAAAATCAGATGAAAATATTTACAGTACTTCTGGTGCTCAGCAGCGGACTGATGACGGGTTGTGAGCAGAATGTGGATGAGGTATATCGACAGGCGGTGGTAGAGGCCGAATTGGGCTCACCCATCCGGGCAATGGCGTTGCTAAACAGCGTTCAGCAGAAGAGGCCCGGATATACCGACGCGTATTTGTTGGCGGGTAAATTGTTCAGAGAGAATGGCAACTACGAGGCAGCCATTGATCAGTATAAACGGGGTCTCCTCGCCGGAGCCGATACGCTGGACATTACTGTTGAAATTGGCCAGGTTTACCTGCAACAGAATAACCACGCTGAGGCCTACAAGTACTTCGATCAGGCACTTAACCTCGAACCAGCCAATGTGGATGCGCTCATCGGCATGGCCAAGGTGCTGTATGAACAAAAGCTTTTTGGGCAGGCGCAATCCAACTATCAAAAAGCATTGTCAACGTCGCCCGGCAATTACACCGCCATGATCGGTGTGGCGTATGCCTACCTGGCCCAAAATAATGTAGGTGGGGCACGGGAAATGTTTCAAAAAGCCATTGATTCAAACCCGGTGGCTGCCGATGCCTATGTGGGTAAGGCTATGGCGCTTGCACAAACAGAAGACATCCCGCTAGAAATGGTTCAAGAAGCTTTCGAGCAGGCGCGAAAGATGGACGCGAAAAACCAGAAAGCCGCCAAGCAATTTATTTCGTTTATTAATAAACCTGCCTTTGACCTGGAATACCGGATTGAACAAACCAAATCGTATCTAAAAGATTTTCCCGATGATGATGAGGCGCGCCAGATTTTGGGAGAGCTGTATATCCAAAATTCACGCGCCGGCGGGGCGATCTGGCTGGAGGCAGCCGAACAGACGTACAAAAACATTTTGTCCACATATCCGGAAAATCACCTTGCTCACGCACGCCTGGCGGCAATTTATCTATTGCTGGACAAGCCGCAGTTAGCACGATTACGGGCAAAAATGGCCTTCGAAATCAACCCTACAGCAGACTATGCGGCGCTGGTAAGCCGCGCTGAAACCGCAGCACAGGAAAAATAGTCACCGAATAATTTTATGGCGAAGACCACCCGGTTTTTGTGTGGAGTTATTTCGTTGCGATAAAAATTGAACTGATTCCGAATGTCAGGTCATGGCATTCAGGCCCCAAAAACCCTTCCGCGCGCATTAAATCCATGAAATCACCACGACTGGGAAAATGCCGTACCGATTCCGGCAGGTAAGTGTAATCGGTTTTGTTTGAGAAGATTCCGCCCAAAAAGGGCAGAATCCTTCTGAAGTAAAAATTAAAAAGCGGACCAAAAATTTTACCCTGCGGTAAACTGAATTCCAGCACTGCCACACGGCCGCCAGGGCGCAGTACCCGATAAAATTCGCTCAGCGTTTGCTCAATATCGCCCACATTGCGCATGCCATAAGCGATAGTGATGGCGTCCACAGAGTCATCTCGCAAAGGGAGTCGTTCTGCGTCCCCCTGAACCAGCCGTATCCGGTCAGGGGCGGCTTTTCTAGCCAGCTTCTTCTTGCCGTAGGCCAGCATTTCAAAAGCAAAATCAACACCCACAACATTCACCTGCGCGAACCGCTGAGCCATTAACCCCATATCCATTGTGCCGGTGGCTACATCCAGCAGATGCTCGCCATCCTGCAGACGTAGCCGTTCCAGCGCTTTTTTCCGCCAAAGAATGTCAATCCCCAGGCTCAGGGTATGATTTAAAAAATCGTAGCGTCTGGCGATACGGTTGAACATGGCCTGGACCCGGGGCTTTTTCTCTGCACCGGAATGAATGAAGGGTTGTTTATGATCTGTCATGACGTCTTAAAAATGGCGTTAATTTGCGCCAGATACCATTCTTTTAATCTAAAATATACCGACTAAACTTAGTCAATCACGCGTTTAGCAAAGGTGAAATCGCGCAACAATCGCTCTTCATAATCGGGCGATTTTGGATCCATGGACGCGATATGCACGCCACTATCGGAGGACTGAATGACCTTACCATCGCCATAATAAATAGCCACATGGGTGATGAGGCGCCGTCCGGATGTGTAAAAAACCAAATCCCCCGGCAGCAACGCATCATACCATCCAGGAAAGCCGATAAACTGACCAGTGATGGACATTTCATCGGTATCCCGCGGCAGATAAATGCCGTTGAGCGAGAAAGCGCCCTGGGTGAACCCGCTGCAATCTGCACCCTCACCCGAGCGACCACCCCAGACGTAGGGGAGCCCCAGATATTTTTTCCCGGCCGCCAAAATCTCCTGGCGAAGCGGATTTTTTCCGGGTGAAAACACACGATAATCCACGTTTGCATTTGGCTCGTACTCCTGACCATCGGCCAGCAAGACCACCCCATTTCCCAGGTAGGGCAGGCGGGATCCGATGGAAATCGAGGCGCCATTTTTCAGCGGTATATTCTGGCCGAATTTTGCAAAGGGTCCCTGATGATAGCGATTCCAGGTCAGTGTGTCCAGGCGGCGTAAGGTGTTGGTGGGAATGTAGGCCAGATAGCCCTCGGGGGACTGCACTTGATACTGATCGTCAACTTGACGAATAATCCGCACCAGATCGCCGTAGATTAATTCGGTGGCCTCCTGTTTTTTCGCCACCGGTTTGTAGCGCCCCATCACATGATGGACAGTTACAATAGCAAAATTTTTCCCATCCGGGAGCATCTCCGGTAAGAAATTTACCTGAGAGACAATGCTGTCAAAGCCTGCTGACTTCAGGTTACGAATGGCGCCCCGTACAGCCTGGGGATAGAAGGTTTCGCCGGTCAGCGTAACAATATTATCCGCTACGCTAGCTTGTATATCCTGTTTCCAGACCCGCGAGTCGAAGAAATAGGTCTGATTTAATTTTTCCACAACCTGCTGAGCCGTTTCAGGAGTAGGCCGGTCGGTGGAACAACTCCAAACACCTAATCCCACCATCATCAATACCGCCCAACCCGTGATGGCAAGTTTTGTCACTATCCGCTTCATTCAATGAACCCCCATATTCAGGTAAAACAATCCATTTCCAGCCATTTTGGCCTTTTCATTTCGAGTGGAAACATAATTCCGGGGAGACGTGGGTCAAAAATAAATATCCGCTGTACGAACCGGTCGCGCGCCTTATTGCCAGTCCAATTACGTACAGGAGGATTTCTGCCATGAGATGACGAAAATATCGAATGCCCGGAAATGACCGCACAACCTTATGGCATTCGCGTCAAGGATAGACTATTTTTCAAATCCAATGATTTTCATGAAGGAGAAGAGGAATTGAGCTACCCGGAATTTGATGTTGATCGCATCGTGAATGAACTCATGCGGGAGCGGACCAGGGAGGCACAATCCGTATCACCGGTAAGCACCACGCCACGCGGGGAATTCTGGGCGTATAAATCCTGTGAGGAAAACCTTTGTCCGGATCGGGATTTTGAAACGGTACGGGAGATTGTGGGAAATGGCGCCGCCCGCGTGGGTGCTCACATCGGGACGAAGTGCCCCGAACCGGCACTGGCTCGGCTCATTGATCATACGCTATTAAAACCGGACGCCACGGATGCGGAGGTGATTCAGCTCTGCGAGGAAGCGGCACGGTATGGATTCGCCAGCGTTTGTGTGAATCCGGTCCATGTACCGCTGTGCGTGAAGGAACTGGCAGGATCCAACGTGCCAACCTGCACGGTAATTGGCTTTCCCCTGGGAGCTAATCCTACCGAGATCAAGGCTTCGGAAGCACGATGGGCTGCTGAGCGTGGCGCCCGGGAGCTGGACATGGTGATTAATGTGGGCAAACTCAAAAGCGGGGAATACGACTTTGTCCGGGAAGATATTCGGCAGGTGAAAGAAGCTGGCCGGCCGGCACTGTTAAAAGTCATCCTTGAAACGGCATTGTTAACAGACGAGGAGAAGGTGAAGGCTTGCGTTCTCTGTCAGCAGGCAGGCGCGGATTTTGTAAAAACCTCCACCGGCTTTTCCAAAGGCGGGGCCACGCCGGAAGATGTTGCCCTGATGCGGCGGGTGGTGGGTCCCGAGATGGGTGTGAAAGCCTCTGGTGGTGTGCGTTCGTGTGAAGACGCCATGACCATGTACAAGGCGGGCGCCAGCCGGATTGGTGCCTCCGCCAGCGTAAAGATTGTGAGTTTGTAGCGAAGGCCAAACTGCAGCGAACTATAAATATTTAATCCCCGCATCCCGAGTGAAGAGAACACTCGGGATTTTTATCTAAAGCAGATTGGAATATGTGAACCATGGGTATCAAGCGCGGACAAGAACTTGAAGTGGAAATTGAATCACTGGCTTATGGCGGCAAGGGTGTGGCGCATGTGGATGGTTTCACAATTTTTGTGGAGCGCGCGCTACCGGGCCAGTTGATCCGAATCCGTATTAAAAAGAAGCGCACCAACTATGCTGAGGCTTATCCGGTTGAGATTTTAACACCAGCACCGAATCAGGTTGAAGCCCAATGCCCCCATTTTGGTGTATGTGGTGGCTGTTTATTGCAAAATATGAGCTACCCGGACCAGCTGGCTGTCAAAACCACCCAGGTGAAGGACTTGCTGGAACGGGTGGGCGGATTCAGGGACATTCCGGTAAAGTCGGCATTGCCTTCGCCGGAAATTTTCCACTACCGGAATAAGATGGAATTTTCATTCACCCGGCGTCCCTGGATGGCGCGTCCCGATGATCCCATGGACGATTTTGGATTAGGTCTGCATGTGCCGGGACGGTTTGACCGGGTACTGCCCCTTGACGTGTGTTATCTCCAAAAGCCGATTTGTACCGATATCCTGAATTTCACCAGCCGCTGGGCTAAGGAACACCAATGGGAGCCGTTTGACACAAAAACCCACACCGGCTGGGCGCGCCATTTGGTGCTGCGGTATGGTGAGCACACCGATGAAATCATGGTAAATCTTGTGACCCGAACCCACGATCCGGACCTGGTTGAGCCCTATTTTACGGCATTGAAGGAAAAATTTCCCCCGATTACCGTCATGGTAAATAATACCACCCGCAGCCGGGCGGAGGTGGCGATTGGTGAAGCGGAATATGCCTACAGTGAATCCCGTGTCATTCATGACCGGCTGGGTGAACTGACCTATGAGATCGCCGCTAATGCCTTTTTCCAGACCAATACGCGCCAGGCTGAGCGATTGTATGCGGAGACGCTGGCCCAGGCCCAATTGACCGGGAAAGAGGTGGTGTATGATCTCTATTGCGGGACCGGAACCATCGCTCTGTATTTAGCCCAATACGCCCAAAAGGTTATCGGTGTGGAGGTTGTGGAAGACGCCGTGGAAAACGCCCGGGCCAATGCCGCGTCCCACGGCATTACCAATGCGGAATTTATTTTAGGTGACCTGAAGGATGTTTTCAGAAAAGACGAGTCTGCTCAAAAGTTGCAGCGGCCCGATGTGTTGGTGGTGGATCCGCCGCGCGCCGGTTTGCACCCGAAATTGATTGATGATATTATCTGGTTTGCGCCACAACGAATCGTGTATGTCTCCTGCAATCCCTCCACGCTGGCACGGGATCTGAAATTATTGTGTACAGAGGATCGCTACGAAATTACTTCGGTACAGCCAGTGGATATGTTTCCCCATACAGCGCATATCGAGACGGTGGTGGGGATGGAGAAAAAGTAATGTTTCTTGTTAATTCGACTTCGTTACTACCGGGTATGTTTGGTCGTGCCCTCGGCTGGGACGGGTAGATACTTTTTTTGTGCGGCTCTGGCGGGATTGGATATTTTTAGTGGGATGATTTTGTAAGGTATGATTTATTTT
>JAIPJR010000024.1 GCA_021734045.1 Fidelibacterota bacterium
GCATACTTCATTTGGGATCCTTTGAGAAAATGCTCACCACTTTTTTTAAGATATCACGCTCCTCCTTTACTGAACGGAGTTCCCGTTCAAGGGCGCGGATTTGTTCTTCTTCAGGGGTTTGGAGATGACCGGTTCCGGGGAATGCCGTTGACTGATCTGCCAAGTATTCCCGTTTCCAGCGGTGTAACATATTGGCGGTAATGCCAAGATCATCTGCAATTTCTTTTGCGGGTTTCCTACTTCGAAGCAATAACTCAACTGATTCTCGCTTGAACTCTGCTGGATATTGCCGCCGCTGTCGCTCTGAATGCATCTTGATTCCTCCTCCGACAACTTAAGGCTTCTTGCTCTGTCCACCAAAATGTAGAAAGTCCAACTCCAAGAATTAAGAATAAAACCTACTGGAATTCCTGAAGTTGACCTGGGACACCCTATACAATTTGTTGCTGAATAAATTTGCTTCTATAGGAACTCACCAATAAATTCCGCCAAAAGCCAAAACAGAACACAATCATCAGGGGATGGGTGTATTGGATTTAGTCCGCTACATATCAGAAAGGTTAATAAAATGAAGAAAGCAGTTCTGCTACTCATATTAATGGTACCCTTTCTGGCATTTAGTCAGAATCTGGTGGTACAGGCCGATGTGGATCTGGCAGATTATGACATAATTTATTTGATGGATTTTGATTTTGAAAATGGCCAGAATAATCCACTTATTTTTCAGTATCGCCTCATGAATCAATCCACTTCAGCGATGCCACGCGTACGGATAAATTTTTCCCTGGATGCCTATATCCCCTCAATGGACATGGATGGAGATGGCTCCTTCGATCGGACATTCAAGAATATTTTTGTTGTCAGTACAGAAATTGATACGCTCTTTCCTTCAAGCTATATCACCGTCTCAAGCCGCGATCTGGATCTGAATGCCGAAGGTCGGGAAGTACGCGACAGCCGCAACCACATGATAAGATTCATTAATACCAGTATCGAACAAAATTACGATGTTGGTAATCAGAACCAGATTATCTCCACGATTCTGGCCATGGGTAGAGTACCCGCTGGTCAATACCGCTTCGGTATTTCGGTGTTTGATGCTGAGAACAACGAAGCCGTGTACGCCTTTAATCCCAATAAAACCATTGTTATTCAGAATCCTACTACCATTCAATTAATCTCGCCTACGAATGATTACGAATATATTGGTGACTTGTATCCGGTTTTTCAGTGGAGTTCTACCGGTTGCGAAAATTACGCTATAAGGATATGCGAGTACGATCCCAGGGTTCACTCGTCACCGGACGATGCGATACAATCGGAATCCATGCTGCCCTTTCCTGACAATGGTGGCTATCTGGATGTGGGCACTGCTAACCAACTGGACTACTCCTCTTCCGGTGGCAGGCCACTGGAGTACGGTACATCCTACGTCTGGCGGGTGAAAAAAACCTGTATGACTACCGGTGCATATGAAGTTCTCTACAGTGATATTTACACCTTCACCGTGAACGATGCCAGCCAACCACTCTCCCAATGCATGCAGCAAATCCGTAACATGTTGGGTGATAATCAATACAATGCCTTTTTCGGACCCAATGGCCCCTTGAATGGTTTCGTAGATTGCGGTGATTTTTCACTGGATGGAAATCCCATTAGCATGGATGAGTTTGGCAACCTCGTGCTACAGTTTGCCGGTGGAATTTACACAATTGAAAGCATTACAACCCAGTGAGGTAAAAAAATGAAATTGCTAAGCAAAATCTGTTTTCTGATCGCCTTTGGGGGGTACCTGCTTTTGCCTGCATATGGACAGGAAGCTGTGGGAGTAATTGCAAAATCAACAGGCCAGACATTTCATAAAAAGTTCAATTCCGACGAGTACATGCCGAAAGCCAACATTGGTTCAAAGATTATGAACAATGATTGGGTTAAAACCGGTGAAGATGGTTATGTCGCCCTGTTTTTTCTGGATGATAAAAGCCAGTTGAAAATTCGTGAAAATTCCGAGATGGAAATATTGGGCAGCGTGGAAAGAGGTCGCATCGATAAAACCATCTCTATGGACTTTGGTACCGTCAAGGCCAAAGTGGACAAGCAACAGGGCGAATTTAGAATCGCAACACCTACCTCTGTAGCGTCCGTTAAAGGGACCGAATTTTGGGTAATTTCCGGACCTACTGGCGATCGATTTATCGGTCTGTCTGGAACTGTTGAAGTGGAAAATCGCTCCAGTGGCCAAACCACTACCGTTACCACAGACCAAACAGCTACCTCAGGATCTGATGGGAGTTTGGAAGTAACGGTGACAACCAATACAGATATCCCAGATGACCCGGATGAACCTACTACCACTGGTGATGAAGGTGGTAGCAGCACAACCCTCCATCAATTACGAATTCGTGTTACCGACGAAAACAACAACGAGCGAGAACTCATTATCGAGTACGCTGAATAATCCCGGAAAAATCGGATTCCACACCCTATGTCACGATTAAAAATTTTATTCGCGGCCGCAGTCATCAGTACGTTCTCCTTTGCAGCGGATATGTCCTTCAGCAATTTTCAGGGGGAAATGGCCCATCTGCCGCCCCGTGAGGGGCTTCAGGGGCGCGATCTGGAGTTAGAGGTCATCTATACCGGTGACCAGGATGATGTAGCGGCAGCAAAAATTCTCTATCGACTCTACGGACAAGTGGGATACCTGGAAACTTCCATGTCTTTCAAGGGATTAACGCTGACTGGTGTAATCCCCGGTGATAATGTGGCCGCCCCCGGCATCGAATACATCATCGTCATCCAACTGAAAGATGGTGGGATTCTGGCGTACCCGGCCATCGAAAATCCTATGGAACAACCGGTTTATGTTCCCATTGTTGAGCCACAATCCCAGGTGGAGAACCGTCAAAGCGGCGCCCAGTCGGGTCAGGTGATTATTCTGACACCCGATCCGGGCGCGACCATTCCCTACGGCGAAGATGTGGTCATTGCGGTATCACTCTTTAACCTGGAGAATGTCGATGTCAATTCGATTAAAGTTTTCTTCGATAATGTAAATGTGACGCCCTATTCCGTCGTATCAGAGGATTTGGTTACCTACAAGCCGGATTTTCTCCAGGCCGGGAATCACATGGTCTCCATCGAGGTGTCCAATCTGTACCGCGTACGAATTGCCACTACCAGTTGGAATTTTATGGTTGAATCCAAAGCCAAGTCCATGTTTCAGGTGGATTTGCACAGTAATCTTACCCTGAGTAACCGGTCCAACCTGATTCATATTCCCCAGTACGATTCAGCGAAAATCGTCACTGGTGTGGATGCACAGACAGTGGATGTGAGCCGTTTGGATTTCAGCATTGATGCAAATTTGGATTGGATTCGATTGAAATCCGGTGTGAACCTGACGACCCAGGAAGATCCTACTCGCCAACCCCAAAACCGTTATAATTTCAGTGTCCAGAACTCATGGCTGCGCTATACTTATGGCGATGCCTCACCCATGGTTAATCGCCTGGCACTCTGGGGAAAACGGGTGCGGGGACATTCGTTACGATTATTATCCAATTGGGCAACACTGGACATCGTTTCCGGTGAAACCGCCCGTAGTATCGTGGGGTCGGCTACTTTTGATTCTACCGGTATGCGTTGGAATCGGACGGGATACAGTTTCGAACGCAGTTTGTTTGGGATTCGTCCTGCCTTCGGAAACAGCCGCAAGTTTCAAATCGGTTTTTTCTATGTCCATGCTCGCGATAGTGTAAACTCAGTCAAACTCAGGCCCGGATTGGATCTCATGCACCCGTATCAAATTTCCGGGAGTGACAGTATCATCAATATCAATTTTGGTGACAATCAATTAATTACCTTCGGCGATACCGCCCAGATTGGATACAATTTTTTGGGAAGTTATCCGGAGGACAATATTGTTGTAGGGTCAGACCTGACCATTGGACTGGATGACCGGCGCATATTATTAGAATTTGAAGGGGCTATGTCGCTCAGCAATCGCAACATTTTCGACGGCGCATTGACCCGTGCACAGCTGGATACATTTTCCCTGCTCCAGGACAGCCTGGCCGATGATACTTTGGGCTCAGGCAGCCTTGACATCCCCTTTAGTGCTATTGATGATATGCTATTGAGCAGCGGACTGGGCTTTTTGCTTACTGACAACCAATTTGATCCGGCTAAACTGGAGAAGTATTTCGTTCTCAATAAGAACATGCTAATCCCTATCGATGTAAATAAGTTTGATCAAAACCCCCTGAAGGGCCTCACCTCCATTGCCTATTCCATGCGGTTGCGCATGAATTATTGGAATAATTTCATTTCAGCTACCTATAACTATGTAGCGCCCCTGTTTCGAGCTGCCGGAAGTCCATTTATCACTGCAGATGTCGCTGGATGGAAAATTTCTGATAAAATCCGATTGTTGGATAACATGCTTTACCTGAATCTGGGATATGAGGCCATGAAGGACAATGTACTCAGCCTGGATGAAAATCTTGAACCACGCACTGCGCTCACCAGTTACATCGGCGGGTTTACCTTTAATCCCGGACACGGTTTGCCGACATTTTCAGCGAATTTTAAATCGTACACCCGCGATAACAGCATTGATACGCTCTCAGCTGACACATCCGGATTCACGAATGACCCACGAATCCTGGACAATACCCTCTCCTCATCTATCAATCTGGTTTACAATCTGCGCCTGGGAAATGTCCAGAATAATATCAATTTGAATTATATGAATTCCGGTCGGAATGACTTACGAGTGGGCCGTAAAGGCCTTTTACAGTCCGCGGATCTGATTGGATTAAATTTACGCTCCGAATGGACGATTCCGCTGATTACAACCCTGACGGTACGCCGGAACATGAATGAGTTGTTCGTGAAATCCAATCCCCTCTACCGCAGCAACCAATACCTGACCCTGGGTGGTGCAGCTTCCTATAATCTGTTCAATGGCCGGCTCAATCTTCGTAGCGGCCTTTCGCAAATAATGTCCGATCAGGAAAGCTATTCCAAAACTGATTCTGTGTTGGTAAAATCCCAGGAGAGTCAGCTAAAATTTGAATTGAGCACGCGCTATCGGTTTAAGCCAATCAATGTACGCAACACTTCCGCCAAGTCCCAATTGGCATTCATGCTGGATATGCGTCGTTACGCTGGCGAAAATTATAATTATGTTGATCGGACATACTTCGTTAGATATGAGATGAATTTCTAAAGGTATTCATTTGCGCTCGTTGGGCATATCTGACTGACTGACCATTGCTATTGAAAAAATTACTGACTAAATACGGCCCCGGCATCGGGATTACCTTCATCGCAATCGCGATTGTGACACTCCTGAAAGCTGCTGGCCTGTTCGATTTACTCAGTTATCAGATTCTAGATTTTAGCTTCAAAGTCCGCGGTCCCCTCTCCGGTTGGGCAGCACGTACCGGTGTCACCGCCGATAGTCTGGATGTGGTTCTCGTGGATGTGGATGATGAAAGTTTTCGGCTCGTTCCGGAAACGTGGCCATATCCCAGGGGCATAGTCTGGAATCGTGTGATTGAAAATCTCACCAATGCCGGCGCGAAAGTCATCGTATTTGATATCCAGTTCGACTCCCGTGACCAATACACGCAAAATGTGTTGAATATCTATAAGGGCAACCCGCCGGAAAATTACAACGATGGTGACCGGCTATTAGCTGAAGCGGTTCGATATGCAGAATCCCAGGGAACTGATGTCATCATGGCAGCCACTATGAAACGGGAGCCCACCCGTGTACCGCCTCAGATGATTGTCACACCCAATCAATATATCATGTCGGTACAACCAGAGTATGGATTGGTGGATGTACCGGAAGACCCGGATGGCTTTAGCCGTCAGTATGCAGTGTTCTGGTCAATGGAACACGAACCTACCGCTTGGTATCTCACGCTGGCTCTCAAAAGTGTTAAGGATTTCAAAAACTTACCGGATTCCGTGAGCATCAGCTATAATCCGGAAACCAACCATTTCGAGTATGGTGACATAGAAATTCCCTCTTACGGGAGTTTCAAGCAGACTTTCCTGGTCAATTTCTACGGCCCCAGCTCCAAGGCAACATATCCACACTTGGATAAAGCCTGGTCCACGTTCAACCGCTACCCGCTTTCCAATGTGGTTGATACCGAAGATTATGATTTGAAAATGGAGGACACCGATTGGATGTCCCTGTTCGACTCTACCAGTAGTTTCAATCAAATGATGCTCATGGTGGATGAAAATTACGAAATCCCCGAAAGTCCGTTTAAGGATAAAATTTGCATTATCGGTGCATCGGTAGAGGTGCTCCACGACTACAAAAAAACGCCCTTTTTCACCTATGGTGGTGACCCGGTACTTCTACCTGGATTTGAATTTCACGCCAATGCCATTCAGGAAATACTGGATGAAAATTTTATCCGCGTTTTCGGCTCAACACTGGAATTCACCAGCGACTCCGCTTTGACACAAATTGCGTTAATCGTATTCGTTGGCCTACTTACCTATATTTTCCTCACCGCATTTCACCCGTTGGTGGGGGGGGTGCTCATTATTGTGGAGATCTTGGTGTATCTTAGCCTGAGCATTGGGTTATTCACTGCCGATGTATTATGGCTGTTGAAATTTTTACTTTCTGCGATCCTGCCCGATTCCTTTGTGCAGAATGCTGAGTGGCTGGTCATTAATACCCCCAAAACCGGCGGATCCCTGGTGGTCCCGGTGATTGCGCCGGTGGCTACGATTCTCCTCACCTACGGTGGAAATGTCATCTACAAATTTCTGGTGGAACAGAAGGATAAACGCTTTCTCCGCAAAGCATTTGGAGCCTATATCTCGCCCGAACTGATTGATATGATGCATGAAAATCACCAGCAGCCCAAGTTGGGTGGTGAGGCTGCGATTTGCACGCCCTATTTCACCGACATTCAGGGATTTTCAACTTTCTCGGAAATGCTGAGTGCGGAAGAATTGGTTACGCTCCTGAATGAATACCTCACCGAAATGACCAATATCCTACTGGACGAAAAAGGTACACTGGATAAATACGAAGGTGATGCAATCATCGCGTTCTTCGGTGCTCCGGTACGATTGGAGGATCACGCGGAGCGGGCTGTCCGGACGGCTATCCGAATGCAAAACCGGCTCAGCGAATTACGGGAAAAATGGAAAGCCGAAGGTGACCGGTGGCCGGAAATTGTCCATATCATGCAAATGCGCATCGGGATTAGCTCTGGAGAAATCGTTACCGGAAATATGGGCAGTGCCGGACGCATGAACTACACCATGATGGGTGACCCGGTGAATACCGCCGCCCGCCTGGAGTCCTCCGCGAAACAATATGGCGTGTACACACAAATCAGTCATCATACAGCCAAACTTTTAAGCCAAGAGTTCGCTCTGCGTGAATTGGGGACGACCCGGGTAAAGGGAAAACAGGAAGCATTGCAGACATTTGAAGTTCTGGGCTTTACCAGGGACTTAACCGATGATGACCAGAAGCTGCTGGAAATCTGGCCGCAGGCGCTGGAAGCCACTCGTCAGCAACGATGGAATGACGCCATTAAGCTCTTCCAGGAGGCAGAAAAGTTTGAACGTCAGTTTGAAGGACGCAATTCCAATCCCTGCCAAACCTACCTGAATGACCGTATCCCGGTTTGGCAGGAAAACCCGCCTGGTGATGAGTGGGACGGCGTGTGGGTACTCACCTCCAAATAATTTCCCCATTACCGACCTGCTTTCACCGTACATGTGCCGCCAACTTAATTAGCAAAATACAGCAATAATAGAATTCCTAAGGGGCCGCACGCTATCCACATTGACAACCCTGGAAGGGAGATTATCTTTCGCGGATGGATGTGAAATTGCATAGAGCACGGATTCTCTGGACAGATGATGAAATTGACCTGCTGAAGCCCCACATTCTTTTCCTGAAACAGAAAGGTTTTGATGTACTTACTGCCACCAATGGCGAAGATGCCATCACATTGGCGCGTCAACAGCCTATTGATTTGGTGCTTCTGGATGAAATGATGCAGGGGAAAGATGGTTTGGAAACGCTGAGTCTTTTGAAAGAAGAACATCCGGCTCTCCCGGTTATCATGATTACCAAGAACGAGGAAGAATCGTTGATGGAAGAGGCCATCGGTGGTCAGATTGCCGACTATCTGACCAAGCCGGTGAACCCCTCACAGATTCTCTCGGCAATAATGAAGCATCTGGAAAAGAAACGTATCTCCCAGGACCGCTTGTCACAACGCTACATTCAAGCGCTGAATGAACTTTCCGACCGCTTGTCAGAACGCCTAACCCCTTCGGAATGGATTAACATCTACCATCAACTTACGCAGTGGGATCTGGATCTGACCGGTAGTAATGAAGCCGATCTGGATGAAATGCTGTCTCAGCAAGCTCAGGAAGCCAATAACTTATTTTCACGATTTATGATGCGTGAGTATGAACAATGGGTGAATGCGCCCTCAGATGAGCGCCCCACACTCTCCCCTGATGTATTTCGTACATTCATCAAGCCCAGATTGAATCAGGGGCAGAAAATTCTGTTGGTGGTGATGGACGGTTTACGCTGGGACCAGTGGCTTACCCTGGAAAGTCAGCTCCATAGCGATTTTAAAATTAATCGGCACGGATATTATTCGCTGTTACCCACAACTACAGAATACAGCAGGAATGCCATTTTTAGCGGGCTGTTTCCCGATGACATGGCGGAATTTCACCCGGAATGGTTCCAGACTGATGAAGAGGGAGGTCTGAACCAGCATGAACGGGAATTTCTCATTGAGCAACTCCACCGGCTGGGATTGGATATTAAACCCGAACCAAAATATGCCAAGATTATTACAGCTCAGCAAGGCCAGCAAACGGTGAAACAATTCAGCTCCTGGAGTAATCAGCAATTGATTACCCTGGTGGTGAACCAGGTGGACATTCTGGCGCATCAGCGCACCAATTCCCCCTTGTTACAGGATTTATTGCCCAACGAAGCCAGCTATCGCCAGGTGGTGCGTGCGTGGTTTGAAAATTCCTGGCTGTTTGATTTGATGAAGGAGGCGGCAAGGAATGGTTTTACAACCCTGGTGACCTCGGATCACGGGACGGTCAAGGTAAAACGGCCAACTCAGATCAAAGCAGACCGCGAAGCATCGGTCAACTTGCGCTTCAAACAGGGTCGGAATCTGAAAGCCAATCCACGGGATGCCTGGTTCATCAATGACCCGAAACGGTTACGGATTCCTTCGGGTGCCAGCAGTGACACACTGGCCATTGCCCTGAGCGATTTTTACTTCCTCTATCCCACCAACTATCGAAAATACCAAAACCGGTATAAAGATACCTATCAGCATGGTGGCCTCTCTATGGCTGAAATGATTATTCCATTTGTCATACTGGAACCCAAATAGCATCCCATGACCCCGGCAGCATTCAAATCCAAGGTAAGCACGAATTCCGTTGCTGAGACCCAGGCTTTGGCCGCTCGTCTGGCAGCCAAGCTTCTGCCGGGAGATATCGTGGCGTTGGAGGGAGAATTAGCCAGCGGAAAAACCACATTTACCCAGGGACTTACCCAATATTTTTCAATCGATGAGTACGCAGCAAGTCCCACGTTTACCTATATGAATGAATACCACGCGGAAAATGTGACCATTCTGCATATTGATGCCTATCGGTTGAAATCGGGTAACGAATTGGTGGAAATGGGTTTCTGGGAATATGTGGAAAATGGCGCGATCGCGGTTATCGAATGGGCGGACATTGTAGCGGATATTCTGCCTCCGGAAATCATTCGACTTCAATTCCGACGGGATGATGCGGCACAGAACAGGCGTCATATCATCATTTCCAGCCTGCGGGGGCTTGATCTAACATGAATATCCTGGCGGTGGAAACCAGTACAGCCGTATGTAGCGTCGCGCTGTTATCAGAAGGGAATGAGGTTTTTCATCAATCCCTAACTGGTCAGCAAGTGCATATTGAGAATTTAGCCACCATGCTGCAACGAGCGACCAATGCGTCATCCGCTGAGGGACTGGTTATAGATAACCTGGCAATTGGAATTGGTCCCGGGAGTTTTACCGGATTACGAATTGGTTTGGCTACGATAAAAGCCTACGGATTGGTACAAAACTTACCACTCATCCCAATTCCTACGCTGGACGCGCTGGCATTATACTATATTGAAAATCAGCCGGAAACTGGCCAGCACCAACTTTTGGGTGTGCTGTTTTCCCACCGTAGTTTTGTACACACGGCGAGGTTTGATTTGCAATCAGAGGATCCCACGCGGGGGGGGTATGCTTACAGCAGTCTGGAAGATCTCACCTCGGAGATAGAAAACCGAGGGTGGTTTGGTCCCGCGTCAGACAAGGTGCACAACTGGATACAATCTCACACGAGATCGTTTGATTTTACCACCATAAAACCCGACGCCCGGTTAGTCGCCAGGCTGGCGGAGCAGCGGTGGTCAGAAAAAATCCGGGATTATGGCACCATTGAGCCCTTTTACAACACGATTTACCAGGCAAAGAAATGGCAACGGCCCACATTCGACATCCAACCGGAAAATTCCGGGCAATAGTATCAGAAGATATTCCTAATCTGGCACGGTTGGAGCGGGAACTATTCGCCCAACCCTGGACTGAAGGAATGCTGACCGCGGCACTGGCGGATTATGGCGCTCGCCATCAATTATTTGAACAAGGAGATGTAATTCTGGGATACTTTTTTTTGACCCGCATTGTGGACGAAGCGGAGTTACATAATATCGCAGTACCCAGGCAGTTTCAGCATCGGGGAATCGGCCGCTACATGCTGGAAAAAATTGTGAATCAATGCGATGCGGAACAGATTGAGCGTCTATATTTGGAGGTGCGCGAGGACAATACCGCAGCCATTCATCTCTATGAGAAAATGGGATTCGAATGTATCGGTCGGCGTCCCGGCTATTATGTTATTGAAAAGCGTGATGCACTGATTTATATGAGGACCAAGCATGAGCTGGTTTAAACGAACAGTTAGAAACATCCTCACGGATACGGAAGATAAAAAGGACATTCAGGCCGGTCTCTGGATAAAATGTGAGAATTGTAAACAGATTCTCTACCAGGCGGAGCTGCAACGGAATTATCATGTCTGCTACAAGTGCAATTATCATTTTCGCGTGCCGGCCAACACATATGTGGATTTGCTCCTTGATGAAAATGACCGCCAGCCCCGCTTCACAAATGTAAAACCTGCTGATCCGCTTCAATTCAAAGCTCAAAAAAAGTACAGCGACCAATTGACTACTGCCCAGAAAAAGACCGGTAGCAATGATGCGGTAAAGGTTTTTGAAGGTCACAGCTCTGGAATTCCGGTGGTGCTGGCAGTGATGGATTTCAGCTTCATCGGCGGCAGTATGGGATCAGTAGTGGGTGAATTGATTGCCCGTGCAACGGATCTGGCCCGGGAAACCCGTAAGCCACTCATCATCGTTTCCGCCTCCGGTGGTGCCCGCATGATGGAGGGCTCCTATTCCCTGATGCAAATGGCCAAAACCGCCGCCAAACTTGGTCAACTGGGCGATGCCGGGATTCCCTATATATCATTAATGACTGATCCCACCACAGGTGGGGTGACAGCCAGTTTCGCCATGCTGGGTGATGTGAATATGGCTGAACCAGGCGCGCTGATTGGCTTTGCGGGACAGCGGGTAATTAAGCAAACTATTGGAGCCGATTTGCCGGAAGGCTTCCAGCGGGCCGAATTCTTACTGGAAAAAGGCTTTTTGGACCTCATCGTTCCACGCAAGGAATTGAAGCAAAAAATCCATGAAATACTGAGTATCCTTCATGTCCCGGCCTAAACTTCTGCTCACCAATGACGATGGGATTAATGCGCCGGGAATTGCTGCTCTGGCTCAGGCTGTCAAACCGCTGGGTGACATTTTTATCGTAGCGCCCATCAGTGAGATGAGCGCAATGGGACATGCTATTACACTTTCAGATCCCATCAAGATGGTTGAAATCTCCAAGAATGGCGATTTTTTCGGATACGGGATTGGTGGCACGCCCTCCGACTGCGTGAAACTGGCCATTCACGGTGAAATCATCCCGCGTCCCGACCTGGTCATTTCCGGGATTAACCAGGGTGCTAATCTGGGCATTGACATTATCTATTCCGGAACGGTTGCCGGTGCTTATGAAGGCTCGGTTTTGGGCGTCCCCTCTATGGCGATCTCTCTGAATTCCTTTACCCGCAAGGATTTCAGTCCGGCGGGGTATTTTGCCCGCTATTTTGCCGGGAAAATTCTAACGCACGGCCTGCCAAAAGGCACGTTGCTCAACATCAATATCCCGGACGCTGATTTGGATGATATACGCGGCATTTCAGTAGTACGGCAGGGGCAAGCGGAATATCATGAGCGTTTTGATCGTCGCCTGGATCCCCGCCAACGGGTGTATTACTGGCTCTCCGGACAGCGTGACTATAAAGACTTATCACCGGATCTGGATGAAATTGCTATACAGGATAACCATGTGACCGTTACGCCGATTCATTATGATTTGACCAATTATGAGTTGTTGGATTCTGTGAAATCCTGGGGTTTAAATATGCAGGAAATCCATGAGTGAACTTGCCCTGATTATTGATTTTGGATCTCAGTACACTCAACTCATCGCCCGGCGTGTGCGGGAAATGCAGGTGTATTGTGAAATTGTACCCGCTGACCTAACTGCGGACCAGATTGCTGCAAAAAATCCTCGCGCCATCATACTCTCCGGTGGACCGGAAAGTGTCTTTTCACCTCATGCACCACAACTGGATGAGAATGTTTGGAAGCTTAATCTCCCAACCCTGGGAATTTGCTATGGCTTACAATTGTTGACGCAGCATTTTGGTGGAAAAGTAGAGCCTGGAAAACTGCGTGAATATGGTGCTGCCCGGGTGCAGCGAGCCCAGGAGCACGCGCTGCTGGAAAATACCGCCGATAATAGTCAGGTTTGGATGAGTCATGGTGATCATGTGGCGGTGCCGCCACCAGAATTTCAGGTCATCCTCCGGTCAAAAAATGATTTAATATCGGCCATTGCCCACCAGGAGATGCCGGTGATGGGACTTCAATTCCATCCGGAAGTGTCCCACACTGAGGAGGGGCAAACCTACCTAAATAATTTCCTGTTCAAAATAGCCGGGTTCAGCGGCGACTGGACGCCAGCGCACTTCATCGAGCAGACGATTGAGAGTGTGCGTAAGACGGTGGGTAGTGCGCGTGTGTTGCTGGGTCTTAGCGGTGGGGTAGATTCCTCTGTTTTGGCGTTTTTACTCCACGAGGCGATTGGTGACCAACTGCTGCCTATTTTCATCGATAATGGGTTACTACGCCTCCATGAAGCCCGGCAGGTGCTGGATCAGTTTGAACACTCCAATGTCAAAATTAAATATCATGATTATTCCGACGAGTTTCTGGCCGCATTAAAGGGTGTTACGGATCCGGAGCAGAAACGAAAAATTATCGGTCGTGTGTTTATCGAAGCCTTCGAATCGGCAGCGAAAAAGCATGGCGCGGCTGAATTTCTCGCCCAAGGGACACTCTACCCGGATGTGATTGAATCGGGAAGCGTGATCGGGAAATCCCATACGATTAAATCGCACCATAATGTGGGCGGGCTGCCGGAGCGGTTAGACATGACGGTATTGGAGCCCTTTAGAGAGTTGTTCAAAGATGAGGTTCGCGCAGTAGGTCGGGCGCTGGGTGTACCGGAACATATCATCGGTCGTCATCCCTTCCCGGGTCCGGGTTTAGCCGTGCGCTGTTTGGGCGAGATAACACCTGAAAAACTGGAAGTCATTCGTCAGAGTGACCATGTTTTTATTCAAACCCTGCGGGAATATGGATGGTACGATAAGGTTTGGCAGGCGTTCACGGTACTTTTGCCAGTGCAAACGGTGGGGGTGATGGGGGACCAGCGGACATTTGAGAATGTCGTCGCCTTGCGCTCGGTGGACAGTATGGATGGCATGACCGCTAATTGGTCACGCATTCCGGCGGAATTGCTGGCCGAAGCAGCCGAAAAAATTGTGAATCATGTAGTTGGCGTTAACCGAGTTGTTTACGATATTACATCAAAACCACCAGCAACGATCGAATGGGAGTAGCGCCCGGTCATTTTTTGCTAAGTTTCACAGTCGGTAATCAAAACCTGAATACATTTGAGCGTTTTATCTTTAAGCTATTGGCTTAGTACAAGGAGAAATTTTTATGTGTGGAATCGTTGGATATATCGGAAAACGCAACGCCGTTCCTATCGTGATGGAGGGCCTTAAGCGCCTGGAATATCGGGGGTACGATTCGTGCGGCATTGCTGTTTTGCACGAAAACCAGATGGATGTGGAGAAAATCGCCGGGAAGGTAGATGAGCTACAGTCCCGCCTGGCGCAAGCGCATTGGACAAGTGAGATTGCGATCGGCCACACCCGCTGGGCAACGCATGGCGAACCTGACCAGAAGAATGCTCATCCTCAGGTGAGTATGTCGGGAGATATTGCCGTCGTGCATAATGGTATTATCGAAAATTTTTTGCCCCTGAAGCGTGAGCTACAGAATAGTGGGTACAATTTTTCCAGCGAAACCGATTCAGAAGTCATTGCCGCGCTCATCAGTACCGTTTATGCCGGAAATCTTGAAACTGCCGTGCAGGAAGCCCTGTCCCGTATTATTGGTGCATATGGAATCGCGGTGATGAGCACGCGGGAGCCGGGGAAGATTGTTTGTGCCCGGAACGGTGCACCGCTTATCATGGGCTTGGGGAAAGAGGAGTTCTTTGTAGCCTCGGATGTCGCTGCGATTCTGGCACATACCAAGGATGTCATTTACCTGGATAATGGTGAAATCGGTATTCTCACCGCCGATGGTTACGAGACGTTATCCCGTAAAAATGAGAGTATTTCCAAAGAAGTCCATCGTGTGAGCTTTGATTTAGCAGCCATTGAACGAGGCGGCTTCGAGCATTTCATGCTCAAGGAAATTTTTGAGCAGCCCCAGACCATCTTCGATGCCATGCGCGGCCGGTTACTACCCAAGGACGGTAATGCCCGTCTGGGTGGAATCGCCGACGACATTGGGACGATTCTGCATGCGGATCAACGCTATTTAACAGCATGCGGAACCTCCTGGCACGCGGCATTGATTGGTGAAATGATGTTCGAGCAGTTCGCCCATCTTCCGGCGGAAGTGGAGTATGCATCTGAATTTCGTTATCGTGAACCGCTGGTGGATAAGCGGTCGGTCATTTTTGCCATTAGCCAGTCCGGTGAGACTGCTGATACGCTGGCTGCTATCCAGGAAGCAAAAAGTCATGGCGCAACTGCTCTGGGAATATGCAATGTGGTTGGCAGTTCCATCGCCCGGGAAACCAAAGCAGGTATTTATATCCACGCCGGCCCGGAAATCGGCGTGGCCTCCACCAAGGCATTCACGTCTCAGGTAACCGTTTTAACGCTGTTAACACTGCGTCTGGCCCGCATGATGGGAATGTCTGAAAAACAGGGGCTGGAGACTGTAGGATCGCTCCAAAGACTGCCGGAACAGGTGGAGTGGATATTAAACCAGGCCGATCGGATTGCAGAAATCGCTCAAGTTTACGCCAAGGCGCGGAATTTCCTCTACCTGGGGCGTGGTGTGAACTTCCCGGTGGCGCTGGAAGGGGCATTGAAACTCAAGGAGATTTCGTACATCCATGCGGAAGGCTATCCCGCCGCTGAGATGAAGCACGGTCCTATCGCCCTCATCGATGAGGATATGCCGGTTGTTTTTCTGGCTCCCAAGGATAAAACCTATGACAAGATTCTCAGTAATATCCAGGAAGTGAAGGCTCGCAAGGGTCGGGTCATCGCGGTGGCATCCGAAGGTGACCAAGAGATAGCCGAATTAGCGGACCACGTAATTTACGTGCCGGCCGCCCTGGCATTCACAGCGCCCATTCTGAATGTGGTACCGCTCCAGTTATTGGCGTACTATATCGCGGTAGAACGGGGCTGCAATGTGGACCAACCACGTAATCTTGCCAAGAGTGTAACCGTGGAATAATATGCGACGAATTGTCTTACTGATAAGTTTACTGGCCACGGTGGTTTTGGGCCAACAATCGGCATTTGACCGGGGTGTCCGGCTTTATAACCAGGGGGAATATTGGCAGGCATTAGTCCAGTTTTCAGCCTTGGCGAATCAAACTGCCGAACAAAATCCCCAACTCACTGCCTCGCTGCTGATGCGCATGAAATGCTATGCTAAACTGGAAGCGTATCAGCGAACGATACTGCTGGCGCGGGATTTTCAGCGGAAATATCCCGTTAGCCGGTATCAGGTTGATGTGAATTTCCTGCTGGGAGAAGTTTACAGTAATCGCGGAGACTATACCGAGGCTGCTTGGCATTATGCCCAGGCCAGGATTTTGAGTGAACGAAAAAACCTCACCGACGAAGCTGCTCGCCGTACCCGGCACCTGGTCTTAAATCTGGTACCGCTGGAGGAGCTCAGTCGGCTCTATTCACGGGATTTAGGACCGGTGGGTCAATTCCTGGGATTACTATCGGTGGAACGCTTACAGCGGGAAGGTCAAACTACGGCAGCAGCAGATCTGATGTTCAATCTGCGTCCCTATTTCAAAATAGATTGGTTGGTAAAAGAGGCCATGCGCTTGGATTGGCAATTGAGTAATGACAAGGCCGAAACCATTGTTTTGGGCGTTATGTTGCCTTTGTCTGGCGCCCTATCGGAGGTGGGGAATCAGATCTTAACCGGCCTGCGCTATGCGGTAATGACCTATGCTGATTCTGTTCAAATTGCGGTGGAATTGGATGTACGGGATAATGGTGCATCCCTGGGGCGCTCGATTGAAATCGCACGTGAATTTGCTGACAATCCACGCATGATTGCAGCCGTAGGACCACTCATCAGTGATAATGTGAAGGCAGTGGCCGCACTGCTGGATGGCAGCGGGAAGGTTGTGCTCACCCCGACCGCGACAGAGAATGATCTGGTAGAATTCTCCGATTTACTGTACCAATACCAGCCTAACCGATCGATTCGTGGTGCCGCATTGGCAGCTTACGCTGTCAATACCCTGGGACTCCACACGTTTGCAGTGATAGCGCCTACGGATGCTTATGGGCGGGAACTCACAGATAGTTTTACAAAAAAAGTGGATGATCTGGGGGGCCAGGTTTTGTATGAAGGCTGGTATACGGGAGAGCCCACCGATCTTTCCTTCCATTTCACCAATCTGAGATCCATAGGATTTCGCCGGCTACTCGAGCAGGTTGCCACGGATACCGACTCGGTACATCAAGCAGAATATCGTCGCCTGTTAAGACCAGTTATACCGGATTCGGGTCGATTTGCCCCGCGAATCACCGCGTCAGACTCTTTGAAAGTCAAACTTCCCACGATTGATGCACTTTATATGCCCATCCACCAGGGGCATGTGTATGTCTCATCCCAGGTCGCTTTTTACAACCTCACTACCTATATCCTGGGGGATGAGAATTGGGCGGATAAGGATAATTTGAATAAAAATTACCGTTATGTTCCCCGTCTGGCATTCGCATCAAGTGCAACGATTGATTCAACGAAATTAGATCAGAGCGACATTCATAACTATTACACCCGGCGCTATGATCGTGATCCAACCAATTATGATTACCTGGGCTATGATGCAGCCAGCTTGTTGCTGGAAGGGTTAACCCAAGCACGTTTTAATCCCGTGGTGCTGGGCGAGGTACTCAAAACCATGGGTACCCATCGCGGTATCATCAGCCAGGTAAAATTTGGTGGCAATTCGCCCCGCCAAAATCAATCGGTATTCATCATGGAATATGATAATCAGGCTCGGGAATTGGAACAGGCCGGCTTTTATGACCAATTCGGTTTTCATCCCAAGGCTATGATTCTACCAGACTTGATGTCCTTGGATACCGCCGGGACCGACAGTTTCAAGGTGGACGGAGTTGTGAATGATTGACCTGGTTCAGCCTGTTCATCTGCCAGTACCTCAAGATGTTCTGGTGGGAATGACGACCCGCTCCGGTGGTGTGAGCGAAGGAGCTTTTGAGTCTCTAAATATGGGATTAGACGTCGGTGATAATCCGGACCATGTGCGGACAAATCGAAGCCGTGTATGGAAGTCATTTCAACTTTCGGAAGATGTCTTGGCGAAACCTGAGCAGGTTCATTCAGCCCGGTTTAATCTTGTGCAGTCGCCGGGTGTTTTCCCTGCAACCGATGGTCTCATTACCCATGAGTCCAATATTTTTCTTACCATTCAAACAGCTGACTGCCTGCCCATTTTGATATGGACGCATGACGGTGAATGGCTTGCGGCAATTCATAGTGGCTGGCGTGGTACCGAGCAGAGAATTCCGGCGGAGGTGATTGCTTTTTTACTCAGTGGAAGCGGTTATTCACCCCATGAGTTTTTTGTATGGATTGGCTCTGGACTGGGTGTGTGCCATTTCGAAGTAGGACCGGAGTTCGCGTCAAAGTTTGACACTCAATTCCTCAACAACCGGAACGAGTCATTGTATTTCGACAATGTGGCGGCTGTATATGATCAAATTCTGAGACAAGGTATCCCGGCAGACAACTTTGAAGTTGTAGATGAATGTACGTACTGTGAATCGGGAAAATATTTTTCTCACCGCCGGGACAAGGGCGTCACGGGACGTATGCTGGCAGTTATCGGGAGACAAAATTGAATATAATTGAAGCAGCGATTTTGGCCATTGTGCAGGGTCTCACTGAATTTCTGCCCGTCTCCAGTTCAGGACATCTGGTGCTGGGGCGTCAAATATTGGGTGTGGCAAATCAGGGAGATGTGGGTTTTGAGGTAGTAGTCCATTTTGGGACATTTTTAGCGGTTTTACTGGTATTTTGGCAGGATATTCGAACCCTGCTGAGCCATTTTTTAAGAGGAATTGGAAAGCCGACAAGGCTGGTCAGGGTCTACCGGGAAGATACCCAGTTCCGATTGAGCCTGCTTATGTTGCTGGGTATGGTTCCCGCTGGAATTGTGGGGCTTGCATTTGACGATCAGCTGGAAGCGTTATTCGCAGATAGCCGTCTGGTCAGTGGCATGCTCATTACAACGGGTGTACTCCTTTTGCTCACAAAGTGGGCTCATAAACAAGACAAACCGGTTACACCTTGGAGCGCACTATTGATTGGCATTGCCCAGGCATTAGCAATCATTCCGGGAATTTCGCGTAGTGGGTCTACCATATCGGTAGCGCTCTACCTGGGAATTAGCCGGCGCGAGGCAGCACGATTTTCATTCATCATGGTGTTACCACTCATTTTTGGCGCCATGTTGTTACAGCTACTCAAGATGGGTGAAGTGGGTATGGGTTCGGTCGGGGTAGAAATTATGCTCACCGGGTTGGTGATGTCATTTGCCGTGGGATGGGCTGCGCTCAAATGGCTCATGGGTGTGCTGGAACGAGGACAATGGCACTGGTTTGCATATTATTGCTTTGTAATCGGGCTGACCGGACTGGTTTTCACCTGAAATTGACAAGGATATATGGCTGACTCCTCCTTTGATAAGTTTACCAAGATTACAGCACAGGTGCGAAGTGGTGCTTTGGAACCCGCATATCTGGTACTGGGAAGCGATACATTTTTTGTGTCGTTGTTCATCAAGCTCGTGAAGGCCACATATCAGCAAAAATTCGGTGGAAACGGGGATATTACGCAACTCGATGGGAATGAGGTGAAAAAGCGGGACGATTTGGAAGCTTATCTCTCCGGAGGCGGGCTGTTTAGTTCTGCATCTCTGATTATCCTGCAAAATGTTAACAGCCTGGATGCCGGTAGTCGGAAATTGTTACAGCAGGTGGTCAGTCAGGGAAATCCTGATATGTTTTTTCTCATCACCCATCCGGAATCCAGCAGATCAAAGCGAGTACCACAGTGGGTTTTAAGGTTTGCTGAGAATGGGCAGATTGTGCCGGCCGATACGCCTTATGAGAACGAAATCCCTCGTCTGGTTCATCGTTTTGCTGAGATACGCGGGAAGAAAATTCAACCGCGGGCTGTGGAACTGCTCATGCAACTCACCTCCAATGATTTGGCTTTGATTGAACATGAAATGGAGAAGCTGAGTCTGTTTTTGGGTGAAGATGCAGAAATGATTACCGTAGATGTGGTACAGGATTGCATCGCTGCTGTTTCCCATGCAACCGTGTTGAATCTTTACGATGCCATCAGCGAGCGAAATGCTGCCCAAGCGATTAAGGCATTTCATGAAATATTTTCCCGGGATGACAGTATTCCCTATGTCATCATAAGTATCTATACCCACCTTAATAAAATTTTAGGATTTACAGATCATCGTACATTCCCTGATGTCAGTACTGCTGCAACCATTGCCAGCTCGGGATCCCGGTTTTATCAGCAAAAAATTTTCAAAGCCTCCAGGCAATTCAGTCAGGATGAGCTTGAAGCGGCACTGTGTGACTTGGCTGATATTGATTATCAATTTCGTCAGGCGTCAATTCCATCCATGAGCTATTTCACTACCTGGGTCGCGAACCATTTGGTGTAATATGAGCGGAATGCAACCCATTACTGATGAACAACTCATTGCCCAATTTCAGGCGGGTAGGGAGTCGGCATTCATCGAACTGGTGAATCGTTACAAAGATCGTCTCCTAAATTTCGTTTACCGGTTTGTGGGTGATCGGGATGAAGCTGAAGACATTGTTCAGGATACCTTTCTAAAAGTCTATAAAAACCGCCACGCCTATCGTGAGGTAGCAAAATTTTCCACCTGGATTTACACCATCGCGGGAAATTTGGCGCGCTCTGAATTGCGGAAGCGCCGGCGTCATAAGACATATAACATGAGCCAGATTGGCTTGGAAGATCGGGATTTTGACCCGCCGGATACTGATTTGGGACCAGATTCGCATGTGAGCTGGCGATTTGAGGAAGCTGAAATCCAGCGCGCCATACGCCAGTTACCGGACCAATTCCGCACCATCATCATTTTGCGAGATATTCAGGAACTTTCTTACGAAGAGATCAGTAGAATACTGGACATTCCGATGGGTACGGTCAAGTCACGCGTTAACCGGGCCCGCTTGAAAATGCAGGAATTATTGAAACACCTAAAGGAGAATGGCTAATCGTAAACGGCTAGATCCTCGAACGAATTAGACAAATGGGTAATGGGAGCTTCTGACATGAAGTGTCAATTGGTTTTAGACAGTTATACTGCTTATGTTGATTATGAATTAACTGCGACAACGCGAACACAAATTGAAGACCATCTGAAGCAATGCCGTCCGTGTCGTGAAGTCTTCCAGGAGTTAGACAGCATGGTGGCCAGCCTGAATGACATCTCACCCATTCAAACCTCCCCCGACTTCAACGAACGCTTACTTTCAAAAATATCCAAATTAAACACAGAACCCGCTCAATTACCCTGGTATCGTCTGCCTACCGTAAAATTAAGCGGATACGCTACAGCAGCAGGTGTGGCTTTAGCGCTGGTATTCAGCCAGTGGATGAGTCCCCCTGCTTCCACACTACCAGCAACAAACTCGAAATCTCTGCCGGTTGCAGGTCAGACAACACCTAAGGCAGTGAATGAACCGGTGTTTGTCTCACAGGACACAACCGGAAGTGGCACAGATTCGCTTCAATTACACGACAGGCGAACGCTTAACCCCGATCAGCCACTCCAACTTGTGAATCAACGGCCCTAATTTTTTTTAGACCCCCACCCAAAGCCCCAACAAATTTTTAAATCACCCTGACTTGGTCTGACTCCAGGCAGATCATTTTTCTGGCGTGGTACATCCTATAACAATCAGAAAACTTATGGCAATGCTTTGCTTTTGAATTGCTTTTAAAAGTCATTCAGCTAACTTTTTCGACCGGCTGAAAAGCTGGTTAGCCAAGCATTCTGGACACGTATGAGCAGGCATTTGCATGAAGAAAATATTTATGACCGTCGTCATTGAACTGATGAACAGGAACCATGCATAACAAGGATCAGATTATCACTGTTGGGACACGCAGCTTAAGTGGGGGAGGATGATGCAGTGATCGGTGAACAGCGCGATTTATTGGTCGATTTAAACAGTCTCTTTTTAACCCAATTGACGCTTCTTATGAAAAGTGCAATCTCGCTCAGCGGTTGCGAAAATGTCTATTATTACGCCCTGCAGCCTGAGAAGAAAGAATATTCGCTGGAAAAAATGGAAAGTGTCCATCCATCAGAGGTGGCGAAACGATTACCCGCAACCGATGAACTGGTGACAGCGATAGGTCAGGCCGATAAAAAGTCACCTGTTTCAGAAAAGACAACCAGGCTATTACTGCAATCAGTTTATACTGACATTCCTGAAAAGGAACGCCCCCTGAGCCTGCTTTATTCCCCGATTGAGTTCAATAAAAGTCATATTGGCTTTTTACTGTTCGATCATCACAAACCGGATTTTTTTACCGCTGATGATATTCCTTCGGTCAGGTCGTTGACAGAGCTTCTCTCAGCACAAATTAACTCTTTCCAGTATTTGGATCTGTTCCGGGAACGATGTGATTTGTATAGCATCATGCTGGAAGTGAACACCCATTTGAATGTGGCAGCCAGTAAAGAGGACTTTCTTACCGAAATCGGAAGAATCGGGAAATATTTTCTCAAATGCGACCGGGCGATTATCGCACTGCGACAAGACACTTTTGGCTCGAGATTCATTATCGATGCCATTGACGGTTCGAATGAGGATGTGCAGGTAGGGGATTCCTATCCGGTCGAGAACACGCTGGTGGGACGTGCAATCCAGAAGGGCAAGATTCAGCTCTATAAACCGGAAGCACCCCCGCCGATTCAGGGGATATTTAAGCCCGGGGACCGGGACTCGTACCCCTTTAACAGTGCGGTGGCATTTCCCTTAAATGAAGAGCCCAATTCCACCGGTGCGCTGGTTCTGGAGTTCAATGACCCACCGGACATCGTTGAGATGGATATTAAACTTTTCGGGATGATAGGGCTGAATTTGGGTGCTGCATTAAACCGGCTGAACCTGTATGCCATGATGAAGGAAAATGCCACAACCGACGCGCTCACAAATGTGTATAATTCACGTACTGTCCGGGAACGGTTAAGTGAAGAAGTCGCCCGTGCGAGGCGATATCAATCGGCACTAACCCTACTCTTCCTTGATCTGGATAAATTTAAAGCAGTCAATGACACTTACGGTCACCTCATGGGGGATTATGTCCTCCGGGACACAGCCAAAATTATTAAAGACAATGTACGAACCGGTGATATTGTGGGTCGATATGGCGGTGAAGAATTTGTCGTAATCCTGATTAATGCGGTAGCAGAAGATGTTGTCAAAACGGCTGAACGCATACGAGATTGCATCGCCAAGCATAATTTTGAATTTGAAGATCAGGTGGTTCATATCAAAATCAGTATCGGGATCGCTCAATTCCCGAAGGATGGTGATTCGGAAGAGCACCTCCTTCGTTCAGCCGATGCGGCTATGTACGAGACCAAGCGCAAAGGTGGAAACGACATTACACTTTACCAACCCGGCATGCAGCCGAAATATCATTAATCCAAACTGAAGTTAGCGGTAAAACACGCAGGGGTAAGTCAGTGAAACGATTCTATCTGGCATTCATTTTTTTAACAACGATTGGCTGGTCACAGACATTTTCCATTCCGGATGCAGTTCTGAAAGGCGTCCCGTTTGACATCAAATGGGAGGGTCTGATCGCGCAGCCCGGAGAAGAAATCGCGGTGTATGGTGTCGTGGATGCGCCGGTGATTATCTCTCCGCAGGATAATCTTGTAGAGGTCCGGAAGGTGGATAACTCACCGGTGATGGTGAAGAGTCAATATACCCACTATGCCGAAAGTACTCCCAATGTGATTCCAGCCTGGCTATCCATCCTGCCGCCCCTTATTGCTATTGCCTTGGCGCTCTTGACGAAGGAGATGTTACTCTCGCTCTTTGCCGGGATCTGGGCGGGTGTGACCATATTGGCCCATTATAACCCGGTGAAGGGGTTTTATGGTGCGCTGGATACTTATGTTGTAGAGAGTATCGCCAACCCGGGGCACGCAACGATTATTTTATTTTCTTTCGGTTTTGGTGGATTAATTGGGCTGATTCAGCGCAATGGAGGGTTAGCGGGCATCGTCAATGTCACAGCCCGGTATGCTAAGACACGCCGACGGGGTATTATTTCTACCGCTTTCATGGGCTTATTCGTTTTCTTTGATGATTATGCCAATTCGCTGTTGGTGGGGAATATGATGCGTCCTTTTACGGACAAATTGCGCATCAGTCGTGAAAAATTGTCTTACCTGGTTGATTCTACCGCTGCCCCGGTAGCCAGCGTGGGCATTATCAGTACCTGGATTGTGTTCGCCATGTCGCTATTGGACGGTGAATTGAAGGCAGAGGGGATTAGTACCAATGCATATATCTATTTTCTGGCATCAATTCCCTTCAGTTTTTACGCCATTCTGGCGTTAGCGTTTGTCTTCATCAATGGCATTCAGGGGCGGGATTATGGTCCCATGTACCAGGCGGAAAAACGTGCCTTGGAAGAGGGTAAGTTGATACGCGATGGATCCCAGCCGCTGGCGGATGACTCCATGATGAAAGATATTTTGCCGGAAAAAATCCCTTTAAGGTGGTTTAACGCGGTCATTCCCATATTTACGGTTGTAGTCATGACGGTGGTGGGGATGTACGCGAGTGGAGCACCTGATCATTTTCCAGCCGGCTCCACCTTCACCCAAAAAGCTCTTATGGTGATTGATGGCTCGGATTCATCTACCGCCTTATTGTGGGCAAGCTTTACAGCCGCAGTTGTAGCATTGGTTCTCTCCCTGTTGCAGCGATTGATTAATGTTCGTGAAGCATTCGACAGTTGGTTTAAAGGTGCGCGTTCCATGGCCCTGGCTGTAATGATCCTGATTCTGGCGTGGGCGTTGGGGGCGATTTGCCGGTCCGTCATGACGGCTGACTTTATTGTGTATTACACACAAGATTTTATTTCGCCGGCGTTGTTGCCTACACTGACATTTATTCTGGCTGCGGCGATTAGCTTTGCTACCGGCACCAGTTATGGAACCATGTCCATTTTGGTACCGCTTATCGTTCCGTTAGCCGGACTGCTGTTGGGCGATTTGAATGATATCGTGTTTCTTGCCACATACGCAGCCATTATTAGTGGTGCTGTATTTGGGGATCACTGTTCACCCATTTCAGATACAACGATTCTGTCAAGTCTCGCTTCTGGCGCCGATAATGTGGATCATGTGAAAACACAAATGCCGTATGCTTTAACTGTAGGCGGGGTGGCGATTTTGTTTGGGTACCTGCCTATCGGTTACATGAGTCATTTGCCCTATGCTACCGGCTTGCTGTTGTATATCCTGAGTTTAAGCTCCCTGTGGCTTATCATGCGCTATGTGGGTAAACCGGTAGAAGCGCGGGTGATTCACTAAAATGTTAGTTTCGCCTCCACGAGACTGCTATTTTGTAAGCATGTTGCGTAAATCCTTATTCCTACCCGTTTTCTTCATTTTGGGAATTGGCTTCCCGGGGCTGTCGTTCGCCCAATCCGGTGCGGAAGAGGTGAATGATCAGGCACTCAATTTCTATATGGAAGGAATGCGTCTGGAGATGGTGGGGGAGTATGATTCTGCGGCCAGGGCATATACCCGTGCCGTGGAGGCGGATAGTACCTCTGCAACGCTCTTCTTTGCTCTGGCGCGAACCCAATTACGTATCGGCAAAATGCAGGCGGGCGAAGAGTCTCTGGAAATGGTGATTCGGTTAGACAGCACCAATACAGATGCCTTGAAAATGTTGGCTGAGTTAGCGGGAGCACAAAAGGATTCTGAACGGGCAATCGCTTATTTGCAGAAAATCTTAAACCACGATTCGGAGAACCAATACGCGTTAAGTGACCTGGCCGAGCATTACCGGGCACTGGGAGATTCATTGCTGGAAGCAGCCACACTGGAGCGTTTGTACGAAGTAAACCCCCGGGCGATTCACGCTCTGGGACGGGCGGAGCAAATCTACCTGAACGCCAAAGAATTTGAGAAAGCCCTGGCACTGTATAACAAACTGCTCCGAACCATGCCAGATAATACCGAATTAATTGAACGGGAATTGCGTCTCCTGGTCGCGTTGGAACGCATTCCGGAGGCGGATACGTTCATTGATTCCGTCCTGGAGAAACACGCTGGTGAAGGGGAATTCATTGCGTTAAAAGGAAAATATCTGGGGAATGTAAAGGGTAGCGAAGCTGCAATTAACTATCTGGAACAAGCTCTTATCAACTCAGATTCGGGCTGGGAACCGCGCTTCATGTTGGGGCAATTATATTTTGAGACGAAAAATTATGAGAGTGCAATTCCCCACTTACGAGCAGCATTGGATGCAAATCCTGCCGAACCAACGGCGGTTTCATTTCTGGCATTGTCCCACTTGAATTTGGAACAAGCCGAGGCTGCGTATAAACTTTTGGAGAATTTTATCCCCGCATTTCCGGACAATTTCTTTCTCCACTACCTGTTAGGGAGTGTCGCCCGCGATCTGGGAACCCGCGAAAATGACACCGCTTTGCTGGAGAAAGCGTTGCGCGAACTGAGCCGGGCAATCGAGCTACGTCCTGATGACAACCAATCCCTCCATGTCTATGCCACGACTGCCGATCAACTGGGGAAAACCCGGAAGGCCATGAATGCTTATGAGCGCATTTTGAAAACCACCCCGGAAGATGATCTGGCCATGAATAATTACGCCTATATGATTAGTGAGAATGTGACAGATGTGGACTCCCTGCTCTATGCTGCGAAACTTATCCAGAAAGCACTGGTGATTACACCGGACAATCCATCCTATCTGGATACGGCCGGCTGGGTGTATTTTAAGCTGGGACACCTCAGAGCAGCCCGGGAAATGCTGGAGAAATCGCTATCAAAAGATCCGGCCAATGCGGAAGTATTGAACCACATGGCTAAGTTATTGGAAACAATGGGACAGGTTGAGGCAGCAGCACGATACCGGCAGGAGGCGCAGCAGAGTGAGTAAAATTCTCCATCTCCTCCCAGCCTTGATTGTAAGCCTTCTCCTTGTTCAATGTAGCACCCTGCGCCAGACCATCCCATGCCTTGACCCGGGAAAAGTCCCGTCAGAGAAGCAATTCTGGAAGCGTCAAACCCTACTAAGCGAGACCCCTCACAACGTGTCCGGCACGGGTTATATGCAAATTGACCTTCCTGAATTGGCAGGGAAATCCCGTGCGCGATATGCCTATAGTTCCGCAGGTGAAATGTCACTGGAATTATCAACGCTGCTGACGGGTAAACTGGCGGATATCTTCCTAAGAAACGATACAGTTGTGGTGAATGATTATATTCAGAAACAGAGTTTTGTGGATAAAGTGGATAATTTGGCTTTACCGGGTATTGGACAGTTGCAGCTGGGCTCCTGGGATTTGAAGACGATATTTCTAGGGATTGTGGAATTGAAAAAAAACGACTGGGAGTTTCGATTGACGCCGGTTCCACATCTGTTCCGCACAAATGAGGAAGTGTTGATTGACGAGCACGGACGGGTGAAAGCCTGGTTCATTCGTGAGACTGGAAATGGTGTTCTGCAACGCGAACTCGTGTTGGAATATGAGACAGGTGAAGCACTTTTCCCGGTTTCCATAACAGTTTCCGATTACAAAATGAAGCGCAAAATAAAGCTAACCCATCAAAAGGTTGTCTGGGATGATCCCTACTTCCAGGTGGCAGCGGTAGAGCCCGTGTATCCGCAACCATTTAAATTTTCAACACCGCAAGATAAGTTGTGATTATGTATTCCATTAGTGTGGTTATTCCAGTTTTAGATGAAAAAGAATCATTACCCGAACTGGTCACGCAGGTAAAAGCGGCCCTGGAAGCCCTAACTGAAACCTATGAGATTATTTTTATTGACGATGGGAGCACGGATGGCTCCTCAGAATTAATGACCGAGCGCGCCCAGAATGATGAACATATTCATCTGGTGCAATTTTTTCGAAATTATGGCAAGGCAGCCGCATTGGCGGAGGGATTTCGGCAGGCAACCGGCGATGTTGTGATTACCATGGATGCCGATTTGCAGGATGATCCGGCTGAATTCAAGGGTTTGATTAAGAAACTTGATGAGGGATATGATTTGGTTTCGGGCTGGAAAAAAGTTCGGCACGATCCCTTATCAAAACGCATTCCTTCAAAAATCGCCAATCTGGTGACGCGTTTGATTACCGGTGTAAATGTCCACGATATGAATTGCGGACTCAAAGCCTATCGGAAAGCAGTTATCAAATCGCTGGAGATTTATGGCGGGCGGCACCGGTATATTCCCGCGCTTGCGGGTCAGCAGAAATTTCGTATCACCGAGATGGTGGTGAATCACCGTCCTCGGCAATTTGGCAAGACCAAATATGGCGGTTCCCGATTTTTTCATGGGTTTTTTGATTTACTGACGATTCTGTTTCTATCTAAGTACACCCAGCAGCCATTGCATTTGTTTGGGATGATTGGTTTTCTAAGCCTGGTATTGGGTCTTGCGATTGATATTTATGTCATTATTCTCAAGTATTTTTTCGGTGCTTCATTCCAGAAACACATGGCCGCCCTCCTTTCCGGTGTCCTCCTGATTGTGGTGGGGGTCCAATTCATATCCCTGGGTTTGCTGGGTGAACTCATCGCCAAATCCTCCCATGAGAAGGAAAATATGGTGAGGCGGGTTATCTGAGCCAGCTCATTATCCTGTGAACTAGTACCCAATGCAACCACAATCATTACCAACCTTGCGCGTCTGCTACTTCGGCACCTATGAGCAAGAATATCCGCGTAATCGAATGTTTATAAATGGCTTGCGAATGAACGGTGCATCAGTTTCAGAGTGTCACGAGCCCTTCTGGGAAACGTTTGAGCAGAAGGATGCCGAATTTGGCTTCAGCTTTTCGACGATAATTCAATTTATAAAATGTCAATTCAAACTGGCCTGGAAATATGTGAGCCGAACGCCGGACCATGATGTGGTTATCGTGGGATTTATCGGGCAGCCGGATATGTTTCTTGCCAAATTCCTCACCTGGCTTACCGGACGGAAATTGGTTTTCAACCCCTTGGTGTCTATTTATGATACTGTCGTTGGTGACCGAAAGTTTGTTAGCAAAACCTCCGCTAAAGCGAATGTTTTCAGGTGGCTGGATAAAATAGCCTGCCAATTGGCTGATCTGATTTTTCTGGATACTCAGGCACATATAGAATACTTCAGTGAAGAATTTGGGATTCAAAGGGAGAAGTTCGAAAGGGTCTGGGTCGGTGCCGATGAGCATGTTTTTAAACCGGTGAATTCTAAACAGAACAATCCTGACCCATTCAAAATCCTGTTCGTGGGAAAATTTATACCCTTACATGGTCTTCCCAGAATTGTTGAGACAGCCAAATTATTGGAATCAAGTGCTGATATACGGTTCACCCTGATTGGTAAAGGGCAGCTTCGTGAGGCGATTGAACGGCAAATTGCGGAAAAGGGTATTAAAAATATTCAAATCATTGATTGGGTTCCCTATCAGGAATTAATGCAAGTCATGTCTGAAGCTGATCTTATCCTGGGAATTTTCGGGGAATCTGAAAAGGCGAAGCGGGTTATTCCCAATAAAGTGTACCAGGGGTTAGCTGTAGGGAAACCGGTTTTGACAATGGATTCGCACGCCGGTAGAGAGCTTTTGGTGCATGAACATACGGCATTCCTGGTAAAAAACCATCCTGCTGAGCTGGCAGACAAAATTCGACAATTAAAAAAGCAGAGAGATATGTGCGACGCAGTGGGTCGTGCCGGTTATGATCTATTTAAAGAGAAACTGAACACGCGCGTTATTGGAAAGGATGTTCTACGCGCGATGCAGGCCAGGGTATTGATATAACAACATGACGGACCTTAAGATACTAATCAATCGTGATATTGTGATCATATCCGGTCAAATGCTCCATGACCGGTACTGGACATCTAAACAATACATCGCTCATGAGTTAATCAAGCAAAATCGCGTTTTGTATGTTGAGGCGAATTATTCATTCGGCAAATTGTTTTTAGGGCTGCTGGGTAAAGGCTGGCCGGTAACACTTTTCGGCCGATTGACACAGGATGAGTCCGGGATTGATGTCCTTACTCCGCCTCCTCGACTACCTTGGCGGAATCATTTTCACTGGATTGGTCAACTTAATCAGCTCCTCTTGCGCTGGAAAATCAAACGAGCAATGCGCAAGTTGAATTATCAACGCCCTATTTTATGGACATTTTTACACCAGACAGCAGCCCTCATCGGGAAACTTCCGGCTGAAAAATGGATTTATCATTGTGTGGATGACTGGCCGGAATTACTACCCATGGCAAAAATGGGGCGACCGAAAACCGTGCGGCATGACGAAGGAGAGTTGATCAGAAAAACGGATCTGGTTTATTCTGTGTCTCAGACGCTGCTTTCCCACTATAAAATTCCCACAGAAAAAGTAAATCTCATTGCAAACGGTGTGGATGTTTCATTATTTGATCGAGACAACCTTCCGGAAGATTCAATTCCGGAAGATTTGAGGGGGTTACCCAAGCCGATTATTGGATTTTCCGGTTCACTCGGAAAATGGATAAATACCGATTTGATTCTGCAAACTGCACACGCATTTCCCCGGGCATCTATCGTAATGATTGGTCTGAATGAAAAAAATCCTGGTGTAGATGAATTACTACGGCAAGAGAATATTCATTTCTTGGGAATGAAGCAGCGTGGAGAAGTTCCGCATTATATCAATGCTTTTGATGTATGCCTCATGCCATTTGCCCGCTCTGAGGTGGGTGAGGGCTTGCTGCCACTGAAACTATTCGAATATCTTGCTATGGGTAAACCGATTGTCGCGACAAGTTCTCCGACTTTAATTTTATTCGCGGATATCTTATACTTGGCGGAAAACGATACTGAATTTATTCAGCAAGTGGGCGAGGCATTGAAAGAATCAAATAGTGAACTCATGCTGCAACGGCTGGCTCGTGCCCGGGAATTTTCATGGGCAGCTCGGTTGAGGAAATATGATGCAGCTCTGAAGGATAATTATAACCAGACAGAAAACTGAGCGGATATTCATTATGACACAGACGAAGAATACTGGGAAATTAAGCAATCAAAATTCTAAATCCTCTCAAATCCCAAAACCCCAATGGCAAATTTGGGGAATACTTGCCCTCATCATCTTGGCAGTTGTGCTGTTTATGTATCAGGATGCTGTATTCAAAGGTCATAAACTCAATATTGCAGATGTGAGTTCACAAGGGGTTATCTTTGATAATTATCGTGCTAATTTTGAAAAAACATACAACGATTATCCCCAATGGTATCCCTACATTTTCTGCGGTATGCCATTTCATGCCAGCGGTACTTACCGGATTCGGTATACTTTGGAGACGCTCTACAAAATTATACCATCGTTTATCAGGAGCCCTCTGAATGCATCTTTTACGCTGAATATATTTCTTGGCGGGCTATTTATGCTCCTGCTCCTGAGGAGCTACGGCTTGAGCTATATGGCCAGTCTGGGTGGCGCATTGGCATTTATCCTGACGACCAAACTCATGGGCACGCCGCATACAAATCGTATTGTCACTTTTATTCACATTCCACTGATTTTCTATGCCCTCCGTCAACTAATCGAGACCCGAAAATGGATATTTATCGTCATTCTCGGTGGTGCATTGGGGTCACAGATTGGTTCTTACCATCCCCAGATTGCTTATTATACGCTGCTGCTAATTGGACTCTATAGTCTCTACCGAATTGTGCGATCGATTCAGGATAAAGAAAGCTGGCAATCAATGGGGTCATGGGTGCTGATGGTGGCGATCAGTATGGGCATTGCCTATTTCATGGCATCCATTGTACTCATGCCCATGCGTGAATATCTGCCCTTCTCCATCCGAGGAGCGGGAAGTGGCGGGAGCGCCGGAGGTGGTTTATCCACAGAATATGCAACGGCATGGTCATTCGGATGGCTGGAAATTTACCAATTTATTCTACCCTCATTCAGCGGATTCGGTGGCGCGACTTATTGGGGTGATGCGCCATTTACTTCGTACCCGCATTATCTGGGAATCTCTGTTGTCATTCTTGCTGTCATCGGCTTTTGGAAAAATCGGAAACATAAAGATTTCTGGTTCTGGGGCATCCTTCTGGCATTATCCCTACTCATTGCCCTGGGAAAAAACTTCGCTATCCTGTCCAATCTCTTGCTGAGCTACCTGCCGTATTTCAACAAATTCCGAGAGCCATCCATGATCCTGATTCTGTTCATTTTTGGTACGGCGATTCTCACCGCATTTGGATTACAGGCGGTTTTAAATAAGATTCGGGAAGTTGATGCCAATCAAAAATGGATGAAAATGATGGTGCGGGGTCTGATTGCTGTGGGTGTACTTGCCCTGATTGGTGTTTTGTTTAGGAGTTCACTCCAATCCATGATGACGGGATTTTACCTGTCGGCCGATGAGGCTTCCGGTCGTCTGGCGCGCTTTCCTGATCAACGACAGATTGCTTACCTATATGAATTGCGATTTGAGGCGTTTTACCGGGATTTTTTCATCATGTTGGCTTTTGCCGCCGCCACCATAGGCTTGATCTGGGCTGGATTGAAGCAATCCTTGAGCGCGAAAGGCGTGGGATACATTATGGTGGGGTTAATTGTTATAGATCTGGCGATTCCCGGACGAAAAGTTATCACTGATATGTTTTCACCCATCACGCGTGAAAGTATGTTACCTCAAAAAACGGCGGCGATTGATTTTCTCCAGTCTCAACCCGGAGAGTTTAGGGTATTTCCGTTGGACGAATTGACCACCAATAAGTACGGTTATTTTGAAATTGCCTCCATCGGTGGCTACCATGCGGCAAAAATGGCCAACTACCAGGACATGCTGGATGGGAATTTTCTCAATAATTTCAATTTTTTGCGCATAACCAATACACGGTATCTCATTTCAAAGCAGCAATTGCAATTACCCATTCTCCAGCTTGTTCACAAAGCTGGACAGGAAAATATTTATGAACTGGCCGGCGCTCTCCCGCGAGCCTGGTTCGTTGATTCAGTGATTGTGGCGTCGGATGAGAAGCAGGTTTTATCAATTTTGCAGGGACAGGACTTTTCGCCAGCGGAGGAGGTAATCCTTACTGAAACGCCAGATCGCAGCCCTCTCCAAAATGCCAGGCTTGGTGT
>JAIPJR010000025.1 GCA_021734045.1 Fidelibacterota bacterium
ACAAGCTTTCACACCAACTGTTTCTTGAGCCTGAATGGGTAGGCGCGGATCAGATTTATGTGAATGGGTTTTCATCCTCTCTACCGGAAGAGGTACAACTGGCAGCGATGCGAACCGTACCCGGTTTGGAAAATGTAGAATTTATTCGTCCGGGTTATGCGGTTGAATATGACTTTTTTCCGCCGCGTCAGTTAAATCGTACCCTGGAAACCAAGCGGGTCTCCGGACTCTACTTCGCCGGGCAAATCAACGGGACATCCGGATATGAAGAGGCTGCCGCCCAGGGGTTTTTCGCCGGGGTAAATGCGGCATTGAAACTTACCAGGAAAAGCCCGCTCATTTTGCAGCGCCATGAAGCCTATATTGGTGTGTTGATCGACGATTTAATCACCAAAGACGCAGACGAGCCCTACCGGATGTTTACTTCTCGTGCGGAACACCGCCTGTTGTTGCGCTACGATAATGCCCATTTCCGCCTGGCAAAACACGGTAAACAGCTGGGTCTTTTAACGGATCGTGTATATGAGAGGGTCTGTGAGGAACAAGCGCTGGCAGACAAGGCGCTTAAATTATTAGAAATTACCTTCGTGGACAAAAATCGGGTGAATACCATCCTGGGTCCAACCGGGGAGGCTCCTGTAACCGAGAACCCCTCTTTGGCTGCTTTACTGCGCCGGCCTAAAATTAGTATTACGGAAATTCGTTCGCTTTTACCGGAATGGATGCAAGCACTCCCCCACTCTCTGCTTTCTCTTATCGGGACCGATGTTCGTTATGCCGGGTATATTCGTCGTGAATGGGAGCAGGTGCGAAAGATGATTCGCCTGCAATCAGCGTCTATTCCACAAGGCGTTGACTACTTAAGTATTCCCGGTCTTTCCACTGAAGCCCGCCAAAAGCTGGATCGGATAAAGCCGGAAACACTGGGGCAGGCAGGCCGGATTTCCGGCGTTAATCCCGCCGACATCGCGGTGTTGATGGTCCATTTCAAGCAGCATGTTTCACGTGAAACTGTCTGATTTTATCTCCGACAGACTTTCCCTCCTTGAAGGTCAAACCGACCCGGCCGGTGTTGATCCTGCTGCACTTGGACTTTACATTGCTCAACTGGTTTCACCGGATAAACGATGCCTTGTTGTCCTTCCTGAGCAAAATCTTGCAGATCAGGTTTTTAATGATTTGGTTGGGTTTTACACTGCCGACACCGTCTCGTATATCGGGAAAACCCCACTCACCGGTATGGATTCAGGTCAGTCCCTCTCCGCTCTCCACCGCCTGGGGGCAGAACAGCCCGGCCTATACCTGGTTACCTACAACGATCTGGTTGCCGGAATCCAGAAGCAGGACTTACAAGGGGAAACCCTGGTTGTAGGTGAATCTTACCGTTTCAATAACCTGGAGACCATGCTTGACCGGTTTGGATTTACTCGCGAACGGTTTGTGGTGGAGCCGGGTACTTATGCCGTTCGTGGTGGTGTCATTGATTTTTTCCCCGGCGAGAGCGAACATCCCGTCCGTCTGGATTTTTGGGGAGATACACTCGATTCAGCCCGTCAATTCGAACCCGAATCTCAGCGTTCGATTCTTGACCTGAAAGAGGTCCATTTCTTCAGCCAAAAGCCCTTTGATGACGAATCCACCACCACCCTTCTGGACCTGCTACCGTCAAATATTACCACCGTTTTTTATCGGTCAGCCTATGAACCACAGGACCGGGTTAAGACGGCGGATACTATTTATAAGTATTTTATTAACAATGATTTAATAACAATATTGGGGGGTGTTCCGGAGAATTTCCCTGGTCGTATTTATTCCATTGAGCCACAAGCCTCTTTCCATCGGAATCTGACGGCGTTTCGACACCGCCTGGACTATCTCCATGAGTTGGGGTACCAGATCTTGATCACGGCTGAGTCAAAAATCCAGACCGAGCGGCTGGAAAGTTTATTCGACGAGGAAAAATTCCTGCCGGTGGTGTTTAATTTGTCTGCCGGGTTCATTGATCATACCCATCATTTTGCCATTCTTACCGACCACCAAATCTTTGACCGACGTCGGCGTCGCAATATTGTGCAGCGCTTCTTTCCCTCTCGGCCGCTGACCACGGTGGATGAGTTCAACGAAAACGATTTTGTGGTACACCTTGATTTTGGTGTGGGCAAATATCGTGGTGTGGAAGTTATCCGGGTTGCCGGCGTTCCGGCGGAGGTGCTGGCGATTGAATATCAGGATGGCGACACTGTTTATGTCCCGGTTGATAAAATGGACCGGGTCCACAAATATGAGGGCGGCGATGGACCACCAAAAATTACTCGCCTGCGCTCTACCGAGTGGGACCAACTTAAATTTCGCACGAAAAAAGCGGTTGAGAATTATGCCATCGAACTGATGGCATTTTACGCTCGTCGTTTCCAGGCTGACGGGCACGCTTTTAATTCAGATACTGACTTACAGAAAAAGGTTGAGGCTGCATTTCTCTACAATGAAACATCTGACCAGCTCCAGGCCACCCGGGAAATAAAAGCAGACATGGAGTCCAGCCGTCCCATGGACCGACTACTCTGTGGGGATGTGGGCTTTGGAAAAACGGAGGTGGCTATCCGGGCGGCGTTCAAGGCTGTCTCGGATTCAAAACAGGTGGCCATCCTGGTGCCGACAACAATTTTAGCGCAGCAGCATTATGAAACCTTCCGTGAACGGCTGGATGAATTCGCGGTAAAAACTGCCGTCCTATCCCGGTTCCGGTCAACAAAAGAGATTAAGGAAACCCTGGCAGGCGTGGCTAGCGGTGACATCGATATCCTGGTGGGCACACACCGCCTGTTATCGAAAGACATTCAGTTTAAAGACCTGGGGCTGCTGGTGGTGGACGAAGAGCATCGGTTCGGCGTGAAACACAAAGAAAAAATTAAGGAGCTGAAGTTGGGTGTGGACTGTCTTTCCATGACTGCAACACCCATTCCCCGTACGCTGCAAATGTCCCTTATGGGTGTTCGGGATTTTAGTCAGCTCAGTACGCCACCCCGGGAGCGTCAACCTATTGACACCAAGGTCGTGGAATACCGTGAATCGGTAATCCGGGATGCGATTCTGCGCGAGCTTGATCGTGGCGGTCAAATCTATTTCGTACATAATCGCGTGGAATCCATCGGAATCATGCTGGAGAAATTACAGCATCTTGTGCCGGAAGCGCGTTTTATCGTGGGCCACGGACAAATGAAGGGGCCGGAGCTGGAGCGTGTTATGTTGGGCTTTTTTCATCGTGAATATGATGTTTTGCTTAGTACCGCCATCGTAGAGTCCGGTCTGGATAACCCGAATACAAATACCATTTTAATCAATCGGGCGGATGCCTTCGGGCTTTCACAACTATACCAGCTTCGTGGCCGGGTCGGCCGCTCCAACCGGCGGGCTTATGCCATTTTGCTTACACCACCTTTTCGGCAGTTGAATATTAATGCCGCACGACGCCTCAATGCTCTTGAGCGTCACTCCCATTACGGCGGTGGGTATGAAATCGCCATGCGGGACCTGGAAATTCGCGGTTCGGGGAATCTGTTCGGAACGGAGCAAAGCGGACACATTGCCAATATCGGTTACAAGCTATACACCCAAATTTTGACAGAAACACTTGACGAACTGAAGGCCGAGGCGGAGGATCAGGCGCCCATCTATCCCAAGCCGGACGTGAAAATCGATATGGACATGCTGATTCCGGAGGATTATGTGGTAGATCCCAACGAAAGGGTTTCGCTCTATCGCCGCATTGCCACCGCTGTTGATGTAAATGCGGTGCAATTACTGCAGACTGAGATTCGCGATCGCTTCGGTCGGACGCCACCCGAGGTGTTACAATTGCTGGACAGCAAACGAATTCAACTGCTGGGACAGATGCTGGGTCTGCGCTCAATCACGATTAAGCCGAAACAGGCGAGTGCCGATTTCCACAAGGAAGTGGTGACTGAACAGGGGGCCGGATTAATAGGGCGATTATCTCGCGCAATCGAAAAAACGCAGCAAAAAGTGGAAATCTTTAACAACGCCGCGCTTCCCGTTGTCATTTCCATTCCCACAGACAAAAATGCCCTTTCAGAAGCCAAACAATTTTTAGAAGCCCTGGAACCTGCGGGGTAAATGGGCTTTCATTGTCTATATTTATTGCTATGCTATACCCGCTGATCATGACAGATGAAAAAAAGAAGAGGTTTACGATTATGATGAAAAGACTGTCGGTGCTCACAATTCTGATGGGAGCGCTTGTCCTGACACATTGCTCAAAATCATCTCCCCGCGGTGACAATGTCATTGCCACGATGGATGGTGCTGAAGTCACCGTCGAAGATTTGTTTTCACGCTATCCACAGGAACGCCTGGCTCAGGCGGCTGATGATGAGATTAAAAACGCGGTGGATGATGTGGTGCGCCGGGCGCTTTTTGTGAAAGATGCCATCGCCATGGGATACAAGGATTCTGTCGGCACCAAAGCGCAAATTCAGAGTGTGGAAGATCAGCGGCTTTTTCAATACGTCTATGAAAAAGATATTCTGGATTCCGTGATTAATGAAGCCCAGCTCCGAGAGATGTACGACAAAGCGCGTTATGAAATTCACGCCCGGCATATTTTGGTTCAACACCGGGACGTACCCCGTGCTGAAGCCTCCCGCAGCAAGGAAGAGGCACTGGCCCTGTGTGCCCATATCCTTCAACAATTAAAGGAGGGGGCCGCATTCGAAGCACTGGCTAATCAGTACACCGAAGATCCATCAGGAAAAAACAGTGGTGGCGACCTGGGCTGGTTTGGCTGGGGCAAAATGGTCGGTCCATTCCAGGAAACCGCCTTCAAACTCTCTGTTGGTGAGGTTTCCGATGTGGTTGAAACCCAATTTGGTTATCACATTATCAAGGTAGAGGGTCGTCGCGAGACGGACGTTAAGCCCTTTGAAGAGGAGAAAGACCGGCTCAAGCGCCTGGCAGCCCGGGACAAAGCCAAAGTTCTGCAGCAATTGGCGCAGGAGTTTATCTTTAACATCAAAGCGAACAAGAACTTCCAAATCATTAATAAAAATGTGGACGCCCTTTACGGTGTTATTAATGCCTCAAAATACAAAGTCGGCCCCATCGATTATGTTCTGAAGAATGTGAATTTCGCCGCACCCCTTTTCACCCTGGATGGTGAAACCTACGGCAGCCAATGGATTATTGACGAAGTCAACAAGCTGGATGTGAATGCCAAGCCCACGGTGAACAACATCAATGATTTCAAAACGCTCTTGGAAAATATGGTCGTCCACGCGCTCATCATTGACTACGGGTATGAAAAAGGCTATCACAAAGATGCGGCGTTCAGTAAGGCGATTACCGATGTTCAGAATAACATTATTTACAACAACTATGTTCGTGATCAAGTCAACGCCAACCTGAACCCCAGTGAAAAAGAGTTGCTGGAATACTACGAAAACCACAAAAACACCGATTACATGCAAAAAGAGATGGTGCGCGTTCGGGAAGTGCTGGTGAAAGACCAGACAAAAGCGGATTCTCTTTACAAAATCATCCGCGATGGTGCAGACCTTGGTTTGATGGCCCGGCGACATACCGAACGTAAATATGCTAAGGAACGGGGTGGTGAGCTGGCCCCCTTTCCGCCTGGCCGCTATGGTGAAATGGGCCGTCGTGCTTTTGAAATGTCAGCCGGCGAACTCTCAGAGCCTATCAAGACCAATACCGGATATTCCATCATTAAAGTCCTGGAAAAAATCGAAGCGGGTCACCAGGATTATGAGCGTGTAAAAAACCGCGTGAAAAATGATATTAATCAGGAAATGCGCAAAAAACGGACGGATGAGCGTTTCAATATGCTGACAGAAAAATACGACCTGCAGATCAATTATGATGCGGCTTATGACGCTTACCGTGACGGTAACAATAATTAGCTCCTGGAGCATTCATGCGTAGATCATTCTGGATGCGCAGCTTATGGGTTGGTCTGATCCTGATATCTATATCAGCCTGTAACCGTCTGAATAAGGATGAGGTTGTCGCCCAGGTCAACCGTGAGGTCCTGACCATGGAGAAATTACGCGCCATGGTGCCGGTCCTGGATCAGCTGGATAGCCTGCAGCGGACACATTATGTGGAAAGCTGGATCCAGGAAACATTGCTGAAACAGGAGGCAGAAAAACACCTCCTGGAGCGGGATCCCCAGTTCAAACAACAAATGGATACCTACTACCGACGCTTACTGGCCGATAAAATGATGCAAAAGTTCATGCGTCAGTCGATTCAGATTTCTGATCAGGAAATCCGGGATTATTACGCGCGAAACCAGGATAATTTTCGGCGCGCGGAAGACGAGATTTTCGCACTGCATGTCCTGCTGCCCAGCCGGGATGAAGCGCGCGAGCTGCGAAGAGTTCTCCTGGCCAATGATTTGGATAAAAAGGCTGAGTTTTTGCGCAAATACCAGAACGAAACCGGATTATTCAAACTCAGTGATCTGATTCCCGATTTACGCAACCGGCTCTCCCGCAACCGGGAGCCTGGTGTGTATGGTCCCTACTGGTCAGATTTCGGCTATCATGTGATGAATGTTACCCAATGGTACGCAAAAGATGATTTGCGCCCCCTGGAAGAGGTCTGGGATGAAATCGCCGGTCGTCTGTCAATCGATCGGCAGATGGATTACCGACTGGCCATCACCGATAGTTTGCGAGCCCAGGCTAATGTGAGTTTTCACCCCGCGCTGCTTAACCAATCTCAATCTCAATCTCAATCTCAATCGAGTCCATAATGCAAAAAGAACCAAACTTTAGACATATCCGAAATCGCCGCGCCTCCCTCCTGCTGCTTCACCTTTTATTGGTCTCTGTAATGAGTGCCCAATCACTTGTGGATGGCCTGGCTGCAATTGTAGGGCAAAAGGCAATTCTCTATTCTGAAGTCGAACAAATGGCTCAGCTAATCAGCGCTCAACAACGCATTGATCCTTACCAGAACCCGGAAGCCTACAACCAACTGCGATACAGTGCATTGGACGAATTAATCAACCAGCAGGTTTTGCTGGAGTATGCCCGCCAGGAGACCATCGAGGTGCGCGACCGGGATGTGGAGGCGCAGGTGGAACAATTAATGGGAAACCTGGAGCAGCAATACGGTGGCCTTAACCAGGTGGAGCAAACGTTTGGTATCAGTCCACGAAAAATCCGCCGGTATTACCAGGATCAGATTCATAGTAATCAGATTATTGAGGCTGTGAAGCGTGAATTATTCAGCAATATCACCGTGAGTCGTCGAGAGGTGGAGGCTTTTTTCCACACCAACCGCGACAGTTTTCCGGATATCAATCCGGCGGTTGATTTTTCCATCATCTCCCTGCCGCTTGAGGCTGGTTCTCGTGCGCGGGAAGCCGCCCGGGATACCTTGTTGGCGATCCGGGAACGGATTCGCGCTGGTTCGGCTTCTTTTGGTGAAATGGCCGGCCGCTACTCCCAGGATCCCGGCAGCGCTGCCAATGGTGGAAATATTGGCTTTACCTCCCGGGGAACCTTTGTAAAACCGTTCGAAGCGGCAGCCTACTCACTTGAACCTGGTGAGATGAGCGATGTGATAGAAACTCAGTTCGGTCTGCATCTTATTAAACTCGAAGAACGACGGGGTGAGAAGGTGAATGTCTCACACATTCTTATCAAACCCCAGGCATCCCAAGCCGATGTACAAGCACTTACAGACAGCCTTACCAGTCTCCGGGATGCGATTTTAGCTGGAAAGCTCACTTTTGCTGAGGCGGCTAAACAGTACCTCACCGACCCGGATTTAAAAGCTCGCAACGGCCGGGTTGGCAAAACAGATATTACCACCATGCCGGAGGGAATGCAGAAAATTCTCAGCAGCCTGCCCGCAGGAGAAATCTCCCGGCCCTTCCCGGCTTTGGATCAGGTGAACATCATCCTCGTTCACGAGCGTTTCCCCGGCGGTAAATTAACGCTGAAGAACAACTGGTTTGAACTGGAGTCCATGACCCTGCAACAAAAACAGATGGAGCGGCTGGAAAAATGGATTCAGGAGCAGCGTGAGAAGATGTATATCAATGTTAAAATGATATTATGATTTCACCTCAAGGATAGGCTCGCCCCCTTTTTAACACCCCGATTCACACCAGACCGGGGTGTTTTTTTAAAAACCTGAAAATCCCTGTTTCACATACTTATCAACAGGCTCCTGAATGCGCTATCGAATCGATGTAATTGTTTTTGTTCATCCGTCGGTTTTGACTGAACGGGGTTATGAACATATCCACGTAAATTGTTATTCACGTCCTTCAAAAATAGCCATTTCGTCACCGTTGTGTGGATAAACAATTTGTTTCTGACAATTTACGTTCATGCTGTCTACTGCAGAATATAACTGCCCACGTGAGAGGGCTTGGCTTTTCATTTTTCAAACATGCCTGATTGTCAAAAAGTTACCGGCGCCGGCAAAAATCTTATCCACAATGTGGACAAACTACGTACTACTGCGACGTAAGAATATTTCTTTAGATTAGTTATAATAAAAGCGATTAAAATACCCATTAAGCAGGCCATTCAAACGCATTGAATAGCTTTGAAATCAGGCCGGTTTATGTTATCTTGTTCCGCTTATGAAGAAAATATTTAAACCCTTGTTAATTGTGCATTTGGAGAGTTAAGCATGCAATTTACCCTTGAGAAATCAGCCCTCCAGACTGGCGTACAAAAAATTATCAAAGTGAGCCCTACCCGCTCTACCATGCCAATCCTGAATCATATCCTGTTTACCATTGAAAATGGACGTCTTTATTTACGGACTTCGGATATCGAAATCACCTATGTATTGGAGGTGGATTTACTCAATGGTGAAGATGGATCTGTGGCTATTCCAGCGCGTCTGTTACAGGAAATTACCAATGAGTTGCCTGAGACGGAGTTGAAGTTCAGTGTGGACGAAAAACAGCGGATTAGTCTGGAAACCACTGTTGGGACATACAAAATCCAGGGGCGTCCCGGCGATGAATTTCCGGAAACACCTGAGTTAGCGGATGCCTCCACATTTAAGCTGCCCGCTGACCTGCTGGAGCGAATGGTTGATAAGACACTGTTTGCCGTTGGCCGGGATGAGTTGAAGCCCGCCCTGATGGGGGTGTTGTTTGAAATTAACAAAGCGGATATCCGGGCTGTGGCAACCGACGGCCATCGGTTGGTTCGCTTTACCAATAAAGCCTTTACTAACTCCGGTGACCCGGCAAAAGTCATTATCCCCACCAAATTTCTACAATTGCTTCAAAACTTGCTGCCCATGGAAGATCAGGTGGAATTCAGTATTTCGAACGATCATGTGAAGGTTGAAACCAAGGGAGCCAAAGTTTATACCCGCGTAATTGATGAACACTATCCCGATTACACGGCGGTGATTCCTTCCGGAAACGATAAAACCTTTGTTTCAAATACCAGTGAGATGGTTAACACCGCCCGGCGGGTCTCGATTTTTTCCAACCGAACCACCCACCAATTGGCATTTAAGCTGCATCCGGGCTATCTGGAGGTCTATACCGAGGACCCGGAAAACAGCACTTCCGCCAAAGAAGAGGTATTGGTGGAGTACGATGGTGAGGAGATGACGATTGGGTATAATTCGCTCTATGTGCGGGACCTGCTGCGCAATATTGAGACGGAAAAAGTGGTCTTTAAGCTGAGCAGTGCTGTGGGTCCGGGCATTATCCTGCCGGAAAAACAGCGCGAAAAAGAAGACCTGCTCATGTTATTAATGCCCATCAGGTTGAATGCCTAATGACAGCAGGTAAACGATTCAGTCATCCAAATAAAAATATTGTGTTGTGAGGTAATTAACGGAGGTTGGTTCACACCGGCCCGGTGCATGCTGATTAAGTCCCTTTCCATGAAAAATTTTCGGGTATATGAACACGCAGCTCTTCGCTTCGGAGAGCAGACCAATGTTCTCTTTGGTGAAAATGGCGCGGGCAAAACAACCGTTTTGGAAGCAATTCACTGTCTGGCATATACCCGCAGCTTCAAAACCCATTTGGACGGAGAGTTGATTCGGTATGAGACGACGGAAGCTAAAGTCGGTGGAAATTTCAGCGGTGACCGGAAAAATGATCAGCGGGTTGAAATGTTTCTTTCAGAAAAGCAACCAAAACACATTAAGGTGAACGGCGCGCTACTTTCCAGTCAGGCTGATTTAATTGGCCGGATCCCGCTGGTGTGTCTCGCACCAGAAGATGGTGTGGTAACTTCCGGCGCGCCTGCGGACCGACGCCGGTTTTTTGATAAGCTGTTTTCTCAGGTGGACTCGGTCTATCTACAGGCACTCCAGCAATTCAACCGGGTATTAAAGCAGCGCAATGCCCAGTTGAACGATTATGCGGTAAATGGAACGCCGGTGAATTCGGAATTACTCCGCGCGCTGGATACGCAAGTCGCTAAGCATGGGGCGGTTGTTCAGGAAAAACGCGCGGAATACCTGCAAAAATTCAAAACCTTTGTATATGAGATTTACCAGGAATTGGAGCGGGAGAAGACATTTAAAGCGGCGTATGTCCCCTCAGTGAAGCCCAAAGCGGGCGAAACGGTTGAAGCGGCATTTCAGCGTGAATTGGAGGCCAGTCGACCTGCTGATATGCGCCGGGGAACCACCACCACCGGAATTCAGCGAGATTTGTTTCTATTCTATCTGAATCACCAGGAAATCCGGCGTTATGGCTCCAAGGGTGAGCATAAGCTGGCCTTGGTTGCGTTAAAATTCGCTGAAGGGCGGTTATTAGAAGATTACTTGACCGAGAAGCCCATTTACCTGCTGGATGATTTATTCGCTGAGTTGGACATTAAGCGCAGCGTACAGATTATTCAGTCGCTGCCGGAGGGATACCAGATTTTTATTACCTCAACCGATCTGGCCGATCTGCGACAGCATGGGATGACGCTGGAGTCAGAAAAATTGACCGTTTTTGATACAGGAAAGCTTCGTGATGTCGCAGCCTAAATCAATCGGTGCCGTATTAAAGGAAGCGTTTAAGCATTTCCACATCGAGAAGCCGATTGAGCAGCACCGGGCCTTGTATCTGTGGGACGATGTGGTAGGGGATAAAATTTCCCATGTCACCACGCCGGTAAAAATTGAGAAAAACGTCCTGTTTGTTACAGTGGATTCACCGGTGTGGCGGAACGAATTGATGTTTTTAAAGCGAAAAATTATGAAGGATTTAAACCAGTTATTAACCGGAAACCCTATTAAGGATATCAAATTTACATGAGCGAAAATATCAGTAAACAACCAGAGCAAAATAAAACGACCTATACAGCATCGAATATTACGGTGCTAAAGGGACTGGAAGCGGTTCGCAAGCGGCCTGCTATGTATATCGGCGATGTGAGCAAACGCGGATTACACCATCTGGTGTACGAAATCGTGGATAACTCTATTGATGAAGCCCTGGCGGGTTATTGCGATAAAATTTCAGTCACCATTGAGAAAGATGATGTTATTACCGTAGAAGATAATGGCCGCGGGATACCGGTTGACATTCACAAGGATGAAAAGCGACCGGCAGTGGAAGTGGTCATGACGGTTTTACATGCTGGCGGGAAATTTGACAAAGGTACATACAAAGTGTCAGGTGGTTTACACGGGGTGGGTGTCTCGGTGGTAAACGCTCTCTCTGAATGGCTGGAGGTGGAAATTTCAATAAGCGGAGCGGTGCATCATCAGCGCTATGAACGCGGTGCGGTAGTCTCTCCGTTGAAAAAAACAGCGAAGACGAAAAAAACCGGCACCAAAATTCGCTACCAGGCTGACTTCGATATTTTCAAGGTTCAGGAATATGAGTGGGACATACTGGCTGAGCGGATGCGCGAGTCGGCATTTTTGAACAAGGGTGTCTCCATCACGCTGCGCGATGAGCGTACCGAAGAGGTCAGAGAGGAGACCTTTCTGTATAAGGGTGGTCTGGTGGAATTTGTCAAATACCTGAATGACGGGAAACAACCGCTCCATGATAAAGTCATTGCTTTTGAAGGTGAGAAGGAAGGCGTTCCCATCGAATTGGGGTTGCAGTACAATAGCAGCTATCAGGAAAACATCCTTACTTATGTGAACAGCATTAACACCATTGAAGGCGGCTCACATCTATCCGGATTCAGGACTGCACTGACGCGGACGCTGAATAGTTATGCCGCGAAAAATAACCTGCTGAAAAAATCCAATGTTTCCCTTTCGGGCGATGATGTGCGCGAGGGATTGACAGCAGTTCTCTCAGTCAAGATTGCCGAGCCACAGTTTGAAGGACAGACAAAAACCAAACTTGGCAATAGTGAAATAAAGGGCGTGGTGGATTCATTTATCAGCGACGGCTTAAATGAATTTTTAGAGCAGAATCCGTCTGTGGGTAAGCGGATTGTGGAGAAATGCTTTTTGTCAGCACAAGCCAGGGAGGCGGCCAGGAAAGCACGGGAATTGACGCGTCGCAAAAGCGCGCTGGAATCCTTAAATCTGCCCGGCAAGCTCTCTGACTGTTCCGCCAAAGACCCCTCCATTTGTGAGCTCTACCTGGTGGAGGGTGATTCGGCCGGTGGTTCCGCCAAACAGGGTCGCGACCGTCGCTATCAGGCCATCCTGCCCCTGCGTGGAAAAATAATCAATACCGAAAAAGCGCGGATTGACAAAATTCTCAACAACAATGAAATCCGTACGATAATCACGGCGCTGGGTGCCGGATTTAAAGAAGATTTTGACATTGAAAAATTGCGCTACCATAAAATTATCATCATGACCGATGCGGACGTGGATGGGGCACATATCCGGACGCTGCTATTGACTTTCCTGTACCGGTATTTTCCCGAGTTGATTATCAAGGGACATGTGTATATCGGCATGCCGCCGCTGTATAAAATCAAGGTGGGTAAACAGGAGCGCTATGTGTATGATGAGCTTGAGCGTAAAGCAGCCATTAAACAACTAACCAATGGAAATCCCGATACGAAGGTGAATCTCCAGCGTTATAAAGGTTTGGGAGAAATGAACCCGGACCAGCTTTGGAAAACCACCATGGATCCGGAAACCCGCACGCTGATGCAGGTGACGCTGGAAGACGCCGCTGCTGTTGATAAAATCTTCACGGTGCTCATGGGCGACGAGGTGGAGCCGCGCCGCGAATTCATCACGACCCACGCCCGTTATGTGGAAAACCTGGATATTTAATCATATCCGGTGAGCGTGATGCAGCAACGCGGTCAGCATAAAAAACGAATTTAAAGCAGACAGTGATTATTAGATAAGGACGAGGCGAACTTTGGAAATTCAAAGACAGAACATTATCCGCGCCAACATTGAAGACGAAATGAAGAAATCCTACATGGATTACTCCATGTCCGTGATTGTTTCGCGCGCACTTCCCGATGTTCGGGATGGACTCAAGCCGGTACACCGGCGCATTTTATATGGCATGAGCGAACTGGGCGTACAGTATAACCGCCCCTACCGTAAGTCAGCCCGTATCGTGGGTGACGTGTTGGGTAAATATCACCCCCACGGTGACTCGGCGGTTTATGATACCATGGTGCGCATGACCCAGGATTTTTCATTGCGGTATCCGTTGGTGGATGGCCAGGGCAACTTTGGCTCTATCGATGGTGATAATGCGGCTGCCATGCGATACACGGAAGCCCGGTTGAAGCGAATTGCCGGTGAAATCATGCGTGACCTGGAGAAAGACACGGTAAATTTCATGCCCAATTTTGACGACAGCCTGCAGGAGCCGGTGGTTATGCCAACGGTACTGCCCAATCTGTTGCTCAATGGTGCCAGCGGAATTGCGGTGGGGATGGCCACCAATATTCCTTCCCATAATCTGGGCGAAGTCGTGGACGCAATCTCCGCACAGATTGACAATCCCGACATTACCATTTCTGAGTTGATGCAATATATCACCGGACCCGATTTCCCCACCGGCGCTATTATTTACGGCGCCAGCGGTATTAAGGATGCTTATGAAACCGGTCGCGGGAAAATTACCGTTCGGGCGCGGGTCAACGTGGAAGAGCAGAAAAATGGCCGGGAACATCTGATAGTTACCGAAATCCCCTACCAGGTAAACAAGGCGACGCTTATTGAAAAAATCGCTGATCTGGTTCACGACAAGAAAGTTGAAGGCATCTCCGACCTGCGGGATGAGTCTGACAAAGACGGCATCCGGGTGGTGATAGAATTAAAACGGGATACCGTACCAGAGGTGGTACTGAACCAGCTCTACAAACACACGCAGCTTCAGGACACTTTTGGTGTGATTATGCTGGCGCTGGTGGACGGCCTGCCAAAAGTGTTGACCCTGAAGGAGATGATTGCCCACTTCATCAATTTCCGGCATGATGTTGTGGTGCGCCGGACACAGTATGATTTAAATGAAGCCGAAAAGCGCGCCCACATTTTAGAGGGGTTGAAAATTGCCCTGGATAATTTGGACGCCGTAATAAAAACCATCCGTGAATCCAAAAACCCGGTGGTTGCTAAAGAGCAGCTCATGAGCCGGTTTGAGCTCAGCGACGTACAAGCCCAGGCGATTCTGGATATGCGACTCCAGCGACTAACCGGACTAGAACGGCAGAAAATTGTTGACGAGTACACGGAAACCCTGAAACTCATCGCCAAACTGAAAGAAATTTTGGCCAACCGGGGCCTCCGGATGGAGATCATCAAGGAGGAGTTGACGGAGTTAAAAGAGCGCTATGGCGATGAGCGCCGAACGGAAATTGTCCACGACGCCCGGGACTTCACTGTTGAGGATATGATTGCCGAAGAGGAGATGGTCATTACCATTACCCACAACGGCTTTATCAAACGCTATCCCGTGAGCGGCTACCGCCGTCAAAACCGTGGCGGCCGTGGTTCATCAGGTGCCAAGGCCCGGGATGATGATTTTGTGGAGCATCTGTTTGTTGCTTCTACCCATGACTATATCCTCTTTTTTACGGACGCGGGAAAATGTTACTGGATAAAAGTACACCAGTTGCCCCAGGCCGGAAAAGCAACCCGTGGCCGGGCGATTGTGAATCTATTAGGCATTGAATCGGGTGAAAAAATCATGGCTTACATTACCGTCCGTGATTTCACCGCGGGAAATTATATCATCATGGCCACGGCCAACGGACTGGTGAAGAAGACAGATCTGCAGGCCTACAGCCGCCCGCAGCGGGGAGGCATTTACGCCATTGATATTCGTGAAGGCGATTACCTGATTGATGCCAAGCTCACCAACGGTGAGAATGATATTTTGCTGGGAACCCATAACGGCAAATCGATTCGATTTAATGAAAACCAGGTGCGCCCCACCGGCCGTAAGACCATGGGTGTTGCCGGCATCCGACTCAGCGGTAAAGATGATCGTGTTGTGGGAATGATTGTTGTCCGCCGGGAAGGAACCGTTCTGGCCGTGACTGAAAATGGATTTGGCAAGCGCACGGAAATTATCAATTACCGGGTCCAGAATCGCGGCGGCAAAGGCATTATCACCGTAAAGGTCACTCCCAAGGTTGGCAAAATGCTGGCTCTGCTGGAAGTGGTGGACCAGGATGATCTGATGATTATTACCGCCAAGGGCGTCCTGATTCGCCTGCCGGTTGGAAAAATCCGCAGTATCGGACGAAACACTCAGGGCGTGCGGCTCATCCGGTTGGATGAAAACGACACCATTTCGGCCGTCACCCGGGTTCAGGAAGAGACCGAGACAAAAAATGGTGTAGAGATCCAAACTTCGGACGATGAAAATGGCGAAAATGGCAACGATGATGATTCCGGAGCCGACCAAATCAGTGCCTTTGATGAATAAAAATAATCCGGAATCGCAACCGGATCGGTGGTGCCGGGGAGGCGGGAGTTTACAGGATATCAAATGACTCCCCACCCGGATCAAAATAATATTGCTGAGAACCTGGCGTCGGTGCGGGATAGGATTTCCCGTGCCGCCACACAGGCGGGTCGCGATCCGGATGATATTATCCTGGTGGGTGTTACCAAGCGCCAACCAATTGAAAAGGTCCGGGCGGCACTGGGGGCGGGATTGAAAGACATTGGAGAAAATCGGCTTCAGGAGGCGCGGGACAAGTTTCCACAACTTGACTTGAGTGGAATTCGGCGTCACCTTATCGGCCACTTGCAAACCAATAAGGCCAAATACGTCCCCCAGCTTTTTGATACGGTCCACAGCATTGATTCGGAGCGAATTACAAAAACGCTGAACGATAGGTTGGGACCGGAGGGTGATCCGCTGCCCGTTTTCATTCAGGTGAACACCTCCGGAGAAGAGAGCAAGTTTGGTATTAAACCGGAAGCGGCCATGGACTTGACGGGGTACTGTTTGGAGCAGCCGCGCTTGAGTGTGCAGGGCCTGATGACAATAGGACCGTTAACAAGCGATAAACAGCGGATTATTCAATCGTTTCGTCTGTTAAGGAAGCTGGCGGACCAGATTCAAACCGTCTTTGTTCCGGTAATCCGGAAGCTGGATTTATCAATGGGCATGACGGATGATTTTGAATGGGCGATTGGTGAAGGTGCGACGCATGTGCGCGTCGGCCGGGCAATTTTCGGCGAACGGGAATAGGAGATTTCAATGGCACGGATTACACCACTGGATTTGCGGAAGCAGGAATTCAAACAAAGCGCCCTGGGATTAAATCGTGACCAGGTACATGAATTTCTGGAGATGGTGGCCGAGGAGATGGAGACCCTGATTCGTGAAAAAAGCGAAGCCCAGGAAGAGATTAAAGACCTTCAGGCAAAACTGGATCGTTATTCGGAGATTGAAAAATCCATGAATTCTGCCCTTGTAATGGCCCGGGAATCCGCCAATCAAGCAGTGAAAGCCGCCGAGAAAGAGGCCGACGCCATTCTCGCGCAGGCACGGACCGAGAAAAACGCACTTCTTTTTTCGGCAAAAGAAGCGCTGAATGAAGTTCAAAATGATATCCGGGATCTGAAGTTAAAGCGTGACGGATTTATCATGAACTTTAAAACCATTTTAAAAACCCATATGGATGCGCTGGAGGCGGAATTTTCTCGCGATGCAGTTATGTTGCCTGACGAAAGGGCTACGGGTGAAGCAGTCTCGCCGAATACGAAAAGTGACGATGCTGAACGAATCATCGATTTTTCCCAGTCCGACCTAACGCTTTCTGATCTTGATACCGAACCGGATGATACCCCGGAAAAAGACACGACAATTTCCGGTACCGACAGCGATAAAAAGGGTAAAAAAGCAAAGTCAGCTTTTGAAGAAGCGCTGGATTTTGAAACCGAATCCGAAACCGAAACCGAGGCCAGCGAAAAGAACGGCTCGTCTTTTGACGAGGATGACGATGACGATGTCGATGACAATGAGAAGGGTGATGAAAAGGAAAAATAAACCAGTCGTCGCGTGCGGGCCGGTCGTTCTCACGGACGAGCTATTTCGGGCAGATATTGTTCGCTGGTTGCCCGATGTATCGGTTGGGACCTTCAACGCGAGTGCTGACGGGGCTCGGGAGCAGGTTCGCCGATGGCGTAAAGCAGGTTATCAACATTTTATCCTCCTTTTTAATCCGGTGGATACACCCGGGGAAAACCAGCCCGTTACGGACCAGATTAACCTGACTTACGATAACCCGCTCATTGGCACGCAGGAGGATATTTTCGGGAACCGGTTTCCTGACATGTCGGATGTTTATACCGTGGATAAAAAGCCTGCCGAACCGACGGTTGTTGTCATGGGACACCACAAAGGATTGGAGACCTTCCGTGAAAGGGTTTGGCCCGTTCGCGGCGGTATTTACGAAGCTATCGCCATAAAAGCCAGCGGTGGTACTTCGCGAGGCTGGTTGGTGAGCCAACTGGAAGACTTGTATTCTGAAATTTTGAATTTGACGGAGGTATTATGCAACGCGGAAGTGTAAATAAAGTGATTTTAGTGGGTCGTTTAGGCCAGGATCCGGAGGTGCGCTATGCCCCATCCGGTACCGCAGTAGCCAATTTCACAGTGGCCACAAACGATGTTCGGCGTGATCGGGATGGCAATAACCAGGAAACCACAGACTGGCATAAGATTGTGGCTTTTGGGAAAACCGCCGAGTTTCTGGAGCAATATATCAAAAAGGGCGATATGATTTATGTTGAAGGCAAGCTCCAGACGCGCAGCTGGGAAGACAAAGACGGCGTAAAGCGCTATGTTACCGAGGTTTTGACCAACATTCTGACACCCCTTTCCTCACGCAGTTTCCAGGGTAATGACAATGGTGCATCCACTGGTGGCCGGGAGAATAATTCCAAGGGTGGCTATAGCGCAGGTAAGAATAATAGCAGTCGCGATGCGGATGACAATTCAGTCAACGAATCGGGTGGCGATGATTATTTTGGTGATGATCCCCTGCCGTTTTAAATCCCGGTTTTTGAGCAACGATGGCGGATGACTATACCCGTGGATTGGTGGATGTCTTCGTCTGGCGTGAAGGTCAGGCGGGGCGTGAGTTTCTTTTGTTAAAGCGTGCACCCGGCGAGCAATTCCCCAATATATGGCAGTGCGTTTCCGGCGGAATGAAGCCCGGTGAAAAGGCCTGGCAGGCGGCCTTACGGGAAATGCACGAGGAAACCGGCTTCATACCGAAGCAACTTTTTGTGGCCGATTACGCGTACAATCTTTATCTCCACCCCACTGATGCTATGCTGCAGGTGCCGGTTTTTGGTGCTGAAGTCGCCAATCATCAAAACCAGCCGCCCCGTCTTTCCAAAGAACACAGTTCTTTCCGGTGGGAATCTCCGGAGGCGGCGCTGTCCGTTCTATCGTGGGAGAATTATCGGCTAGGCCTTCAGGCGGTGAACCGAATCGCCAATTCGCCCGCTCTGCTGGACATTACCCGGATTCCGGCGCATCGCTGGAAAAGGGACGCCTGATCTTCTAAGTGCCCCTTCCCGCGCGATAATTTTTCCTGTAATCGTTCAACGTGTCAATATACTAGACAGAAATAATCTTAAGTCCGCCCATGATGGTGGTGGCATGCACCTGTAAAACCGGCGCGTCCGTATCAGGCGCCGGGGAACCGTGCGTCTTTTCATGGTCCACGCCGCCAAAAATAGGGAGGCTGCTAATAGACACATTCCACTCGGATGGAATCAGGATTCTGCCACCACCCATGATGCAGGTGACTTCAAGCGCGGCTCCCTCTGGAGAAAGCTTTGCAGCGGTCAGGTCAATGTCAAAACCACCCATGAGCGTGGCTGCACTTCCACCCTTAAAGTTCTGAGTTGTGCTGGCTCGCAGGCCGCCACCAAACATGGAGAACACATCCAAAAAATCTTCGCTGTCTTTCTTTTCGTTACGCGCAGTGATGCGCGCCCGCAAAAATGGCGGACGCCCGCCGGTAATGAGCAGATACACACCAAAAGCTATCAGTAACACCGGCCAATAGTAAAAGACCTGATTCAGTTCCAGGAAATTGAGCTCGGCAAGCTGAAAGACCACCCCGATGATGATGAACAGCCAGGCGCTTGCCGTACTTGCCGCGGGCACGGATAATCGGCGTACACCGAAGAGAATAATAATCAAAGGCCACCAGGTGCCGATAACGTTACCTACGCGCAGCCAATTCAGGGTATCCGCAAGAAACAGAACACCCAAAACGAGAAAAATTATACCCAGTGTTTTTTGAGATCGCATTTGTTGAACCCTCCTAATTTCCCCCGTTTGACCCCAATATGCCCATCCGTTGTCATGCCCGCCAATAAAATATGCGTGAACAGGCCTATGCGTGGTCAGTTAATCAATGACGCACGCGTTCAAACCAGCCCATTGAGAAACTCTGTGCCGGTAACGGGCGAATAGCGAGTAGGCCGGCCGGGTTAGCGGCCAAAGTAGTGGTGTAATAAGTATCCAGCCAAATAATGGCCAAAGAAACCGCATTCGAATTAACAGTGCACCCAAAGCCCGGGCGTGGGTGAGCTCGAATCCTTCCGAAAAATGCACAATGAGCGTTTTCCTTGCTCGGGCAGCCAAATCCGGCCGTAAGGTTTCATCAATCAATTGGTGGGGATGATAGGGAAAGGCACTCCCCGAAACCGTGCGGGCTGACGACCAGTCGGCTGCTGCCTGGCAAATACCGCAATTACCATCGTAATAAACAACCCGGACCGAACCCTCCCGGATTCGCGCGAAATCCAGAGCCATTCTGTTAAAAACCCAAAGGATAATCCCGCCTGATCCATAGGCTGCGACATCACCTCCGGTACCGGTGTGGTGTGGCAGGATTTTTGGAACCAGCCATTCAAACAGCAGGCTAAAAACTATCCAGCCAAGTCCAATGTGCCACAGGCGTAATGGACTGAATGGCGGTATGATGGACAGCACTCGCGCCAGGAAGTATGAAAGCGGGACGAAAACAATTAGCGCCAGAATATCATTGAAAGATGTTCTGAAAAACGAATCGGTCCCCACCATAGGCTGAATCCACCAATGATTCATGCCATACAGGAATGCTCCGGCAATGGCGAAACAGATTAGATATTGAGCAGCGCGATCAACGACAGAGCGATTGAATTGATGGTCAACCATAGGAGGATATTTTTTCTCTTTAAAATGAACCTGGACACAGTCTTTCCCTCTTTTCACTCAAATGAGTGACTTATTGTTTAAGTCAGGTGTTTTAATGCTTCCCGGCGCGACAGACCGGACAGCCTGTCCCCCATTTTCTCAACAAAAGTTTTCACCGCCACAGGATCGGTACGGGCATACTGACGCAGCGCCCATCCGATGGCCTTGCGGATAAAAAATTCTTTCTCGTGTGCCATCTTTTCACAGAAGCCGAACAGCAACCCGGCGTTGGTGTGTTCTTTCAGGCTGAGCTGACCAATAATCGCCGCCCGTCGCATCCAGAAATTATCTGATTGGGACCACTTTACCAACCACGACTCCAAAGTCGGGTCTTTCAGAAGCAGGCGACCTACCGAACCACCAGCAATCCCATCCAGTAAATCCCAGTTCCAACAAGACACCAACAAAGTTTCGTAGAGAGGCATTGCTTCCGGCACGCGGTGAAGCGGGTAGCCATTCAGAAGATATAGTGCTATATATTTTTCCTCATGGTGTTTCGCCTGAAACCACAGCGTCTTCACCGATTCTGCATAATTTTCCCACGATAATTTTGGGAATTTTTGACGAGCAAGGCGCCAGACCTCCTTCTGCCCGGCGGACTGAACACCATAAAACGGCAGAGGCGATTTCACATATTGCTGCATTTTGGGTGCTTTGACCGGGTCGGCGCGAAGAGAGAGTTCGTTGCGTACTAGGGACTGAATTTCAAGCGAGATTGACATACGGACGCAGGTTCCCCCGGTAGATGTTGTGTGGCATAACGGCTGAAAATAAAACCCTGAGGGATAAGGAGTAGGATTTTTTCACGATAGAGATTTAAAAGGCTCACCGTCCCCAGGTGGATATATTGCTCCTTGTGAATGGTGTTTGCACCAGTGATATTTTCGGCCGATGTGGACCAATAAAAGAGGATTGATTTACATGCGCATCCGTTATGCCATCCTGCTCTTCTCGCTGATCTCCGGTTTGATGTTTACCACCCTTGCCCGGGCGGCTGTACACCATGTGAAGGTCCCCTCAGAATTTTTAGCGGACAGCAATCGCACCATTATTGCCATACCAACATCATTTGACTCACAACGCGCGGAGCGCTACCCGGTAATCTTTATGCTTCATGGCTGGAGTGGTGACGAGACCCAGTGGAAGGACGACGCCGACCTGCAATCGCTGGCAAATCGGTATGACCTCCTTTTCGTGCTGCCGGACGGTGGTTATGATGGCTGGTGGGCCGACAGCCAAACTCAGCCCCACCGGGATTATGAGCGCCATATTGTGGATGAATTGGTGCCCTGGCTCGTGCGACATTACAATGCCACAGAATCCCGGTTTCAGCGTGGACTCACCGGCCTGAGCATGGGCGGGTATGGCTCCATTGTTTTGTTATTGCGGAACCAGGATAAGTTTTGCGCCGCCGCCAGCTTAAGCGGGATTACCGACATCATCGCTCACGGCACCCAGTGGGGCTTGCTGGAGACATTCGGGGATCAGGAAGCCAACTTGACTTACTGGCAAGCGCATAATCCGCTCACCATGATTGATGATTTACGGGGACGCAGTATTCCACCCATATTCCTCATCTGCGGGACGGAAGATTTTGCCTTTCAGGAAAACCTGGCGATGGCAGAACTGCTGGATGAAAAGGGCGCTGACTTCCTGGCCCTGTTCCCTCCCGGAACCCATTCCCATCCTTTTTGGAAAGAATACATTGGCGAGGCGATTCGATTCCTGGTCAGCCAATTTCAAGATTCATAGCAAAACTTATGTCTGGATAATCCCATGGAAATCACCCGCCACTTTACCGCAACAACATTCGTGGTGTATCAAAACCGCACGGTGTTGCATTTTCACAAAACGCTTAAAATGTGGTTGCCTCCGGGTGGCCATATTGACCGGGATGAACGGCCGGATCACGCGGCAATCCGCGAGGTGAGGGAAGAAACCGGTCTGAGTGTGACCCTGGTGCACGCCCCGCCCCAAATCATGTCCGAAAACGCGATTGAGCTGCCACCGCCCCGCCACATTTTGCTGGAAAACATCAATCCCTACCACCAGCACATCGATTTAATTTATTTTGCGCGAGCCATGTCAGATGAGTTGACGCCTGAAGATGGTGAGTCCACCAAAATTCGCTGGTTTACAGAGGCAGAGCTGGAAAACGCGGACCTGACTGAAGATGTTCGTATTTTGGCGAAAGAGGCGTTACGGGCAGTTTCGATTCAGGCGGAAATGTGATGTTGATTTATCTTAGTTTTTTCAGTCGGAGCACTTAGTTTTTCGACACCAATGAAGCAAAAATGCCGGATGCGCAGAGATAATCCTGTTCAGGCAAATCATCATCCGCCGGATAAATCTTCCAGGGATAGACGCCGGGCCAAAGGCGCAGCAGGCATAACCGATAAATTGAGATTTGAGCGAAAGGAGACGGAGGGTATGCAAAGGAGACACACCACGTGGCTCTTGATTTTTAGTCTGGCCATGGCAGTAAACCTGTCCGGGCAATCGGGCGATGTACAAGCAGGAACCGGTCAGTGTATGATTTGCCACAAAAGCACTTCTCCGGGACTGTACCGGCAGTGGTTGGGATCCAAACACGCCACCATGAGCGTCACGTGTTACGATTGCCACAAAGCGGAAAAATCCGATCCGGATGCCTTCAAACACGGGGATCATTACATTGCAACCCTGGTCACACCGAAGGATTGCTCCCGGTGTCATCCCACACAGTTCAAGGAAGTTGATAAATCCTATCACGCCACGGCAGGCGAAATTCTGGAATCTGCAGATGCTTATCTCGCCAATGTGGTGGGTGGTCATCCAGCAGCGATTGCCGGCTGTGAAGCATGCCATGGGAACCGGGTTAAAATTGACCCCAAGTCTCCCAACATGCTGGCGCGTGAAAGCTGGCCCAATTCCGGAGTGGGACGCATTAACCCGGACGGGTCAAAGGGCTCTTGTAATGCTTGCCATAGCCGCCACTCCTTCTCAAAAGCCCAGGCTCGTCGTCCGGAGACCTGCGGGAAATGTCACCTGGGACCCGATCATCCCCAAAAAGAGATTTATGAAGAATCCAAACACGGCATCGCATTTTTCACCAATCAGGACAAAATAAATCTGGAATCGGATCGCTGGGTTGTGGGCGAAGATTATTATGAGGCCCCCACTTGTGTTACCTGCCATATGGGTGCCACGAAGCAGCAAAATGCCACCCATGATGTTGGTTTGCGCCTTTCGTGGACGTTGCGCCCAGCGATTTCGGTGCACAAAGAGGACTGGCGGGAAAAGCGGGACAACATGAAGGATGTATGTCAAGCCTGTCACGGGAAAGATTTCGTGGAGGGACATTATTACCAATTCGATGGTGTGGTGAATTTGTATAATGAAAAATTCGCAGCACCGGCGACTAAAATCATGAAGCTGTTAAAGAAGAATGGTGCTTTAGAGCGCAAAGCTGAATTTTCTAACGATATTGAGTGGATTTATTGGGAACTCTGGCATCACGAGGGTCGTCGGGCACGCCATGGTGCGGCGATGATGGGACCGGACTACACCTGGTGGGAAGGCATTTACGAAGTGGCGAAACACTTCTACTTTGAGTTGCTGCCAGCCGCCCGGGAATATGATGACCCGGAGGTAAACCAGTTCATCGACAACCTGCTGACCAACGATCCGATGCATAATTGGATGAACAAGGACTCAGGGGAATTGAAAGCCAAGATTAAGTCCGGAGAGATGCAGAAAATTTATCAAGACCTATTCAAGGAGACACGGGCGACCAATGCGCCAAACAATTACTAATTTCCTACGCGGCCTGGCATCCAACTGGATTTCAAAAAGCGGGGTGGTCTTGGTCACCACCTCGTTTCTGCTGTTCAGCAGTTTTGAGATCTTCGCGCTACTGGGCCTGGTGAACAATGCCTATATAGGCTTAATCACCTACCTGGGTTTTCCTTCTATTTTCGTCATCGGCCTGATGCTGATACCCTTCGGCTGGTGGAAGTACGTAAGGGAAACGGGACGATCCACGCGGGATTTGCTGAGCGAGCGCTTTCCCGATGATGTTCTTCAGCCGAAGGCCTTTGGTGCGAAACTGATTCGCACAGTCGCTATTCTGACGCTTATAAATATCGTAATTCTTGGCGCAGCCAGCACGCGCATGTTGCATTTCATGGACCAGCCTGAATTTTGCGGGACAGCCTGTCACAGTGTTATGGGGCCCGAATGGGCGACCTACCAGGACTCACCCCACGCACATGTGAAATGCGTGGATTGTCATGTAGGTGAAGGCGTGGGTGCGCTGATTGACTCCAAGATTAACGGCACCTGGCAGATGATTTCCGTAACCTTCGATCTGTATGAGCGCCCCATCCCAGCGCCGGTTCATCAGTTGCGCCCGGCTCGGGAGACTTGCGAAAAATGTCACTGGCCGTCAAAGTTTCACGGCACCCGACTAAAAACCATCACCCGCTACCGGCGGGATAAAAACAATACGCCCAAATACACCACGCTTAATCTGAAGGTGGGATCCGGGGAGAATGGTACCGCCAGTGGTATTCACTGGCACATTGCCTCCCAGAATGAAGTCCGTTACGGCGCTATTGATGACAAGCGGGAAAAAATTCTGTGGGTCGAAGCGCGCCAGCCGGACGGCACCTTCAAGCGCTATGTTAACAGCCGCTATGATGCGAATGCGCCGGTCCACGAAGAGCGGGTGTTGGACTGTATTGATTGCCACAACCGGGCAACCCACATCTATGAGTTGCCGGACAAGGCCATTGACCGGCGGATTAACGAAGGGCTGCTCCCCAGGGGTTTGCCATTCCTGAAGCGGGAAGCTCTGGCTGCGCTGACAAAGAGCTACCCTGACAAGGAGACCGGATTGGCGAGTATTGAGCGCTACCTCATGGGATTTTACAGAAAATACGACAGGCAATTAGCGGGAACCCGGCTGAACGAGATTGACAGTGCCATCACCGTGGTACAGGAAATCTATCGCCGCAATATTCACCCCCGGATGAATGTAAATTGGGGCGCCTATCCCAACCATATTGGGCACGAAACCGACCTGGGCTGTTTTCGGTGTCACAACATGGATATGGTAGATGAAGCCGGAAAAAATGTGGTGAATGACTGTACGACCTGTCACTCCATTTTGGCTTACGAAAAAGACGAGCCTTTTGCCTATCTCTTCCCGGTGAGAGAGGGTGAGCCGGAAGGCGATATGCACGAATATCTACGCCAGGAGTTTTTACAGTCGTTTGATAAATAGTGTTTTGTAAACGCCAAAACCATCATCTCGAAAAAAACCCGCCACACCAGCGGGTTTTTTGTTGAAGCTTATTGCCGCGCCCCGATTGCTTTTTGGGTGGAATATTCGGCGGTTACGCAAATTGAATTGATAGCAGATAACATCCCCAGCGTGTAAGTTTTTTCATGACCGAAACCAACGGCGCCACGTCTCGCAATTTCAAAGCTTTTGTTTGGCATGGGCTTTTTCTGGCTTTTGCGACAACATTCACTGAAATCAATACGGTGCTCCCGGCGCTGGTGGTTCAGGCCGGCGGAACGGCTTTTCAGCTGGGCCTGTTGACAGCGATAATGGTTGGTGTTCCCATGCTGGCGCAGTTGTTCTTCGCGGGTGTGTTCGCGCCGCGCCGGATTAAAAAGCCATATCTTTTAGCGGGAATCTATATGCGCGTCCTGGCTTTGCTGGGTGTAGCGTGGACGTTGTCACGGGTGACCAGCTTACAGACCGGTGGTGTCTTGATATTTCTGGTGTATCTCTGGATGCTGCTCTTTACTACCAGCGGCGCCTTCGCAGGTTTGGCCTATACGGATATTCTGGGAAAGTCGGTAATGGGGCTGGACCGGCGCCGGTTTTTTATTATCCGGCAGATATTCAACAGCCTGGGCATCCTGATTTCAGCCCTCATTGCACGTCAGGTTTTGGTGCAGCTTCCCTATCCACAAAACTATTTCGTCCTGTTTTTGGCGGCTGGCGCACTGTTGTTTGTCGCTTCGGGTGGGTTTTTGTTTCTCAAAGAGCGGCCCACCAAGACCACCTTGCAGGCGGGCTCTATTCTTGAGATTTTGCGTTACATCCCCCGAGCATTAAGGGCTGATCCCAACCTGCGTAATTTTGTAATCCTCACTAACCTCACCGGATTCGCGCTCACCAGCATACCGTTCTATATCGCAATGGCAAAGGATCGGTTTGGACTGGGTAGTGAGGCCGTGGGGAATTTTTTACTGGTTCAAATTCTGGGCATGTTGCTATCAAATCTTTTCTGGTCCCGGCTGGTTAATCGGGGTGGCTTTCGGGCTGGATTATTTGCCACGGCAGGGCTGGGAGCAATCCTGCCCCTGTTGGCACTTGCCGTGGTTTTCTGGGGTTCGGGGACCTATTACTACGCCGTGTTTTTTGTCTCCGGCATGATGCTTTCCGCTCGCAAAATTGCATTTGACGGAGCACTGCTGGAAATTTCGACCGAGGAAAACCGAACGTTGTATCAGGGTATAGTCGGCGCATTCAATATTACAGTGGCCGTTTTTCCCCTGCTTGGTGGGGTCTTGATAACCGGCTTTGGATTCACGCCCCTGTTTCTCCTTGTATCCGTTTGCCTCATGGCTGCTATTCCGGTGGTAGGCCGGTTAAACTGTCCGGTGGAGCGTGCCACATGATCCGGCAAGCAGAGGCGGTGGTTTTGAAAACCATTAACCAGGGCGATACCAGTAAAATTGCCACACTGTACACCCGTGAATTCGGACGCCTGAAAGTTATTGCCAAGGGCATTCGCAGTAAAAAAAGCCGCTACAGCGGGATGCTGGGGATAACCCAGCATGTTCACCTGGTGTTTTATGAAAAACACAACACGGAACTCCAGCTTTTCAAATCGAGTGAAATTGTTAAAACTTACAACACCCTGAGCCAGGATTTTGACCGGCTGGCATTTGCGCAGGTAGCCATGGAGTTCATTGAGCGGGCTGCAGAAAAATCCGAGCCCCACCCGGAATTGTTTGACCTGGTGGTCTGGATTCTGACTCACCTGGATGATCCGAAAACGACCGCGGTGAAAAGCTATTGGTATTTTCATTTGCGCGTCCTGTGTGAACTGGGATTTCGTCCGGATGTCTTTCACTGTCACCAGTGTCGAAAAGGGCTGTCTCAAACAGAGTCCGTATATCACCAGCCAGATGGTGCCATTTATTGTATAACCTGCAGCCCCACCCTGGATGAGCGCTTCAGCCTGCGCCTCTCCTCCGCTGTGATGAATGTCTTGCAGGCCATTGACGCAGAGGCATGGGATGCGGTAGAAAAAAGCCCCCTATCACTTGCCGAGCGCCGCGCGATGTGGTCATTCCTCTGGCATTACGGAAAGGTTCATCTGGAGCCGTTGCAGCGAATGAAATCCCTGGCTGTACTGGAACAAATTTACCGGGGAGGCCATTAATTTTAAGAACGACACAGTTGTGTTAATCTTTTTGACATAAAAACAAACTTCCATAACGAATAAAAGGTTAGTATACTTTACATATGAATGGTTGGCAGTATCAAGGTGGTCAGAGAATGTCCATTGGTCCCCGGGGGTTGACGCCGGCGATTAAAAACATCATTATCATTAATGTGGCAGTATTTCTGTTCCTGAATCTTCTGGGACGGAATGCTGGAATTTTGGTACACTATTTTGGATTGAATCCCGAGTTGGTGTTAACACGGGTGATGATCTGGCAGCCGGTGAGCTACATGTTTTTACACGGCGGATTCATGCACCTGTTTATGAATATGCTGATGCTGTGGCTGTTTGGTACGGAGCTGGAAATGCTGTGGGGCCGGCGTGAATTTTACCGGTTTTATTTCATCACCGGCATTGGCTCGGGAATCCTGTCGATTGTGCCTTATATCGTGGGTGTCTTGACTCAGGGGACTTCTTTTTCGCCGGTGATAATCGGTGCCAGCGGTGCCGTTTACGGAATTTTGCTGGCCTTTGCCCTTACCTGGCCGGATCGTACGGTTTATCTCTATTTCATCATGCCGGTGAAGGTAAAACACCTCATGATTTTCATGGGCATTATTACTTTTCTCTCGGTGGGTAACCGTGACGGTGTCAGTCATGTGACACATCTGGGTGGTTTGTTGGTGGCGTGGCTTTATTTGCGCTATCACGGTAATTACCGTGGTTTTAATCTGAACTTCAACTTGCGGGATTGGCTGAAAAAGTTGAAGCGCATCCAGTTTGTACAAGATAATGACACTCCCGGGCGCGGATCCGGCGGTAGCCGAATGTCTGGCTTTGGCGGGTGGCAGAAGGTCGGCCGGTCAGACGAATCGCCAACGGATGTTGATCCGGGCAGGGCTCGCGCGGAACTGGATCATCTGCTGGATAAAATAAACCGGATTGGCTATGAGCAGTTGTCTGAGGAAGAAAAGAAACGACTTTATGAACTTTCCCAGGATATCGCCAAGCATGAACCCAATTAAAGGGTGGAAGCAGAAAAAACAGCGTATCGAATGGTAAGGCTATTGAGATTGAGACACTCTAATAAAGTCAGGACCTATTGCATCCCGTTTTCTGACCAGTTCGAAGAGGTGGTGAGGGCTGAATTTCAAAAATTTACAGCCGATATCCCCATGAAACCGGACGATCGCCTGGCGGCGAGCATGGCATTAAATGAGTTGGCCTTGAACGCTGTGGAACACAGCCGCAGCGAAGATAATCAGGTCGTAATCACCTTCCGGTTTTTAGGCGGCAGCCTGAATATTCAGGTGCGCGACAAGGGTCGCGGGTTGGTTGTTTCTGAGCCCAAGGCTCGTTATTACCGTGGACACGGTTTTAATATTGTTAAAGCGCTCTGTGACAGAATGGACGTGCATCCATCAGGCACAGGGCTAACCGTTTCAATAACGAAAAATCTATGGAGGCCTCAAATTGGTGGATTTTCCATATAGTCTGGTTAACCAGGACCAGGCAGTTGTGCTAAGAATCGGCGGTTATATTGATCGCCGGGGCATTAAGCAGTTGCGTGAGACATTGCTGGAGGAATACGCTAACGGCAATAAACCCATCATTGTCAATTTTTCTAACGGTGAGCCTAACAGCCTGTTGGTGGCCATCTTTTTTGAGATTTTGGATATGGCGAACAAGGATCCCCAAAAGATTGCTTTCTCCAATCTGAATGAGCCGATTCACCGGGCGCTGGAAGCGACGGGAATTCTTTCGCTCTGTGCGGTGTATGCAGATGAAAATGAAGCGCTGGAGCGGTTGAAATGAGTCCTGCCGACCCGCGTCTTTTTCTGCTATACCGCAGCCTGGAAGAGCTGGCTGACCTGGAATTAACAGCCTCATCTTACCAGGAGGCTTTTGAAACCATTCAGCAGGTATTCATGGGGGTTTTGGGCGTCAGTCGGGGGGCGTTTCTTATCAAGCAATTCGATAAAGATGTCTGTGAGGTGGCTTATAAGCGGGGGTTGAATTTACCACTGGGTTTTAAAATTCCGGTAAATGGTCTGGAGGATGCGACGGAAAAAACGCTGAAAACCATGGGGGTTGAATTTGTTCTGCCGTTGTATCATCACAACCAGTGTACCGGATTAATTTTACTGGGCGAGAAGATGAATGGGAAGCCATTCGTTTTGGAGGACCGCAAGCTGGTAGAGCCCATCGCCAACCTGGTGGGAATGGTTCTGGCGAACTTTATGCATTATTACGAAAGCCTGTCCGAAAGAGATGATCTGAAGGTTGAAAATCGACGCCTGAAAACACTGGTAGAAACCCGTTTCAGTATCCGGGAAGTGGTGGGGGTCTCATCTGCTTTCCAGAAAACGATTCGTCAGGCAACAATATTCGCCCAGTCAAACCACCCCCTGTTGCTGGCGGGTGAATATGGCACGGGAAAAGAGTTTCTCGCTCGCTTCATTCACCACCAGGGACCCCGCAGCATGAATGCCATTTATGTTTTGGATGCTGAAACGATTTCCAGAACCCAATGGCTGAAGCAGCACCCCAAAGATCTATCTGCGGAAGCACAAAAACGCCTGAACCAACTGCGTGGCGGTACGGTGGTTATTCTGGGTATTGAAGAAATTGATGCAGAATTTCAACAAGGCCTCTTTAGAGCGCTTAACAATCCTGATGTGTCCAGTATTCCAGCCATGTATGATTTGCGCATGATTCTCACAGCCCGCCAGGATCCCGATGAATTGGTTCAGGATGGGCGGTTATTGCCGGAGCTGCGGGACTATCTGAAGGGATATATTCTTGAAGTAGCGCCTCTGTCGGAACGACAGGAGGCCATTCCTATCATCGCGCAAAAGATTTTGGAAACGTTGATGGTGGAATATAACCGGCCGGGTTTAAGCTTTTCATCTGCTGCCCTGCGGTATCTGTCCGCCCGAGCCTATTCGGAAAATGTGCGTGAGTTGGAAAATCTGGTTGAGCGAGCGGTTGTGGCGCTCCCTTTGGACAAGCATGAAATCACCCTGGCCGTTCTTCAGCCAGTGGAGTTGATTGGGCGGGACGATTTTAAATCGCCGCTCCCCCAAACCATGCAGGACCTGGAAGAGTTTAAAGAGGGAATGGTTTTACGAGCGCTGGAACAGAATAACTGGAAGAAAATCGCAGCCGCTGAATCATTGGGTGTATCTCGCCAGACAATTGATAATCTCATCGCTCGCTACAACATCAGCCGACCCGGGCACTGAGCCCGATCCATTGCTCTTTCAATCTCGGTCGTGGTTCCCACAATAAGGCAAATCCATGATCAGCATTCCCATAGCATACGGTCACCATGAAATTCGTCTCGCACTTCCGCGCCTGAATCTCCGCCATGAAGTTGGTGTGAAAAAACCATCAAAAGCGGGGAGTGACAAGGTCTTGTCCTCCGCACTCAGGTCTTTGCGCCCTGAACTGGTTCAAAACCAGCGGGTCATGATTCTCTGTGATGACTATACCCGCCCGACCCCGCGTTCCCGTGTGTTTCGCGCGCTTTTCCCCAAGTTATCCACCGCGAAAAGTGTAGATTTTCTTATTACAACCGGCACGCACCAGGCACAGACACCCGGTAATGAATCGATTTTGGCGGCCGCCCATCGTTATGCAGAAATGGCAGGCTTGGAAGCGTTCCGTGCCTTTGTGCACGATATAAATTCTGCCGAATTTGTCTCCGGTGGCAACACCAGCCGGGGCACTGAAGTCCAATTCAATTACCTTTTGGAAAAACCGGAGGTTTTTATCGTCATTTCCGATATGAAACCCCACTATTTTTCTGGCTATTCCAGCCCGATAAAACATTTTATCCCCGGCTGTTGTGATTTTGCCGCCATTGAGAATAATCATAGTATGGCGCTGGACACACAGGCGTCCTTTGGTCGCCATCCACTGCATCGTAAACATGACCGCCGAACGAATCCGGTGGCGGAAGATCAATTGGAAGGGATGCGCCTGATTGTGAAAGACCGGCCGGTTTACGCGCTGCATCTCATCACCGTGGATAGTGAAATTCATGACGCCCTTTTTGGGGAGACATTTCAAACCCAGCCTGAGATGTTTGAACGTGTAGATGCATATTTTGGTGCACGGGTACAGCCGGCGGATATTGCCATTGTGACAGCCGGCGGTTATCCCGATGATGAAAGTCTCTACACGGCGCAGCGGGCACTGGAATTGACGGCCGCCGGCGTGAAACCAGGGGGGCGGGTGCTCTTTCTGGCGGCGTGTGAGAACGGCATTGGCACAGAAAAAGCGATTAAAAATTTTTACCAGCCACTCACTCGTCCGCTGCCGGATGTTTTAAAAACGATAGAAGAGAACTATGTACTTTTCACCCACAAACCATACAAATTTGCGGTGATGATACAGAATCTTACAGAACTGGCGGTTAAGAGCGAATTATCCGATGAAGTGCTGGCCACCGCACACCTCGTTCCGGCCCGGGACCCGCAGGTCGTATTAAATAATTGGCTGGCTCAATCGCCCGGTGCGTCAGTCAATATTTTCCATCACGCCAATAAACTGGCGATTTATACGCAGGACGATGAATCAGATGAGTAGATTGAAAAGGCCAAGTGTCTTAAAAGCGATGATAATTGGAGCAGTTTTAATGCTGACGGCCAGTGCCTGGGCGATAGTCCCGTTTCGGGCGGACGTCCATCATCTCACACCCGGAGCCATCACCATCAGCGACGGGAACCTGGATTTTGGCGATGTGAGCCTTGGCGAGTGGATATTGGAAACCCTTTGGGTTTACAATGGCACGGAGGATACACTGCTTCTGAGTTACCAGGATATGTTCACAACATCTGCTGTTTTTGATCTCTGGGAATGGACTTCTCCGGTACTGCCACCCATGGATTCCACGTGGATTAGTGTGAAATTCCAGCCATCAACAAATATCCTGTATGAAGGATTTCTGTTAGCTCAGGTAAGCGATTGCGATCAGGGTATTGTGGTGGCATTAGCCGGGGCCGGACGGAGCAGTGCGGATTATGCCCTGACATTTAACAAATTTGGCGAGGAGTTAAAAGCTGCGCTGCCGAACCTTTTCCCCGGTCAGACCGATCTGGGGTATAACGGCGCTCGCG
>JAIPJR010000116.1 GCA_021734045.1 Fidelibacterota bacterium
TTGGGAAGTATCAACCTTGAGACTGTATCTTTTTCACCGGCGGAGTGAGCTGTGAAAATGGAAAAGTGTAACTTGGAATACTGGAAAACTGTTACCTATGTTTCGGTACATAAGTGTTACCCATGTCCTGATTGCTCACGTGGAATCCGTGTTCCGGTCTTACTCTTCCTCTTTCCTCTTCTTTCTTTCTCTAAAACCAACACCCCTCTTTTTCTCCCCTCAAGGAGAGATTTCTTAGGACTGCGGCCGGAGATTTATTTCACCGCTGTGTTCTCTGCGCACACGCTGCGATCTTTGTGTTTAACTGCCTTTTTCTCTTTCAACTATTCTCTTTCTGTAATCAGCCCGATTGTCTGTTTTATTTACCAACCCCGTCCAATAGATTTGCCGTCACATGCACAGCACTGCGGGACGCATTAGCCGATGGTTGGGAATCAGTATTTTCACGCTGATCCTGCTCAATGCGTGCTGCGGACCCGACCCATATCGTAATTATTTCAAATTCTCCGAGATCAGCGACCCAAAATCCCTGGACCCGGCCCTCTCTACGGATGTCTTTACCGCCGTGAAGGTCACCCTGCTTTACGACAACCTGGTGAAATTCGGCGTTGGCAGCGAAATTCTGCCCTCCGTGGCGCGGGATTGGACAATTTCACCAGATGGCAGACGCTACACCTTTCATCTCCAGCCCGGGTTTCGGTTCATCAATGGCCGTCAAATGACCGCGCAGGATGTGAAATTTTCATTCGAGCGCGTATTGAATCCGGAAACCCGCTCGCCCATGACCTGGCTGTTCACCCCCATCGTGGGTGCCGAGGCATTTCAAAATGGTGACAGGGATGAGGTAGCGGGCTTGATTGCAGAGGATTCATTGACCCTGACCATTGTGCTTAAAACACCCTTCGCGCCATTTCTGGGATTCTTGGGAATGCCGGCAGCAGCGATTGTGGCACCGGAAGGCGTGACGGCGGCCGGTGACCGCTTTGGCGAAAAGCCATTGGGCAGCGGTCCCTGGATTTTGGAAGAGTGGTGGCACGATAATTATCTCAGTTTTAAGCCCAATCCCGACTATTTCTTCGGTCCGCCAAAACTGGAGGGTTTGCAGATTCGGATTATTCCGGAGGTGCTCACCATGGCGGTGGAGTTTGAATCGGGGAATCTGGATATGATGACAATTCCCAATTCCGAATTCAAATACTGGACCCACAGTCAGGTTTGGCGGCCCTACATCCAGAAATTTCAGGAATTGGCGTTTTACTACATCGGACTGAATTGCGAGCGGCCACCCTTTAACAATCCCCGCGTGCGGCAGGCCGCCAGTCTGGCCATTGACCGGGAGAAAATCATCAAGCGCATTCTTCATGGCGCCGCCGAAGCCGCCAATGGACCCATTCCGCCAGCACTACCGGGGCACAATTTTGAACGGCCGGTGGATGCGTTTAATCCTGAGCGAGCGCGGCAGATATTGCGGGAAGAGGGCTACCCGGATGGTTGTGAATTTGAACTCTGGGCGGATCAGGACGCGGGGGTTTCCCAGACCCTGGAGGCGATTCAGTCTTATTTGAATGACGCCGGATTCAAAGCCCGGATTGTACGGAATGACTGGAACATGATGCGGGATGCCATGCGGCGCGGCAAGACGGACGCCTATTGGGGCAATTGGTGGGCGGATTATGCCGATGCAGAGAATTTTCTATCACCGCTCTTCCACACCAAAACGGCGGCATTGCGGAACCGGTATTCCAATCCGAAGGTAGATGATTTGATTGAAAAGATGCAGCAGGAGCCGGATGACTCCCTGCGGGCTGGATTGGCCACGCGGATTGACTCGATTCTGGCGGTGGATGTACCCTACATTTTCATGTGGTACCCCACCACCTACACGGTGGTACAACCCTGGGTGCGGGATTATCAGGTTCATCTCATGCCCAATGCCAATAAATACACCGAACCGTGGTTTGACCGGGAGGGGGAGTAGGTATTAGCGCGTTATTGGGCATCTACCAGAACCAGCTTTTGGGATATCAGACCGCGAGCAAAAGGATTCCCCTCTTGAGAGGGGACTAAGGGGTGTGTTTCTTATAGCAAATAATTGTCAAAAGACAGGTTTAGATCGAAAGACTATTTAATTGGTAGATCAATGGACATACATCTCACCCACCGCTTCGGCGGAGCCTGCCTCGACGGAGCTTCAGCGAGTCCCGGCGAGTCCCGGCCTGCGGCCACCCCTCCGGGGGAGGGGATTTACCAAAGCGCGATTATTTGGATCTCCCAGTGCAAACAAAGGGATTCCCCTCTCGAGAGGGGATAAAGGGGTGTGTTTCTTATAGCAAATAATTGTCAAAAGACAGGTTTGGATCGAAAGACTATTTAATTGGTAGATCAATGGACATACATCTCACCCACCGCTTCGGCGGAGCCTACAGCGAGCCCCGGTCTGGCTTCGCTACCGCTCAGACCGGGGCACCCCTCCAGAGGAGGGGATTTACCAAAGCGCGATTATTTGGATCTCCCAGCGCAATCAAAGGATTCCCCTCTCGAGAGGGGATAAAGGGGTGTGTTTTTGGTGGCGAAAAATCGCGAAAGTTGGCTTTAGTTTGAAAGAGCACTTAAATGGTTAGGCTGTGGACATACATCTCACCCACCGCCTCGGTGGAGCCTGCCTCGACGGAGCTTCAGCGAGTCCCGGCGAGCCCCGGCCTACGGCCATCCCTCCGGGGGAGGGGATTTACCAAAGCGCGATTATTTGGATCTCCCAGTGCAAACAAAGGGATTCCCCTCTCGAGAGGGGATACAGGGGTGTGTTTCTTGTGGCAAAAAGCGTCAGACGAGTTCTTGGCTTTTAGGTTAAGCTTAACATGAAAAAAATCCTACCATACCGTCCTGATCTGAAGGAAAAAGCGCAAAAGCTCAGGCAAAATTCCACGCTTTCCGAAGTGTTATTATGGAATCACCTCAAACAGAAGCAAATGTATGGCTATCGATTTCACCGCCAAAAACCGATACTGGATTATATCGTGGATTTTTACGCGCCAGAATTAATGTTAGCTATTGAGATTGATGGGTCCAGCCACAATGAATCAGTAGCTCATGATAGAAAAAGAGAAAAGGCGATTGAAAAATTGGGCGTTCGTTTTTTAAGGTTCCAGGATCGTGATATCCAGTACCGAATTAACGAGGTCCTCATTACAATTCAGGAATGGATAGAAGCGCATGAGCGTGCCAATGAACAGGAGCAGAACCCACCCCTGCCCGGCTAAAGCCGGGCCACCCCTCCAGAGGAGGGGATTTACCAGAGCCAGCTTCTATGACTCAGGGCGCAATCAAAGAATTCCCCTCTCGAGAGGGGATAAAGGGGGGTGTTTCTTATGGCGAAAAATCGCGAAAGTTGGCTTCAGTTTGAAAGAGCACTTAAATGGTTAGGCTGTGGACATACATCTCACCCACCGCCTCGGTGGAACCTGCCTCGACGGAGCTTCAGCGAGTCCCGGCGAGCCCCGGCCTGCGGCCACCCCTCCGGGGGAGGGGATTTACCAAAGCGCGATTATTTGGATCTCCCAGCGCAATCAAAGGATTCCCCTCTCGAGAGGGGACTAAGGGGTGTGTTTTTGGTGGCGAAAAATCGCGAAAGTTGGCTTCAGTTTGAAAGAACACTCAAATGGTTAGGCTGTGGACATACATCTCACCCACCGCCTCGGTGGAGCCTACAGCGAGCCCCGGTCTGGCTTCGCTACCGCTCAGCCCGGGCCACCCCTCCAGAGGAGGGATTTACCTGGTCACGCTCATTGGGTAGCCGAACGCATGCGATGGGAATTCCCGCTTGCAGGGAAGGATTAAAAGCAATCCGGAAAATTATCTACAACGCTAAATAGAGTAGGAAATATGAACACTACAACCACCAGTCTGATTTCCGATCCCGTAGGCGTAATGGTCTATCTGCTGGGACTCATCGCGGTCATTTATTGGGCGCAGGGGCAGCCGCGTTTTGGGAAAGTCTTTAAATATCTACCGCCGGTAATTTGGATTTATTTCCTGCCCATGTTTTCCACAACATTGGGCATTACGCCGCCCGCTTCACCCCTGTATGAATTTGTAAAACTGAACCTCCTGCCAGCCGCATTGATTCTGCTGTTGCTTTCATCCAATATCCGTGAATTGGCGCATCTGGGTCCCAAAGCGTTGGGAACCATGTTGTTCGGCACCGTGGGAATCGTGGTGGGTGGCGTGGTTGCACTGGCACTGTTCGGTCACTGGCTGCCGGAAGATGCCTGGAAGGGAATGGGCGCCCTCTCTGGTAGTTGGATCGGTGGCAGTGCCAATATGGTGGCCATCGGGACATCCATCGGCACGCGGGATGACCTGTTCGGCATCATGATTATTGTGGATACAGTTGTGGGATACGGCTGGATGGGCGTGGTGATTTTCCTCTCAGCTTTTCAGGAGCGGCTGGACAAATGGAATGGCGTCGACGCCAGCCATATTGATGACATGGACGCCCGGATGCAGGCAGTGGGTGAAGCCAATCGCCGACCCCTCACATTCCGGGAATTGAGTCTGATGGTTTTCATCGGACTGGGCTTCGGCTATCTGGCGCTACAGGCGGGAAATTATCTGCCGGATGTGGGCAGTGTGATTACCTCCTTCGCCTGGACGATTATAATCGTTTCCATCATTGGATTACTTTTGTCACTCACCCGTTTTTCGTCACTTGAGTATGCCGGCGCCAGTCATGTGGGCAACATCTTTCTCTATCTGCTTCTGGCGACGATTGGCGCAAAAGCTGATTTACAGGCCATTACCCAGGCGCCCATGTTTCTGGTGGCGGGTGTGGTCTGGATTATCATCCATGCTACGATACTCTTTTTTGGTGGAAAATTGTTGAAAGCACCCATGTTTCTCATCGCCACATCCAGTCAGGCCAACATTGGTGGCGTGGTGAGCGCCCCCATTATCGCGTCGGTTTACCGGAAGTCCCTGGCACCGGTGGGCTTGCTCATGGGTGTGGTGGGTAATGTGATCGGGATTTACTTCGGACTGTTAACCGCCCAGCTCATGGCCTGGGTTGCCAATATCTATTTTTAATGGCGCTTTAATAACCACCCGCTGCGAAAGGACATTCCCTGGGCCAATATATTCTCAAGCGCATTGCCCAACTCATCCCGGTGATTCTGGGCATAATCCTGCTCACCTTCATTCTCATGTATGTGGTGCCGGGCGATCCGGTGCTTTCCATGGTGGGACAACGCTACGATGAAGAGACGCTGACCCAGTTGCGGCAATCGTTTCACCTGGACCAGCCCATCTATGTGCAGTTTGGTCATTACCTGTGGGGATTAATGCATGGGGATCTGGGGATTTCCTTCATCACCCGCCGGCCGGTGATGCAAACGATTCTGGAGCGCTTTCCCGCCACCATGCTGCTGGCTTTCGGGGCAATGGTGGTTTCCATATTGCTGGGCTTGTCCGTGGGCATTCTCAGCTCACTCAAACCCCATTCCTGGCTGGACCGCTCCACCATGGTGCTGGCATTACTGGGGGTTTCTGCGCCGGTATTCTGGGTGGGATTATTGCTGGTCATCGGCGGCCGTTATGTGGGCTGGCCTTACCTCACCGGGTACGGCTGTCTGCCGTTTCTCATTCTCCCGGCCATTACGCTGGGCACGCGCAGCGCGGCATTTCTGGCCCGCGTCACCCGCGCCAATATGCTGGAAGTGCTGAATCAGGATTATGTCCGCACCGCCAAAGCCAAGGGACTGAGTAACCGGGTGGTAACCCTGAAACACGCGCTGAAAAACACCATGATTCCCATCATCACCATTATCGGTGTGGATTTTGGCAGTTATCTCAGCGGCGCGGTACTGACCGAATCCATTTTTAACTGGCCCGGCGTGGGGCGACTGGCATTACACGCGATTCTCAAGCGCTATTTTCCGGTGATTCAGGGGGTGGTCCTCATGCCCGCGCTGGTCTTCGTGCTGGACAATTTCATCGTGGACATTCTCTACGG
>JAIPJR010000110.1 GCA_021734045.1 Fidelibacterota bacterium
GGGTCACCCGTAGTGAGACCGGTACCCGGGATTCGTCCGCCGGTTACTTCCTGGCGGGGCGAAACGTGGGCTGGTTTGTCATCGGAGCCTCCCTCTTTGCTTCCAATATCGGCTCAGAACATCTGGTGGGACTTGCCGGAACCGGTGCTGCTTCGGGTGTAGCAGTCGGGCAATTTGAAATTCTGGCGTCGCTGATCCTGCTGATTCTGGGTTGGGTCTTTGTGCCATTCTACATCAAGAGCGGTGTGTATACCATGCCCGAATTTCTGGAGCGGCGTTATTCCGCCGGGGCTCGGTGGTACCTGGCGGTGATTTCGGTTTTGGGGTATGTCATTACAAAAATCTCCGTCACCATCGCCGCCGGGGGAATCGTTTTCAATGCCCTCATGGGAATTGATTTCTGGACGGGCGCACTGATTGTTGTAATAGCCACGGGTCTTTATACCATTCTGGGCGGCTTACGCGCCGTGCTCTATACGGATATGCTCCAAATGTTTGTTCTCATTGGCGGATCGGTAGCAGTAACAGTGGTGGGACTGATAAAAGTTGGTGGTTGGTCAGAACTGCACGCCAGCGTGGGGTCTGATTTTTTCAATCTATGGAAACCCATGACGGATCCGGATTTTCCATGGACAGGAATTGTTTTTGGCGCACCGATTCTGGGTGTCTGGTATTGGTGTACAGACCAATTCATTGTCCAGCGGGTCTTATCCGGCCGCAATGAAGATGAAGCCCGGCGGGGAACCATTTTCGGCGGATTTTTGAAACTATTGCCCCTATTTATATTTGTCATTCCCGGTGTGATTGCTTATGCCCTCTCCCAATCGGGTGAAATCAGCCTGGCCAAACCCGATGAAGCCCTTCCGGTGTTAATCGGCACACTGTTGCCGGTGGGATTGCGCGGCTTGGTTGTAGCCGGACTTTTGGCAGCGCTTATGAGTTCGTTGTCCTCGGTATTCAATTCCTGTTCCACGCTCATCACCTGGGATTTGTATAAAAATTTGAAACCCGACGCATCGGAGAAGCGGTTGGTGCTGGTTGGGCAATTCAGCACCGGACTCATGGTGATTTTCGGATTGCTGTGGATTCCGTTGATGAAGCTGATTTCTTCCCAACTTTATCAATATATCCAGAGTGTCCAGTCCTATATCTCTCCGCCCATTGCCGCGGTCTTCCTGGTTGGTGTTTTCTGGAAACGGGTCAATGCCAAAGGTGCCATGGCGGCGCTGATTACCGGTGCTGTACTGGGATTAGGGCGACTAATCGCGGAGCTCTCGAAATCAAGTTTGTCCGGCGCCCTTTATGCCTACGCAGACATTAACTTCCTCCACTTTGCCGTGATACTTTTTCTCATCTGCACGGGGATTTTAATCGTGGTAAGTTTGCTCTCCGCACCGCCTGAGGATAAGAAACTGGCTAACCTCACTTATGCCACCATTGACAGAACCATGCCGTCACCGGCCAGCTCTGATCCTGCATGGCGACATCGCGATGTCCTGCTCAGTGTGATTCTGGCTTTAGCGGTTGGAGCGGTTTGGCTTTATTTCACAGGCTGAGAATACCTGTAAATATCAGAAAATACTATGATTTCCAGGACGCATCGAATATGTTTGCGCCGCAGTGGCGGGCGTTTCCACTGTGTTGTTAGTTTCCAATTTTAATCCGGCGTGACGCATCCGGATCCAGTACGAGGATTTTTTATGGCCACAAAACCCAACCATGTGTACACCATTAATTTTACGGTAAAAACCAGCGATGGCACCGTGATGGACTCTACCCAGAATGGTGAGCCCTTCGCGTTCATCGCCGGAACTGACTCTGTATTACCCAAACTTGAAAAGGAAGTGGGCAATATGCTCATCAGTTCTAAGAAAGAATTGACGCTGCCCCCGGAAGATGCCTATGGCAAGTATGTTGATGAAGCCGTTCAGGTTGCCAAGCGTGAAAATTTTCCCGAAGATGCCGAACTAAAACCAGGTATGGAATTTATTGCCACCGGTCCTGAGGGGGAACGCATGCCATTTCATATATTGAAGGTGGAAGATGACGGGGTAACAATTGATTTCAACCATCCCCTGGCTGGTGAAACCCTCACCTTTGATGTGGAACTGGTAGATGTTCGTCCTGCGACGGAGGAAGAACTGGAACATGGTCATGTGCATGGCGCTGGTGGACACGCGCATTAGGACCGACTTAAACCGTTGAGAATTAGGTTAAGTTGTTAAAAGCCCCGCTAAGAAGCGGGGCTTTTTTTAAAATCTCTCCCAAACTGACTGTTACACGACAAAATATTATCGGGGTGTGAGTTCCAGTGACTCGACCAACAGCATCTATTCAGGTACTTGCTCATCCCTGGTGAGGTACCAGACACCCGCATAAATCGCCACCGGTAATTCCACGATATTGGTGATAAGCGACCAAATCCAAATGGAAAAAGGGAAAAGTCCCTGCATCATGAGATTGGCAAAAGCCAGGAACTGGATAGCCAGAACGACACCTGAAATACCCAGAATTGCCTTGCCATGTGAATTAAAAAACGGCCGGGCAATGGAATAGAGCAGCATGATAAAAAAGAAATTGGCCAAAATGGAAATGATTAACCCCAGATAACGCCAAAACCCCAGTCCATACTGGTCAAAATGAGCCGCCCAGAGCCGGTTGTCACTGATGCCAAACACCAGATACAGAATCCCCTCCAGGATCCATTCCACAACGAGAAACGCCAGCGCTGCCACGACTGCTGACCTGCCGATTTGCTTCCATGCTAAATTCATAGTACCACCCCATACAGTTGGTTTTAATTGAATGGAAAATAACAGTTGAAATGAGAAATAGAAACTAATACCGGCGCAACGAAATCCAGTGATTGCGCAAAACCGCCGGAGGGACTACCACTGGGTGGCTTGAATCACAAAGAGTGAATCCCTGAAAATCGAACCATCCGGTTGCTTCACCCGGATATGCTGCCAACCCGGTTTATCAACGCTCATGGTGTAAGTTTCGCCTTCAAGATACACGATAACATCAGGACAGATGGTCTGATAATCAGGCCGCTCACCCCAAACGGTGAACTGAAGCAACGAATCCGAAAGTGGCTCCACCTGAATGGTTTTGAATTTATGACAACCATCGGGTCCAACAACCCCATAAAACTCAATTTCAACTTGCTGCAGGACCATCACCGTATCCGGATGCACCAGACTGTCAATTTCTATGATAAATTGGGTATACCCCGGCTCATCGCACCGGGCCAGCATCACTAATAATAGTGACGGGAACAGTACAATCCCTATGAGGTGTTGTAGCGCCTGGTTATTGGATTTAGTGCGAATATTTCCGGATATTGGCGTGCCCATTCTTCATCTCCAAATCAGCTGTTAAAATTCATCGTGTTATCGTTTGCCTGCATCGAGCAACCGGCCTGATTCTCATAGTGCCGCAGCACTATCCCGGTGGCACGCTGCAAACCAAGTTTTTCATAAAATGGCTGGAGGTCCGCATCACAGAACAGATCCACCATGTAGTACGGTTTTAATTTTTCCAGCATACGATGTACTAACTGTCTGCCAATCCCCTGCCCCTGATAGTCTGGCAAGACCTCCAGTAGTGGAATGTAAGCAGACAGAACACCATCGGCGATTGCAGTGATAAAACCAATCACACGATGTGTAGCCCGATCTCGTGCCATGACGACGAACGCGCTCTGCCTCAGCAGGCGCAGGTGGGTTTCCGGTAACGGTGGTGATGGCCAACCCACAAAAAATCCTTGTAATTGGTCAGAGGTAATATTTTCAACCGTGTCCTGGTACTGAATCAAAGCGTCTTTCATCGGCATTCGTCCTCCAATAAAACAAAATAAGAATAACGATTCACCGGCGTAAGCAAAATTTCGGATTCAGACACATCAGCCCTTGGAACGGTAAGAGATTCTCAGAGAAAATTCTCCACCGGGAGGCAAAAAATGCTTCGTGATTGCAGCGGTAATCTGATATTATCTATCGATTTTTCCATGGATGGGGAAATGGGAAAATTCAGTGGGGAGAGCTGACAAAATGGTATCAAATAATAGCGGGCTGCTCATATTCATCAATCGGTTGGTTTCCACGGCGATTACTTTCCTGGTTTTCACCGGCATGGTTACAGCTCAGGAGGTGTTGCGCGTCCACCATCACCAGGATTATCCACCGCTTGAGTTTATCAACGAAGCTAGCCAATCCGATGGATTCGATATTGCCGTGTGGAATGCCATTGCAGAGGAGGCTGGTCTTGCCTACACACTAACCGGTGTGAGTTGGGACTCACTGGTGACGGTAACCCAAACGGGTGATTTTGATGTCCTCACCGGGATCTATTTCCGCGTGTCGCAAAAACAAAACCTGGATTTTTCCCGACCCTACCTCACACTCAATTATTCGCTCTATGTACCGGCCGGAAGTGCAATCCGGGAATTACACGACCCCATTGACAAGGATGTGGTAATCGTAGGTGGTGGCACCTCTTCCAAGCTCATTGACGATGTGTACGCTATCCGGCATGTGAAAAAAGTTGATAGTATCGAAGAAGCTATTGCCCTTCTACATAGTAAATCCTTTGATTGTGCCGTCCTGCCCACCCTCCAGGCCAGCTATTATTTGAAAATAAATGACATTGACGATGTGATTCCGGTAGGTGGCAAATTGCTCTCCAGGAACCTCTGTTTTGCTGTCCCCGCCGGGGATTCCCTGCTGCTATCACAATTGAATGCGGCTTTGACTTCCATTGAAGACGCTGGCATTTTGGCAGATTTGCGTAAAGAATGGATAGCACCGTATGAGGAAAATGTCTTTTCAGCCCGGGTGGTTTTTCGCATCGCGTGGATTCTGTTTGTGAGCCTGACACTGCTTGGAATCGGCGTGATTGGCTGGACTCGTAGTCTGCAGCGTAGCGTGAAATTCCGGACGCGTGAACTCCAGCAGGAAATTCGTGACCGTAAGCGCATTGCTCGTCAACTGGCCCAATCCAACGATCTTAAAGCGCTGCTCATTGACATCATCAGTCATGACCTGAAAAACCCCGCCGGTGTCATCAAAGGAATGACCGAATTGATTGAACAGCAGGGATTATCGGACGATATGCTGCCGGTGATTCGCCAGAGCAGTGAAAATTTGCTGAATGTGATTGAGAATGCCACCACACTGGCCGATTTGGCGGTGGGTGAAAGTATCGAGAAAGAGCCGCTGGAACTGCGCCAGTTATTGCAGCAGGTCTTGGAAGAATTCAGACACGAGCTGGAAGCAAAGGGTATGGAGACAGAGCTCATCCTTCCGGCAGATTATACCATTCATGCCAATCCCATTATCGCTGCCGTATTCCGGAATTTTATCAGCAATGCCATCAAATACGCCACCTCCGGTAAGCGCGTGGTCATTGACACGGAAAAATCTGATAATTTTCTCACCATACGGGTAAAAGATTTTGGGAAAACGCTGCCTGAATCAGCCCGGTCTCGCGTGTTTGAGCGGACATTCCAAATGGACACAGCAGCCGGTCACGGTAGCGGATTGGGGCTGGCCATTGTGAAGCGCATTGCAGAAGCGCATGGTGGTAAAGTGGGCGTGTTTCCCAATGAACCCACCGGGAATGTGTTTTATCTCCGGTTACCTGTGTAGCACAATTCCACACCAAACTTTCCAGATTAAGTGGATTTGCCTAAGCCATTCCAAACCGGTTTTGAAGAAACATTTTCAGCACGAAAATTATGGTTCCAGCTTTTCCAGGAATGTATCCCGTATCGCGCTCATCTCAGCCTGAATCAGGGAATCACGCTCATCCCATTCATTTCCAAAATAGACTGGAGCACCGGCCACCTCTTTAAAATAGTGAGCCGTTGGAATGAACATTGGATTTTTGTTAAACAGCACGGCAAAAGCCGTATCCACCCACCCAAAGAAGAGCGGTAGGTCTCCTCCAAAAAAAATCAGTGGATTTGGTACCGCTCTGGATA
>JAIPJR010000118.1 GCA_021734045.1 Fidelibacterota bacterium
GGGCGAGTGATGTGGAATGCATAAATACCAAAAGGAGAATTAGTTGGAATAGTCGGAACATCTGTAGCCTCCACTTATGACAGAAATATTAGGCAATCGTTATGATTTTTATTTGTACTTCAAGTGCTCTAATGGCAAGCGCTTTGGCTACCTTGCCTAGATTGCAGGCTGATTCGTTTATATAAATTTTCGTTACTCATATGGAATACCCCTGGAGGTCATGGTATTGAGTTCCCTCTACTTCACTTCGTTCCGGTCGGGATGACATGGTTTCTTCTGTGATACCGATACCCACTCCAACCTGGCATCGCTTAAGCCCCACCAGCCAACCCCTCAAGGAGGGGGATTTTCTCATCCTTCATTCTCCAGGTTCCTTTTTCCATCTTCCATCTTCCTGCCTCCGGCTTCCCGGCTCCGGCTACAGATACAACCCAAATTTCCACTGATACCGGAACGCCCAAGGCTCTTCGCCAGGAACCGGATGAGACTGCCAGAATGGAAAATAAACACCCAGGAAAAAGAAGGACTGGTGCTCAATTCCAATGCCCGCTGCCTTCTCCAAAGGCGCACCGGCAAACGGCGTCTGGTCATCCCCGTAAATCATAGTCGATGCAAATACTTTGGGTTGAAAGGTTCCCAACCAATACCCCAGCGAAACCCGGGTACCCATATAAGCATAGACCGGATCTTCACGCGTTGGCTGGCCCTGCAAACCGGGGATGCGCGCTTTCGCATCCACCCAGCCACGGGACTGGGTAAACTCAAACGGATAGGGTACCGACCCGCGCTCCAGACCACCGACGCCGGAAAATTCTGCCCGCAACCAGTTACCAAATAATCCGCCCAGCGAAATTCTTCCCCGATATAGTGTAAATGGTTGCCCAAAAGGCTGCTCTCCATCCCAACCACTGAGAATGGTTCCGGAATAATGGAGCTGATGACCCGCCTCTGTCATGGTAAACCGCGTCGTGTTTATAGCAATATAGGGCAGCCGCAATGGGTCCCCCCAGACAGTAGGATTATCATAATACAAGACACCGCCGGAACCCGTGTAACGATGATATTCCAGACGAAAACCTTGGAACGGATAGCGGGAAACGCCCACATATTTGGTCAACCCCAACTCAGCTTTCCGGAAGTCCTGAAACAGGTCCACTTTCGCGCCGATAAACAATCGATGGGGCCACGACAGCGGGTGACCATAATCCAGCGTCAGACCCCATTTTTCCAGCTCATCCAATGCCTCATACGCCGACACCTCCACCATCCAGCGGTGGTGATAATCGCTGGGATATAGCGGCATCAAATCAATGCCAATTCCGCCGGACGCCCGTACACCATAACGCTTTACTTCATTCCAATCCCGCCATGAAAAGGGTGTTACAATAACCTTATAGTACTCCCAACTCGGTAGTCCCCAGAATGGCTGAACCATGACGGTTTGAGGAAATTGTGGCCAGAAATTATTGGAGCGGTGGATCTCTACTAATTCCTCCTGCGGATCCACAATAACCTGTCTGATTTTTGCAGAGACGGGCAGCCAGATCGGATCGTCTCCCGGCCACACACCACCAATATCTACCGTATCGCCATTGTCATAAACGATTCGCAGCGTCACGGGAAAATTCCAGGCACCCGCCTGTTTTACCCAAACCCGTAGGGAATCATTCCCCATTTTTTCTACCTTATCAACGTAGGGATCCGTTCGCTCAGCGGTTTTTAACGCCTGAAAAAACGCGTGTGCCAATCGTGGTGAGGTGGTTGTGGCAATTTGCTGGACAAGTGTATCAGTAAGCGTCTGACCGTTCACTCCGCTGTCATCCGTATTTTGCACAATCATTTCAAACAGACTGTCACCAACCGTGTATCGCAACATTTTCAAATGGCGCATGCCATTGAAAAAATTCACCAACTGTTCTTCAGCCACTTGGATCTGAAACGGCCGTTCCGGACGATAGAGGGGAACGGTCACCCCGTGGGACAAGACGGCATCCACCTTCCGGATTAAGTCATCAATTGTAAGCTCGCGGAGATCCCGCCAAAAAACAGGAACATATTTTTGAATATCGCCTAAGGGGCGATGACTCACCTCGTTGTCATTATCAATTTTCAGTAAGGCGTATGCACCATAAAACCAACTCGTAGGACTGTCATTATTGTTCTCGTGTTGCACCAAAGCGCGTCCCAGGGCATCCAGATAGATCGACATGTTGTCAGCGAATGCTTTACGGGGATCAGGGACATATTCAGGCAGGGAATAACGCCGCTGGAAGAGGCGATTTTGCGTTGAATCGACACTTTGACCCCACACCGGTCCCACCGCTACCAGCAACAGTAGCAGGGGCAGGAATTGCCACGGATGCCGGGGAAAAGTCATCACGTCCTATTTTCCGGTTGTCCTGGTGCCATTGAAAAAAGATAAGCTCACGGTGGGTGAGAAAAAAATACCACCGTGGCTTTTTTGCGGCGTAATTCAGTTGCACACCAATTTCCGTGAACATAGATTGAAGCTCAAACCACAGACGCGTTACCAAGCGTCGTGCCATGAGCGAGGGAGTGTTGACACAACGGTTTGATGGGTAAGCAAGCCTGCCAGAAAAAGACATTTCCAAGAGGTCCCCACAGAGGACCTTATTTTATATCTGTCCGCTCATTCATGTATGACAACACCATCTTAACACATGCTCTGGCCCTGACCGGGTCAGGGAAAAAGGAGACTTTTAATGGCTAAATATCGGATTGCATGGCTCCCCGGTGACGGCGTGGGAAATGAGGTCATGGAAGCAGCCCGCATTGTGCTGGACAAAATCAATTTTGATGCTGAATATGTCCATGGTGACATTGGCTGGGAAATCTGGAAGACCGAAGGTGATGCCCTGCCCCAGCGCACCATTGAGATGATGAAAACCTGCGACGCCGGTCTCTTCGGCGCCATTACCTCAAAACCCAAAGAGGAGGCTGAAAAAGAACTGGTACCCGATCTGCAGGACAAGGGGTTGGTTTATTTCTCACCCATTGTACGGATGCGACAGGAATTCAATCTCCACACAAACCTGCGTCCCTGCAAAGCCTATCCGGGTAATCCCCTGAACTTCAAGGAGGGGATTGATATCGCCATTTTCCGTGAAAATACGGAAGGCATGTATGGCGGCGTGGAATTCTTCCCCCTGCCCCAGGATGTCTACGATGCTCTGGACCGCAACCATCCCAAAATGAAGAAATTCAAGGACAAGGGCCTGGAAAATATCGCCATGTCCACCCGGATTATGACCAAACAGGGTTGCGCCAGTATCATTACCCAGGGATTTGAGTACGCGAAAAAATTCGGGAAAAAAGCTGTCACCGTAGTAGATAAACCCAATGTTCTGCGGGAAACGGGTGGTCTGATGATTCGCACTGCCCGTGAGATCGCCAAAAACTATCCTGGCATTGAATTGTGGGAAACCAACATTGATGCCCAGTGTATGTGGCTGGTGAAAAATCCCCAGGATTACGAAATTCTGGTAGCGGAAAACATGTTCGGGGACATTCTCTCCGACCTGGCTGCCCAGCTTATCGGCGGATTGGGGTTTGCCTGCGCCGGGAATATCGGTGATGGATTTGCCGTTTTTGAACCTACTCACGGTTCAGCGCCCAAATATTTTGGCCAGTATAAAGTCAATCCCATCGCCACCCTGCTGGCGGCTAAAATGATGCTGGAATGGCTGGGTGAGCTGGAAAAAGCCGAAAAAATCGAGAGCGCCATTTCTGCCGTCATCAGCGAAGGAACCGTCCGCACCTATGACATGGGCGGAAGCAACACCACGCTGGAGATGGCGGAAGCCGTGGCGGGGAAGGTTTAGAAGAAGTAGAAAATGGGATAAGTAGTCAGTAGTGAGTAGTTAGGGGAAATCGAGGTTGGTATCACACTTTCTGGACTTGTGGTCGTTTCAAAATACCTCCAAATTACCACCTCAATTGCAATACACACGGACATGGGATTGGTAGTCAGTAGTGAGTAGTCAGGGGAAATCGGGATCTGCGCAGTCGTTCCGGGATTTACTGGTTTGGCAAAAAGCTCATGAATTTGTTCTGACGGTCTACAAAATGACAGAGCAATTCCCAGAGTCAGAGAAGTATGGTCTGACGAGCCAGATTAGGCGTTCTGCTATTTCGATTCCCGCGAATATTGCCGAAGGGTTTAAGAAACAGGGCAAACTGGATAAAATTCGGTTCTATAACATCAGCCAGGGATCCCTTGAGGAGTGTAAGTACTATCTGATTCTTGCTCACGATCTTCAGTATTTTGACACCACGGAATCAAAGGAGGCATTGGATGAAATAGGACGGCTGCTATCGGGTTTAATTCGTTCAATTCGCCACCGAACCCCCTAACTACTCCCTACTATCTACTCCCTACTATTCCAATGACAAAAAAACAACAAGGAACCCAAATGACACCTACAAACGATAAAAGCCTCTCCCGAATAATCTCCGAATTTGCCGTCAATTTGAAATACAACGTGCTGCCGGCTGAGGTGGTGCACGAGGTAAAACGCTACCTCTACGACTCCATCGGGTGTGCCTACGGCGGCTATCACACCAAAGATGTGAATATCCTGCGAGACATTTATACCGAAATGGGCGGGAAAGATGAAGCCACGCTCATGGCATTTGGGGATAAAATGCCTGCTGTGAACGCCACACTGGTGAACGCCCTCATGGTCCGGGCACTTGATTTTAATGACATTTACTGGAAAGAAGACCCTTCCCACCCTTCCGATCTCATTCCAGCCGCATTAACCGTGGGCGAATTGGTGAACGCCTCCATGGAAGAGGTGATTGTGGCCATTGTACTGGCTTATGAGTTTGAACAACGCATGTGCCTGTTTGCCAAACCGGGTGTCCGCGAGCGGAAATGGCATCACGCTACCCTGACCCAGTTCGTTTCACCCATCGTGGCCGGCAAACTATTGGGTCTTACAGTGGACCAAATGGTGAACGCCATCGGCATTAACGGCAGCCATAACCACACCATTGGATGCCCCACTGCCGGCAAACTCACCATGATGAAAAACACAGTCGATCCAATGGCCGTTCAATCGGGTGTTTTTGCCGCCCTCATGGCCCAAAAAGGCTATTCCGGTACGGAGAAGGTTTTTGAGGGCAAAGAGGGTTTCATGGATGCCTTTATCGGTTGGGATGCCAAGGCGGAAGTGGTCAAACCTACCGGCATGGAAGGTCGCGACGGCATTTCGACCTGGTCCTGGGATGTGGATGCGCTGGTGGGTGGTTTAGGTGAAAGCTGGAAGATTCTGGAATGTGGCATGAAAGCATTTCCCACCGAAGCCCTGACCCACACCCATATTTCCTGCGCTCTGGAGGTGATGGTGAATAATAACCTGGATTATTCAGATATTCAGGAAGTAAAGGTGACTGCTTTTGCCCAGGCTTATGACATTCTATTTGATCCGGCAAAATATCGCCCGGAGAGCCGCGAGACGGCGGATCACTCACTGCCCTATTGCCTGGCTGTGGCCATTGTTGACAAAAAAATCACCACCCAATCCTTCTCTGATGAAAAACTCAATGATCCGGCGATTTTGGAGGTCATTGACAAAATCAAGGGAGAACCCTCGCTGGAATTCGAAAAGATGTTTCCCGCCAAACAACCGTCAAAAGTGGTTGTAACCACCAAAGATGGAAGACAATACGAGGCGTACCTGGAATATCCCAAAGGTCATCCCAATGAGCCCATGACCATCGAGGATATTGAGAACAAGTTCAATGGATTGTCAGCCGAAGTTCTGACACCTGAGCGTCAGGCGGAAATCAAAGCCATGATTTTTGACGCGGAGAAATTTTCCGCCCGGGACTTCATGGCCAAACTGGTGGTTTAAATCCTTAAGAAATTCGTCCCGATCCCGGGTTCGTTGTTCGTTGACACACCTGGGGTCGGCGACTATATTCGCTTGCTTTTTAA
>JAIPJR010000026.1 GCA_021734045.1 Fidelibacterota bacterium
TCTTGCTCTATATTAATCGCGTGTTTGAGCCTGATTCAGAACTCCAATTAATCATATTATTTACAATTATTTAGGTCAGTTAAATGGAAAATTTTCACGCCACAACAATACTGGGTGTACGCCACAATGGCAAAATCGCCCTGGGGGGAGACGGTCAGGTCACATTTGGTGAAACCGTCATGAAACATTCAGCCACAAAAATTCGCACACTTTTTAACGATACGGTGTTGGCTGGTTTTGCCGGCGCAGCGGCAGATGCCTTTGCGCTGTTTGAGAAGTTTGAAGGACGCCTGGAAGAGTATAACGGCGACCTGATTCGTGCCGCGGTGGAACTGGCCAAAGAATGGCGGATGGATAAATATCTGCGTCAATTGGAAGCCATGTTGGTGGTAATGGATAAAGAACACGGCCTTATCATTTCTGGAAACGGCGATGTACTGGAATCGGATGATGGTGTTTTATCCATCGGATCGGGGAGTCCCTACGCCACTGCAGCTGCCCGGGCATTTGTGGAAGCCGGAAAGAAAAATCCCCGGGAGATTGTGCAGAAATCACTGGAAATCACCTCGGATATTTGCATTTACACCAACCGGCATATCAGTGTTTTGGAATTGAAATAAGCCGCTTTAAGCAAAGACTATTTAGAAGAAGATTGGCATTATGACTGAAAAAAATATTAAGACATTCACACCTCGCGAGATTGTGGATGAGTTGGATAAACACATTATCGGACAAGATGCCGCAAAACGGGCCGTCGCTATTGCTTTGCGAAATCGTTGGCGCCGGAAACGCGTGACTGGTGACATTCGTAACGAAATTCTCCCCAATAACATAATCATGATTGGTTCTACCGGTGTGGGTAAGACGGAAATTGCCCGTCGGTTAGCCAGCCTGGCCCAAGCACCATTTATTAAAGTGGAGGCTTCAAAATTCACCGAAGTGGGTTATGTGGGTCGCGATGTGGAAAGTATCATCCGTGACCTGGTGGAGGTAAGTTTTAACATCGTAAAAGCTGAGCAGCAGGAAGTTGTGCACGCCAAAGCCCAGGAAAATGCCAATGAAAGATTGATGGATTTGCTCCTCCCTCCCGTGAAGCGACCGGTAAATTCTACCGAAGACGACCCGGACTATGAGCGGTATAAAAAAACGCGTGGCCGCTTACATGAAAAACTCATGGCCGGGGAATTCGAGGATCGTGAAGTAGAATTAAAAGTGCAGCAGGACGCCACGCCCATGATGCAGGTATTCGGTCCGCTGGGGATGGATGACCTGGGCATGAATCTGCAGGATATGTTGGGCAGCGCCATGCCCAAAAAGAATCGCATCAAGAAGGTCAGCGTAGCCGAAGCGCGAAAGATTCTGATTGACGAGGAAGCACATAAGCTCATTGATATGGACAAAGTCCAGGCTGAAGCCGTGCGCCGCGCTGAAGAAGCAGGTATCGTCTTTATTGATGAGATTGACAAAATTGCCGGTGAACATGCGGGCTCGGGTCCGGATGTTTCCCGTGAGGGCGTTCAGAGAGACATTCTTCCCATCGTCGAAGGTAGCACTGTTAAAACCAAATACGGTACGGTTCGGACCGACCATGTCTTGTTCATTGCTGCCGGTGCTTTTCATATCGCCAAACCGTCCGATCTGATTCCCGAACTACAGGGACGCTTCCCTATTCGGGTTGAACTGGACAATCTCACGGAAGAAGATTTTGTAAAAATCCTTACCCTGCCGCGATCCGCGCTCATCAAACAGTACCAGGCATTGGTGGAAGCGGATGGGGCATCGCTCAGCTTTAATGATGAAGCGATAAAAGAAATCGCCCATGTCGCCTATAAAGTCAATGATACTACCGAGAACATTGGTGCCCGGCGGCTACACACAATCATGAGCCGATTACTGGATGACATTATGTACGATCTGCCCGATGACATTAAGACAAAAAAAATCCGGATCACCAAAAAGAAAGTGACTGCGGCATTCGAAAACTACATGGAAGATCAGGACCTGAGCCGCTATATCCTATAGAGCTAACCGGTGATGGACGCGCAATGCAAAAAATATGGCCACAAGGCAATTTTCACTGGTAACCATGCGTCCATTGTTTTCAACACAAATAGACACCACGAGGCCATCCGCAGTTAACGGGTGGCTTTTTTATAGAAACATGACAACTTGAGGTCTATACGGATTGTACGACCACAACTACACCTACAATTACCAGCATACTTCAAAGCATTTTTCACCCCTGAACGGGGAAAAAACGGAGGCATCGTGAAGCGAGATTTTTTACATGTAACCGATTTTACTGCAGCAGAAATTACTGAGACTTTTGAAATCGCCCGGAAGTTGAAATCAAAAGTTCGAAATGCTGAGGAGCATCATTTTTTCAAAGGGCAGTCCATGGCAATGATTTTTTCAAAGCCATCTGCGCGCACACGCATCAGTTTTGAAACCGGTATGTACCAGTTTGGTGGACATGCGCTATACCTGAGTCCCAATGATATTGGCATCGGGAAACGGGAAGCAGTGAAGGATATTGCCCGTGTCATTTCGCGGTACAATAACTGGATAATGGCACGTCTATTTGACCACAAATACATGCTGGAGCTGGCAGAGTACGCATCTGTCCCTGTCATTAACGGGTTGACCGATTATAATCACCCCTGTCAGATCATGGCTGATATGCTCACCATTCAGGAACATCGCGGTACCATTGAAGGTCAAAAAATTGTTTTTATCGGTGATGGAAATAATGTCTGCAATTCGTTCCTGAATTTCTCCACCCTCATGCCTTTTCATCTGGTCATTGCAGGACCGGCAGGCTACGAACCTGACGCTGAAACCCTGGCCTATGCCCGGGATGCGGGTGTGAGTGAAATTGAAATTGTGCATGATCCCATCACCGCGGCCAAGGAAGCAGACGTACTCTATACCGATGTGTGGACATCCATGGGACAGGAAGCAGAACAGCAACAGCGCTTGATGGATTTCACATCCTTCCAGGTGAACGAAGAGCTGCTCGCCTATGCCAAGTCAAATGCTATTGTGATGCATTGTCTGCCGGCCCATTACAACGAAGAAATTACAGATGAAGTCTTAAACGGACCACAATCGGTAGTATTTGATGAAGCGGAAAATCGCCTGCATGCTCAAAAAGCCATTATGGTGATGCTGGCCCGCTCCGGTGGTGCAAATATCGAGTTGTGATGCTGACGAACCGGACTGCTTTAAACCAGCTGTTCCTGTAAACAGCCACTCCAAACCTGAAATCGAATAGATGCAAAACAGGGACCTTTTCCGGTCCCTGTTTTACATCTATCTATGGTAAAGCCTGGGTGGGTTACTTTATTATGCATTACCCCAGGTCTTGGCGTTGACCAATTGGTGGATTATCCATTGTTCCAAATGCTCCAACTGCCGTTCGTTCAACAGGTTCAGCGCATTTTCGTCATTTCTGTCCCGATCTTCCAATTCCAACCAGTAAGCAAGGGGATGGTCTTCCACCATCCCCAGCACTACTTTGTTCAGAAAAATGGTAAAATCAAAGGTCATTGATTTACCCAATCACTTCACATTGATTGAGATTTCCCGGGCCACTTCCTGTTTGGACTTTGGCAGCGTCAGGGTCAGAATTCCGGCACTGTAATCAGCAGAGATTTTATCGGCATCCACATCATCCGGTAATTCAATAGAACGCATGTAGGAACCACGGCTGATTTCTCTCACCAGGTATTCATCCTGTTCCTCTTTTTTCTCTTCCTTCTTCTGCTCAGCCTTCACAATCAGGGAATTTTTCTTGAAAGAAACATTGATGTCCTTCCGATCGAAGCCTGGGAGCATGAAAGAGACTTTATACTCTTTACCCTCGTCACGAACATCCATTGCGGGACGCCAGACCGGACGCATGTCATCACCTTCCTCAAAGAAAGATTTGAACATTTCGTCAAAGGTCTTGGAAAGGCGCGGTAAAGTTACACTGGGGTTATAGCGTACGAGTGTCATGGTTAGATCCTCCATTTTTGAATCGTTTGTTGTGTTGTTAAATCTTTGTCTCACAGTTCTTCTCGCTTTTCAAAGTTTTCATATCTGCTCATTTCGCCCTTATCTATCTCCAGAAGCGTGCCAGATCCATTTATAAGCCATGATGGCGTATATTTGCAGAATTTTCCGCCTGATTCCACGACACAGCATGCTGATATGACATATTTCTGTTGTCCGCTGTTATTCCCTGCCAGGTTGGCGGGATAAAAAAGACGAGTCGAAACGGAATCGAGGTCCTATTTTTCAGTATGATGAAAGGTGATTTCAGATGAATGATCGAACGGATAGGTATCTTTTAATCAATAAACCGGTCGGGATCCCCGTACCCGGTGGTAAAAAAATCGATGAGTATGTGGGCCAGGTCAATACCAATACCGATAGCGTGAGTGTGGCGCGAATGGAAGCGCCTCCCGGGTGGTCTGAGCCCGTTCAACAACCTGCATTTGATGAGCTAACGATTTTGCTGGAAGGAAGGCTTCGCGTCATTATCGGTGGCAAAACGGTTACGATGTCCGCAGGACAAGTGTTGATGGTCAACCGGGGAATGCGTGTACAGTACGAGAATCCGTATGATAAAATGGCAATCTATTGGGCGATCTGCATGCCAGCCTTCACACCGGACCGGGCCGGACGTGAACCGGGTAAACGAACGGAATGATGAATAACTGATGCGCTGCTATGTGTTGACGAAAGGTCTGGTATTCATTAGCTGGGTTTACTAACGCGGCAGAATCACAAAGGCATTTGCAACTTTACGCTCACCCGTAAGGTCGCTGGGATGATTCACTACACCGCGATCGCGCACCCACAAGGTTGTGGATCCGCCACCATCCAGATTGATCGCATCCACACACCCAAGATTCAATAGATAGTCCTGCGCTTCATAGAGTGACATACCATGGGCAGATTTGGAGCGACCGTCCACCGAAATAAATAGAATTTTATCCTGCGTCGCAGCCAGGTAGCTGCGGGGATGCCGGTCGGCAACAAAATGGGCTTTCGGCATTTGAACCTTCTGACCATCCTGAAGTAACAGCGGTCCGGCAACCAATACGGCATTCTCTTCCCGTGACAGAGCATAGGCACTGTCCGGTCGCGCATGCTCCATGACCAGATGACCGGATTTGGTGAGAATGACCGCAGCATTAATAAGACTGTCAGGAAATGCCCATTTCAGACTGTCCACATCGGGTTGGGTCCAGCAAATGACCGAATCCTGAATCTCCAGATAGGTAACACTCCCTCCGTTGTCCATATCGAAATAGCTCCCGTTCACGGCCGTGAGAGCACCGGAAGTTTCACCAAACCAACTGGTTTTGCGCAAGGCACCTTGACTGTATCTGAGGTCCAGCAGGTAATTGGAAAAGGCAGTTTGGGGCAGCGCCACCGTATGGATGCGCTGATGACTGCCGAAGAGGGTGTCAGATTGCACCTGAGTTAACACAATTGGATGCGCTGAATTAGTGAGAATTTGCACCGTTCGATCGTACGAAACCGATTTTGTCGCTGCACAATTGAGAAACAGAATGGATGTGACGATTGAAAGAATCGAAATTTTGACTCGCAATGCAAACTCCGCTAGGGTTATCAATAGGTTAACGGTTCGAAAAAGACGATCCGTTACGCGTTTCCACTAATCAAATTCATCGGGTCAGGGCATGTCGAATTTCACATCCGGGTGACGGATGGTGAGTACCGGACAGGGCGCTTTGCGAATGACTTTCTCTGCAGTACTACCGTAAATGGCGTGACTCAATCCGCTTAATCCATGCGTGGGAATGACAATGAGGTCAATATCATTTTCTTTCGCATGCGTGACGACTTCTCGCCAGGGTTTCCCATACAGAATCACCACATCGGTCTCAATTTCACCCGGAACATTCTCATCCACGATCTTTTTCAGCGAATCTTCCGCGTACGAATTTACCTGTTTTTCAATGTCCGGATAATTATAGGTTCCCCAGGCAAAATCCACCGGTGTGACAATCGGTTCAATTACATGCACCAATGTAAGGTGTGCCTGGAATTTTGTGGCCATGCTTACCGCGAATGGCAACGCAAATTTAGATGATTCCGAGAAATCCGTCGGAAAGAGGATTTTTCTGAAGTCCATAACCATAACCTCCCTTTGTGTGGCAGGGTCAGGTCATTTGCTTCAACGACGCTGCAAACTCCAACCCTTTGTTGAACGCCTGCATGTTCAAATCCAGCAGGTGTTTCTTTTTGAAGATTTCCGGTAATGTACGCCTGACGATATTTTCATCAAGAAAATCCGAGACCGCGGTAATGACACCCAACATCACCACATTAGCAGCTTTCGTATTCCCAAGTTGATTGGCAATTTCCGTGGCGGGCACGGGCAGGCTTACGATATCACTTCGGGATGGTGAAATATCGATGAGCGAATTATCCCAGAAAATTTTCCCGCCTGCCACAACCTCCTGCTCAAATTTTTCCAGAGACGGTCGGTTGGTAGCAACCAACACGGTTGGCTGAGCCACAAGCGGTGATCCGATTGGCCGGTGGGAGAGCTTCACATGGCAATGGGCTGTACCGCCACGCATTTCCGGGCCATAAGAGGGAATCCAGCTCACATTCAGATCTTCCCGCATGCCAAACTCGCTGAGCCAGACACCCAGGGAGAGCACACCCTGACCGCCAAAACCGGAGATTTTTATCTCCTCGCTCACCGTTTCAGGAATCTTATATACGAGCTTTTCCTTATCCCCCAGAGGCAGGCTAATGGCTTTTGGAATGCGTTCTGCAGGGAGCTGATCCTTTGTGAGGTTCAGCGGTTCAGCATCTCCCGATATGTCCTTGAAAACCCCCAACGGGAAATGCTGGGTCATGGTTGTTTTTACCCATTCTTCCGCTTGCGGTGCCGTCACTTTCCATCCGGTAGGACAGGTTGACAACACTTCCACGAAGGAAAAGCCCTTTTTCTCCACCTGGTTTTTAATGGCTTTTCGTACCGCTTTGCGAGTCGTGTTGATGCTTTTTGTATCAGCCATCATGGTTCGTTCCACATAGACAGGGGCCTGCAATTGGGAAATTAGTTCTGTCATCCGAATCGGATAACCTTCGTTCGCAACGGTTCGTCCGTACGGTGTGGTGGTGGTTTTCTGCCCGATGAGCGTGGTGGGCGCCATCTGTCCACCGGTCATGCCATAAATTGCATTGTTCACAAAAAACACGGAAATCGCCTCACCACGATTGGCGGCATGGAGAATTTCGTTTCCGCCGATAGCAGCCAGATCACCATCTCCCTGGTACGAGATGACAATGGACTCCGGCAAGGCACGCTTCACTCCGGTAGCCACTGCAGGCGCCCGACCATGGGCAGCCTGAAAATTACCCGCGGCAAAGTAGTAATAGGCAAAAACACTACACCCCACGGGACTGATGATGATGGAATTGTCATTCACACCAAAATCCATGAGCGCTTCGGCAATCATTTTATGCAGGATACCGTGACCACATCCGGGACAATAGTGGGTGGTTTCCTGGTCACTGCCCGGACGCCGTTCGTACAGATCGTAGAATCCCTGGGACTTACTTAAAATCTTCGTGCTCATATTTCCCTCATCTGCTTTTTAATCTGGTCTACGATTTCCTGAATTGTGGGGACATTCCCACCCATCCGTCCATAAAATTTCACGGGTTTGTCACCATTCACAACTAACCTGACATCTTCCACCATCTGGCCGTTATTCAGTTCGAATACCGAAAATAACTTTACCCGCTCTTCAGCAGCCAGTTTTTCCAACACATGCCCTGGAAACGGCATGAGGGTAATCGGTCTTAGCATGCCGACTTTTACCCCGTCCTCCCGCAGTGTATCGACAGCACTTTGAACCAACCGGGAAACGATACCGAAGGCGACAAGAATTATTTCCGCGTCCTCAGTTTCATATTCCTGAAAACGAACTTCATTTTTACCGATAATTTCATATTTCTGCTGCAATTTCCGGTTGTGCCGTTCCAGATCATCCGGGTCCAGCTCAATTGAACTGATGAGGTTATCCTTATCTTCGGGAATGCCCTTAATGGCCCACTTTTTTTCGGGCAGCTCTTTAACAGGATCCGGAAAAACCACCGGTTCCATCATTTGCCCGATAAAACCATCGGCCAGCACTACCGCCGGGTTACGATATTTATCCGCTAACTCAAAGGCCAACATGGTAAGATCACACATCTCCTGAGCGGAATTGGGCGCTAAAACAATATTTTTATAATTCCCGTGTCCCCCACCCTTCACGATTTGGTGATAGTCACCCTGTTCCGGGGCAATATTGCCCAAACCGGGTCCGCCACGCATTACATCAACAATCACACCGGGCAGTTCGGCGCCGGCGATGTACGAAATACCTTCCTGCTTGAGACTGATACCCGGACTGGAAGAAGCGGTCATCACCCGCTGACCGGTTCCGGACGCACCGTACACCATATTGATGGCAGCCACTTCGCTCTCTGCCTGTAAAAAAGTTCCGCCCACCAAGGGCATATACAAAGCAGCAGCCTGGGCAATTTCGCTGGCAGGGGTGATGGGATATCCAAAATATGCCCGGCAGCCAGCCAGAATCGCACCCTTGACGATTGCTTCGTTTCCTTTGATTAATTGTCGTTCCATACCATCACTCCGCAAAATTGAGTTTCCGAAAATCACTCAGCACAATCGTATCACCGGTGGATTCGATTACAGCCACACCTTTTACCGGGTCTTTTAGTGTCAGACTCGTCACACCTTCACCCTCAGGATTGAGGTACTTATGACGTGATTCCTCCCAATTCTTAAAGACCGTTATCGCACCAGGCTCAGGACAAGCATAAAAACAAACACCGCAGCCCGTGCACCCGTCACCATCGTATTCTGAAGGATTGTAACCGTGTGTGTTGAAATGTTTCGCCAGGTGCAAAACATCCACGGGACACGCCACCACACACAAATCACACCCTTTGCATTCTTCCTCGTTAATTGCTACAAATCCACGTGCATTCGCCATTCCAAACTCCTTGTTATAGCAATCCGGCAGAGATTGCCTGCTCTTGTAATTCTTCCCTGAATTTCGGGTGGGCAATATCAATCAGCGCTTTGGCCCGGTTGCGTGTGCTCTTGCCGTGCAGGTAGGCTACGCCGTATTCTGTCACCACATAATGTACATCCCCCCGGCTGGTGGTTACCGCTGCACCCGGTTTCAAATCCAACACAATCCGGGATTGGGTATCTTTCTTTGCCGTGGATGGCAAGGCAATGATGGGCTTCCCGCCCTTGCTGTGGGACGCCCCACGGATAAAATCAACCTGCCCGCCAATCCCTGAATAATTCCACCGTCCCATGGAATCAGAACACACCTGACCGGTGAGATCAACCTCAATGGCTGAATTTATGGCTACCATTTTGTCATTTTTAGAGATGATGAATGGGTCATTCACATAATCAGAAGGGTGGAACTCGATAAAGGGATTTTCCTCAATAAAATCATATACATGCCGGGTTCCCAGCACAAAGCTGGCGATGATTTTTCCCGGGTGTAATGTCTTGCGTTCCCCGTTGATAATCCCGGCTCCTGCCAATTCGACCACACCGTCGCTGAACATCTCGGTATGTATGCCCAGATCGCGCTTATCCTTCAAATGGTATAGTGTCGCATCCGGAATTCCGCCAATCCCCATCTGTAGCGTAGAGCCATCCTCCACCAGATCGGCAATGAATTTACCGATTTTCATGTGACGCTCGGTGAGCTCAATTCGCGGCAATTCAATCAGATCAAAATCCTGCTCAACAATATGAGTCAGTTTAGACACATGAATGAAATTATCCCCATGCACACGCGGCATTCTGCGATTCACCAACGCGATGATGGTTTTAGAGACTTTGGTGGCCGCCATGGTTGTTTCCACGCCCACACCAAAGGAGCAAAACCCGTGTTCGTCCGGTGGACTCACATGAATGAGTGAGATATCCAACGGAATCTGCCGGCTCAGGTACAAGTCAGGAATTTCTGATAAAAAAATGGGCGTCCAGTCAGCACGTCCGGTATTCACCGCTTCCCGTACATTGGCACCAGTAAATAATGAATCCACCCGACAATGCTTTTCCATACCCGGTTCGGCATAGGGAGCATCACCCAGGGTGAGAATATGGCTTACCGTCACATCTTCCAGCGATTTGACCCTCTCGCTGAACCCTTCAACCAAGGGTAATGGTGTGGCACACCCGGGATGGATATACACCGTGTGATGCGACTGTACCGCCTCCATCGCTTCTTCGATGGAGCAAATCTTTTTACGATAGATGTCCGTCCAGTTCATAGCAGCCGGGATTACTTTCGGTTATTCAAGGTAAAATGTTCTCGAATGGCTGGAATCAGGCATTCCCCCTCAAGGAGATAGGTGCCCCGCCGTAAAGCGGAATTTTTATTCAACGCCTCTTTAGTTCCCAGATGTCCAATGGTTTGTAACACATCCACCAGCATATTCGCCAATGCCCGGGACGCCGTACGATTCACACCGGCTGTAATGTTGGGAACGCAGTAATGAATCACCCCTTCATCCATGTAAATAGGATCGGATAATGTGGTTGGACGACTGGTCTCGCTAATTCCCCCTTCATCGATGGAAAAATCGATGAAGATGGATAACGGTTTCATAGCAGCGATCATGGAGCGTTTCAGGATATGTGGCGTGAGGCTCCCGCGGATTAATACAGCACCCATGAAGACATCTGCAAATTTCAGGGTTTTTGTGATGTTATTTTGATCCGCAAACAGTGTGGCTACCTGGTTACCCAGTCGCCGCCTTACTTCCCGCAATTTATCAAGATTGCGATCCAGAACATGAACCTGCGCGCCCAGTCCGGCGAAGGCACAGGCGGCGTTCAGTCCGGATGTCCCCGCACCAAGAATTACCACCGATGCGGGCGAAACACCCGCTACACCGCCCAGTAAAACACCCTTCCCCATGGGATCCCGACCCAGATAGTTGCCGGCAATGATGGGCGCCAATTGACCCGCGATTTCACTCATCCCCTTCAAAATTGGTCGTGAACCATCTTCATCCTCGATGATTTCCATACCAATCAGGTTCACCTGTTTCTCTACCAACCCATGGTAAACTTCCGGACTGGCTATGGCCAGATGTTGGAATGAAACAATCGTCTGACCGGTTTGGATGTATTCTAAATTTTCAGCCACTACCGGTAGGATTTTCAGGAGAATTTCCGACCGACCGTAGATTTCCTCGTGGTTAAAAACAATCTGCGCACCCTGGTTCTGGTAATCCTGATCCGTCCAGCCACACGCCAGACCGGCACCGGATTCCAGATACACTGTATGTCCCGCCCTTACCAAGGTGGCAGCACCACCGGGTGTGAGTGCGACACGCTTTTCATTCAGCCGGGTTTCATGTACGATACCGAAATTCATGGGGTACTATCCTTAATTCACTTCGGTGGATTATTCAATTTGTGTATCACGGTCTTACTATCAAACAAACAATATGCCAGAGGTGGCACAATTCAGCTATTTCCTGAACGCTGTCAAATGCTGTGAGGGGACATTACCAAACCACCGCGTGGAACACACACATACTCTGGATTAACACCTTGGAAAATCATGCCAGTCTTAGCACATTTGTTATCTGATGAAACAACCACTACCGAACCAAATACCAGATTTAGACCTGGACTTTAAACACCACAAAACACTTTCGTTTCGTGCCCTGATGCAATTTCGGGTACACGATATCCTAATTGTGGCCAGTCTGTATGATGCCTTTAAACTGGAGGAAGGTGGACACATCACCGAGATGGTATTCATGGAATATCATCAGCTTAACCTGAATAATCCGCCGCATGTGATTCGCGTATCCACGGCTCGGGACGCGTTGGAATATTTGGAGCACAATCGTGTGGATCTGGTCATCACCATGGCTCGCCTGGGTGATATGGATGCGGAAGAATTTGGCCGAAAAGTACGGGAGCAGCACCCCAACCTGCCCCTGATCCTGCTGGCTGCGGACAAGCGCATTCTTGAAGCCGCACCCGACCCCGATTCACCATTTGAGTTTGTCTTTGCCTGGGTGGGTACGCCTTCCCTGCTGCCCGCAATCATCAAGGTGGTTGAGGATAAACACAATGCCGAGCGAGATATTCTGGAGGGCGGTGTTCGTTGTATCATCGTGGTGGAAGACTCACCCCAATATTATTCTGTCTTCATGTCAATGATATACCGGGAAATCATTCAGCACACCCAACACCTGATGCGCAATGAGTACACCGATGCATTACGCTTATTGCGGATGCGCTCCCGACCAAAAATCCTACTGGCAACCACCTACGAGGAGGGGCTGGCCTATTTTAATAAGTTCCAACAACAAGCACTGGCCGTTATCAGTGATGTCCGCTACCCGAAAAATGGTGTTCTGGATCCCAATGCCGGCGTGTCACTTTTGTCCCTGATTCACAAAACCGACCGCGATTTACCGGTCGTCCTCCAATCCAAGGATCGTAAGAATCGCACCAAAGCTCAGCGGATTAACGCCTATTTCCTGGACAAGAACTCACCGCGACTGGTGAAAGATTTACTCGAGTTCGTCGTGAAACACTGCGGATTTGGCAATCTGGTCTTCTCGAACCGGGACGGTACGCCCATTGACGAAGTGTATGACTTAAAGGGACTGGAAAACGCCTTGCTGAAAGTTCCGGATCAAAGCGTCGAATATCACGCCCGACGGAATCATTTCAGCAATTGGCTCGCAGCTCGCGGATATTTCCAACTGGCAGATCAGATCAAACCGCTGCATCTGGAAGATTTTTCCCATGTGAATGAATTGCGGAAAATCATCACTGATTTGGTCCGTCGGGAACGCGCTACCCAATACCAGGACAAAATCCTGGATTTCGTTCCCGAAACCTATGATCCCGCCTTTCGCTTCGTCCGTTTCGGGACCGGCTCACTGGGCGGAAAAGCACGCGGACTGGCCTTTGTATCCACCTTTTTAAAACGCTTCGAGTGGCACACGAAATACCCCAATGTGGTGGTGGATATTCCCCATACATCGGTGGTTGCAACCGACATTTTTGATCAGTTCATCGAATTAAATCGTATTCAGAGCGCATTGGGGGACGCCGACAGCAATGAGGAAATCAATGCGATTTTTCGGGCAGGTCAATTTCCGGAAAGCTTTGTGGCCGATCTACGGGCATACCTGGAGCATCACCGCGTCCCCCTGGCTGTGCGTTCTTCTTCCCTCCTGGAAGATTCCCTTTTCCAGCCCTTCGCAGGTATTTACGCTACATTCATGCTGCCCAATAACACACCCCAGCTTGATGATCGATTGCAATTGGTATTGGATGCAATCAAAATGGTCTATGCATCTACCTTCCATCTGGAAGCACAACACTACATGACCGCCACTGGTAATCGTCCGGAAGATGAAAAAATGGCAGTGATTATCCAGAATCTGGTAGGTGCTCAGTACGGAGACTATTTTTACCCCACCATTTCTGGAATCGCCCAGTCCTATAATTATTATCCCTTTAAAAACATGAAGCGTGAAAATGGGATTGCCAATGTTGCGTTAGGTTTGGGGCGTACGGTGGTTTTGGGGAATAAATCCTTGAGTTTCTGTCCCAAATACCCAAAAATTCTGCCCCAATTTTTTGACGCACGTTCCGTTTTAAAAAACAGCCAAAGCACCTTTTTTGCGTTGCCCATGAACTCTGAGCGCGATCCGCTGGCGGAAGGTGAACAGGGCAATCTTGAACTTTTGTCGATCCAACATGCAGAAAAAGATGGAACCCTGGAGCCCCTCACCAGCGTGTACGATGCAAACGATAATGCTTTCGTGGAAGCACCGGATATGAAGGGGCCGCGCGTTATTTCATTTGCCAATATTTTGAAATGGAATGTCTTCCCACTGGCGGACATCCTTCAGAATCTCCTCCACTATGGTCGCCGTGGAATGGGTTGTGAGGTGGAGGTGGAATTTGCGGCCAACGTAGGCATGAATCAGGATGCCCCGACTGTGTTTAATATCCTTCAGATCCGACCCATGTTGACCTATGCTCAACTCACTGTGCTAGACCCGGATGAAATCAAGTCGGAAGATGTGATTTGCACGAGTGATCGCTGCCTCGGTCATGGCACGACCAATACCATCAAAGATATTATTTTGGTAAAACCCGAAACCTTTAAAGTTCAGGAAACCCATGAAATTGCATCTGAGATCGCGACACTAAACAGGTCAATGGGCGAGAATCACCATTACCTGCTGATGGGGCCGGGACGCTGGGGTACGGCTGACCCGTTTTTAGGGATTCCAGTGAATTGGGATGAAATTTCACAGGCCAGGGCAATTGTTGAAGTGGGGTTACCCAATCTGTTTATCGAACCCTCATTTGGCAGCCACTTCTTCCAGAATCTGACCACATTGGGAATAAGTTACTTCACTATTCCCCCCGAAGCCTATGACACAGCTATTGATTGGGATTGGTTTAGTCACACCAGGGCTATAGAGGAGACAAAGTATCTGCGGCATTTTCGATTTAAAAAATCACTACCGATTCGGATTGATGGGCGGACTGGATTTGGTGCCATTTATAAACCCGGCCGTCAATCTCACGTTAACGATTTGATGACCTGACCTTCCTGTTATCTCCCTCGGTATCGAGACAAAAATATTGCTGGTATCAAATGAGACAGCCCCAACTTTGCCTTGTACATAGAGTTATTGTCCATCCCCGGTTTTTTTAGACGAGACCTTGATCCATCATGGCATTGGCTACTTTGAGAAAACCGGCAATATTGGCACCGGCTACATAGTTACCGCTTTGACCATATTGGGCAGCCGTTTCCACACAACTTTGATGAATATCGATCATAATATCATGGAGCTTTTGATCCACCTCTTCCCGCGTCCAGGAAAGACGCATGGCGTTTTGGCTCATTTCCAGACCGGAAACAGCAACACCGCCAGCATTGGCGGCTTTGCCGGGCCCAAAGAGGAGATGACTGTCCTGGAACACATCAATGGCCGCTGGTTCACTGGGCATATTGGCTCCTTCAGCCACGGCGATACAGCCATTTTTCACCAGTATCTCAGCCTCCTCTTTGTTGATTTCATTCTGAGTCGCACAAGGTAATGCCACGTCACATGGGACACCCCAGGGACGTTCACCAGCCATGAACTCAACGCCATCAAACTCGGCAGCATACTCCTGGATTCGACCGCGGCGATAGTTCTTAAGCTCTATGATCCAATCGAGTTTTTCACGCGTAATGCCGTCCTTGTCATATACCGATCCCAAAGAATCCGACATGGTGACCGGAGTACCACCCAGTTCTAAAACCTTTTCAGCCGCGTACTGAGCCACGTTTCCCGAACCCGAAATGGCAACCCGTTTACTTTCAAATGTTTCATCTTTAGTTTTCAACATTTCCTCGGCAAAGTAAACCGTGCCATAGCCTGTGGCTTCGGGGCGAATCAGACTTCCTCCCCAGTTGAGTCCTTTGCCAGTGAGAACACCCTCAAAGGTATTGCGAAGCCGCTTATACTGGCCAAACAAGAAGCCGATCTCCCGGCCGCCAACACCGATATCACCGGCCGGGACATCTGTATTTGGGCCGATATGTCGCTGTAATTCGGTCATGAAGGATTGGCAAAACCGCATCACCTCTGTGTCCGATTTTCCCTTGGGATCAAAATCAGATCCCCCTTTTCCACCCCCCATGGGGAGTGTGGTCAGCGAATTTTTGAATACTTGCTCAAAACCCAGGAACTTTAAAATACTCAGATTTACACTGGGGTGGAATCGTAACCCCCCTTTATAGGGACCGATGGCGCTGTTAAATTCCACACGATATCCACGATTAACATGTACTGTCCCCTCATCGTCCGACCAGGGAACACGGAACATAAGCACCCGTTCTGGCTCAACCAGGCGGTCGAGTATCCGAGCCTCGCGATACCGTGGATGCTTGTCCAGAACGAGCTTTAGGGACTCCAGAACTTCATCAACGGCCTGCAAAAATTCAGCTTCATGGCCATTTTTCGCGCGTACCTGTGCAAAGACTTCATCTGTGTAGGATGCTGACATAACTAAGACCCTCCGTGTCATTAAAATGATGTAATCGATTCATATCTATCGGAATAGCGAGAACCTGATAGCTTCCGGATTTATCCGTTAGTTTCCATTGGGTAATCATGCTTTGCTGCTTAGCTTTGATTCGAAATGAGGACCCAAGCCAATAAATCGATCGTGGAATTGACCATCAGCCGATTGATGGATAAGGTTTTCCGCAAGTACGGTGAATTCTAAAAAACAGACGTTCGGGAAATATTGTAGTGGCATTTGCCCCTGCTGCTATCGTGCTCTTGTGGGTATTTATGAATCAAAAATGAGGCCAAATGCCCCAATTGTGGGCATTATTCAATCTCTTTATTTTATTAAATCATGACCATTGATGAATCGATAACGTTAGGTCCCCATAATCAGATTTCCTTCCGAGATCTGATGCATTTGCGGGTTCACGAAATTCTTATCGTTTCAAGTCTGTATGACGCCTTCATTCTGGAGGAAGATGGCCGCCTGACCGAGTTGATTTTTACTGAATATCAGGACATGAATTTGTCCAATGCCCCACGGGTTACACGAGTTTCCACCGCCAAACACGCCCTGCAAAAATTGGATAGGGAAAAATATGACATGGTGATTACCATGTCCCGCCTTCCAGATATGCATCCTTTTGAATTTGGAAAAGCAGTAAAAGAAAGTCATCCTGACCTGCCGGTAATTTTGTTGGCATCTCACCAGCGAGAATACAATTACCTGATTTCCAAAAACAAAGAAAAGAACGAGCTGGATAAAATTTTCTTCTGGTCCGGGGATTCCTCTCTATTCACAGCCATCATCAAATTTGTTGAAGACCGGAAGAATGCGGAGCGGGACATTCTCCACGGGGGTGTTCGTGCCATTATTGTTGTGGAAGATTCACCCCAGTTTTACTCGGTCTTTCTGCCCATGATTTACCGGGAGACAATCAAGCATATCTATAAATTGATGAAGCGTGAATACACAGAATCTTTGCGTTTGCTTAGAATGCGGTCCCGGCCAAAGATCTTACTGGCATCCAATTACGAGGAAGCCGCCGCTTATTTCGCAAAATATCAGAACAATATATTAGCTGTTATATCGGATGTGCGCTATCCCCGAAAAGGAACGGTGGACGAACAAGCCGGTGCAAAATTACTCAGCATGGTCACATCCAAAGTTCCGGATCTCCCCATTGTGCTCCAGAGCAAGGAGCCCGAAAATGCCTCTGTGGCTAAGCAATTAAACGCCTATTTCCTGGATAAAAATTCTCCCGAGCTGGTAATGAATCTACGGAAATTTGTGGTGAAGCATTGTGGTTTCGGGGAATTGGTGTTCAGCTCACCGGATAAATCAGAGATCTGCCGGGTTAGTGATTTGCGCTCTTTGGAGGCTGCCCTTGCGGTTGTACCGGCACAAAGTATCGGTTATCATGCCCGTAGAAATCATTTTTCAAACTGGCTTGCGGTGCGGGGTTATTTTGAAATCGCTGACATTCTGCGCACCAAGCATGCCCGAGATTTTGAGAATCTGGAAGCCATGCGAACACTACTGCTGGACCTGGTTCGGAGTCAGCGGAAAATACAGCACCAGGGAGAAATTATTTACTTCGATCCGGAAACCTACGATCCGGAATTCAAATTCGTCCGGTTCGGGCGCGGCTCCCTGGGTGGAAAAGGGCGCGGTTTAGCCTTTATGAATACGTATATGCGCGAATTCAACTGGTATCGTGCCAATAAACAAATTATCATTGATATTCCTCACACAGCAGTCCTGGGCACCAATCTCTACGACCGTTTCCTGGAGATGAATAACATAGATTCTGCGTCCCTGATGGAAGCGGATATTGACACAATCGACAAAGTTTTTCTGGCAGGAATTTTTGAGACCGCGACGGTGGAGAACATCAAATCGTACCTCTCGTATCACACCACACCATTGGCGGTACGCTCCTCATCGCTATTGGAGGACTCCCTGTTTCAACCCTTCGCCGGGATTTACCGCACTTACATGATTCCCAATAATTCACCCAAACCAGCCAACCGGGTTGCCGACGTGTTGAATGCCGTGAAGCGAGTATACGCTTCCACTTTTTACCCTGATGCCAGAGCTTATATGGAAGCTACGGGAAATCGGCCTGAAGATGAAAAAATGGCAGTGATTATTCAAAATCTGGTGGGTGCTCAGCACGGAAACTATTTCTATCCGGTGGCATCAGGATTGATACAGAGTCATAATTTTTATCCCATCGGTGTGATGAAACGGGAAGAAGGTGTGGTTTCCATGGCCCTTGGATTGGGCCGGACAGTCATGGGTGGCAATGACGCCCTGCGATTTTCTCCAAAACACCCTTCGGTGCTACCCCAATTTTATAATGCCCAATCGGTGCTGAAAAATTCCCAGAAAAGTCTTTTTGTCCTGCCGCTAACCCAGACGGACCAAGAAACCGTGGATTCAGAGTTGAAACTTTCTGTGAAGGAAGCCTGGAAAGAGGGGTTGGCCGATCTGGTGGTTAGTTATTATTCCCAGGAGGACGGCCGGTTTTATGACTATGCGGTTGATGACGGGAAGCCCATTATCACACTAAAACCGTTATTGAACGCATCCAAATGGCAGCTCACAAATGCCTTCACCCAGCTTATTGATGAATGTCGTATTGCCATGGGTGGAGACGTGGAAATCGAGTTCGCCATGCAGGTGGAGGATCTCACCACCAAACCCAGATTGTACATTTTGCAGATTCGACCCCAACACACGGTGAAAACGACTGAAGAATTTGAATTGGATGAGTATCCACTTTCGAAAATAGCTTTTAAAAGCTCACTCGCTATGGGGAATGGCATCAATGATCGAATTCGGGACATTGTGTATGTGAAGCATCAAAAATTTTCTCCCCAAGTGACGCACCAGATTGCCCGGGAGATTGGCCAGCTGAATCGATCATTGGATGCTGAGCACCCCTATCTGTTAATTGGACCCGGACGGTGGGGCACCAGTGATCCGAATCTGGGAATTCCCATCGGCTGGGAGCAGATCAGCCATGCCCGGAGCATGGTAGAACTGGGTTTGGAAGATTTCGACATTGACCCCTCATTCGGGAACCATTTTTTCCAGAATGTCACAGCATTGGAAATAGGGTATTTCAAAGTTAGCGTCCATGTCCAAAAAGATTATCTTGACTGGAAATGGCTGGACAATCTACCGTCCGCACAGGAAACGGAATTTCTGCGTTACATCCGCTTAAAAGAACCCCTGACCATCATGATTGACGGTAAAAAGGGCGTTGGATTAGCCCTGAAACCCAAAAGGTGATATCACCTTTTTCTTACGCTTACGCCTTTTTTACACGTACTCCTCACAGTGCCATACACCGGCTTCACCCCTGGGCAAAGTGCACTGGGTGCGGATATCACAATTGGAACAGAGTCCTAACAACTGAGCCGAAGCAGACGATTCAGCCTTGGGGGTATGGTGTAATTTCAAATTTGTCCCCCCCTCAAAATCATATTCTTCACATGCTACGATTTTATCGGTGGCATAACGTTTCAGGGTACAATTCAAATTATGAATACAGTTGAGACACAATCCGGTGTCAATTTCTTCAGCGGGACTCACATTTGATTGATGAGCAATTGATTCGCTCGGTGTTACCATTTCCCATCTCCAATCAGGTCTAAATATTCATTAGTGGCTTTCATCACCCTCTTGTAAATCAATTAGCCTGCCAAAAATTCCCGGCAGTTAGAATTCACCATTATGTCTTTATTATCAGTATGTTACAGTAACATATGTAGAATTGTAATTCGTAATGTGGCACAAAAAAAGCGGAGAGTTTTGTACCAGTGAGACAATTTTACCCGGAGATATCTTTTATTTCAATTTGATGGACAATACGGGTAATTATGCTTTAATGAGTTAACCGATGCTCTGCGGGTTCAGTATTTAACAGCTTTTAGCTGCTGAGCTCGATTCGAGAGTTGGCAATGGGGGGCGAATGCCTTACACTGGCTCGAACCGCTAATCAATCCCGTAACGCTTCATTTTCTCGCGCAGTGTTTTTCGATCAATACCCAGAATACCTGCAGCCTTGGATTTATTGCCGGCAACTTTCATGAGAACGCCCCGAATATGTTCGGCTTCAACTTCAGCAATCGTTCGACTATAGCCCCTGTCCCGATTCACGGAAAAGCGCATATGAACCGGCAGATCGGTCATCTCCACTCGGTCATTCTCCGACATAAGAATCAGACGCTGAATGGTATTCTCCATTTCGCGAACATTCCCGGGCCAGCGATATTTTTTTAGCGCTTCCAGTACCCCATGGGCAAAAAGAACCTCCGGGCGTCCCAACTCTCGTTTGAATTTTGCGATGAAATATTTGACCAAGAGGAGCGTATCATCCTCTCGCTCCCGCAACGGCGGTATACCAATATTGATAATGTTCAAACGGAAGTATAAATCCTCCCGGAACAATCCCCGCTTCACCAGTTCCTGTAAATCTTTATTGGTGGCAGCAATGATGCGCACATCCACTTGCTGGGTTTTGGTGCTGCCAACCATGCAGACCTCTTTGGATTGGAGCACCCGTAGCAGTTTTACCTGCATGGAGACTGTCGCCTCACTAATTTCATCCAAGAAAATAGTCCCACCGTCAGCGGTTTGAAAAAATCCAGCCCGGGTTGAGGTTGCACCAGTGAAGGCACCTTTCACATAACCGAACAATTCACTCTCCAGCAGACTCTCCGGGATTCCTCCGCAATTAACCGCAACAAATGAGGCTGATCTCCGATTTCCAGAATAGTGAATAGCACGCGCCACCAACTCCTTCCCTGTACCACTCTCACCTGTGATCAAAACCGTGGCCACAGTTTCGGCAGCCTTCGAAATCGTGCGAAAAACTTTCTTCATGGTAGGAGACTGACCAATCAAACCATAGAATGAATCTTTAAACAGATCCGGGAAAACGCCTTCCGAACGACGTAGGTGCAACTTATCGAGGGAACGCTCAACTGCCGCGAATAGCTCCTGATCCGTAAAGGGTTTGGCCAGGTACTCTTCGGCACCTTTTTTCACCGCCTCCACGGCGCCCTCCACCGTGGCGTAACCGGTAATCATCATCACTTCCGTGTTTTTATAATTTTCCCGGATGTGCCGGATCAGATCCAATCCACTGATACCGGGCATTTTCAGATCAGTTAAAACCAAGTCGATTCTTGTCGATTCCAATACCTTCAGGGCACTCGGAACATCTTCGGCAATAAAGACACGATAGCCCTTGCTGGTGAGATTGCGCTGTAAAAGTTCCAGTGTATCCGGAGAATCATCCACAGCCAGTATGGTCGCTGTATCACGGGGCTCCATGCAAATTCCCTTCTGATTTTCCATTTTTTATCGGCAGGGTCAGTATGAAATCAGTCCCTGCACCTACCGTCGACTCCACATCGATTTTTCCACCATGAGAAACAACAATTCCCAAAACCACAGGAAGTCCCAATCCGGTACCTTCATGGACATCCTTGGTGGTAAAAAAAGGAATAAATATCTGGTCTTTGACGGTGGCAGTCATACCTACCCCTGTATCCTGAACCCGTAGAACGATCTGATCATCCTGCTGAAGGGAAGTGTGGATTATTAATTCTCCACCGTCTGGCATAGCCTGAATGGCATTGACCACCAAATTTACAATAACCTGATTCAATTGCGCCGGATCAGCAACGATCTCGGGCAGAGTAGGACTAAAATCCAGCATCAGGGTAATTTGATTTTTTTCCAGGCGCTGAGAAAAAAGGTAGAGTGCCTCTTTGATTAATTCATTCAGATTAATCCTGGATTTCACGGGAGGCATCTGGCGCGAAAAGAGCAGGAGCTTTCGAACGATGGTTCGTGCGTGTAAGGAAGCCTTGATAATCCGTTCAATATCACTGGCAATCCCAGGTGGTAGGTCCGTTTGTTTTTGTACCAATTGAGCAAATCCCAAAATGCTCCCCAGGGGTTCATTCAATTCATGAGCCACGCCGGCAGTCAGTTGCCCAATCGTCGCCAATCGATCAGCATGGCGTATCTGGTCATTCAATCGCGCTTTTTCACTCTCAACCTGTTTGCGCTCAATAAGAAATGCCAATTCCTGCGCTATTGCTTCCAATAAACTGACCTCTTCTCGTAAAAAGGGTCCTTGATCCAACACTCTCAGATCCCGGTCATAACACAAGGCCACAAAGCCGCGTTCCTGTCCATGTACCCAGATTGGAGCCTGTAACCGATGCCTGCATTCCCGGTCTACGTGTGAAGTATAGTTTTGATCATCCACCTGAATCATGGCGAAACCGGCTTCCGGGTAGAGAAAGGCCGGTGGGATCAGATTCACTGCTTCCGTGAGGGTTTCCTCTAACGGGGCTCCCAAAGCGGTTGCCAGCTTGGCGATCTGATACACACAGGTCAGTTCCTTGATGCGCTCCCGCAGGTGGATTTGGGCGTGTCGATAGGCAATGGCAATGCTGATAAGGCTGGCCAACCCCTCGAATAATTCCACATCATCCGCGTTGAAATGGCCGCGCTTTTCCACTTCCAGATGGAGAATGCCGATGTTTTTCCGGCCTATCGTAAGAGGCAATAACAGGCACGATCCCTTTTTACGCGGGGGATCAAAATCCAAATTCCGGAATCTGCCTGATTCTGGAATTTTAAAGATGAACTGAACCGGACAGGCAAGATCCTCGGTCCAAAATGCACCATGGGATGTTATGTGGCCGGATTTGAATTTATCCTCGCCTATGTGAAGCAGGAGTAATTTCAACTGATCCAAATCGATGGCTCGGGAGGTCGCTGAGTCTATCCTATCCGCTGACTTTACTTTCAAGGTTTCCAGATGAAATTGAGGTGAGTCATTTTGGACATAAATACTCGCCTGCAGACGGGCATCCTCCTCAAGTAGAAATTCAATTCGATTGCAGTTAAAAAAGTCTATTAAAGCTTTTGACAACGCCTTGAGAAAATTGGGCAACATCAATCCCTGTTCTGCTAAATCCGAGAGCTTCTGTGTCAGAACTGGGTAGAACTGGCTGATTTTATCAGCGATTTCCTGTTTTTGGGTAACATTCATGGTGATACGATCCTCGCCTGGAGACATGCCCGGAGTGGTTCGTATTTCTGCAAGGGTTGCGCCAATCTAATCCAATATTGGGGAATTATGAACCGATTTCGGTATGTTGAAAGGGGCGATGCGATCAAATAAATGACTTCCGAGCAACCTCCCCGGGCTGGTTGGACCATACGTGATCCGGTGTCAGCAGCTTCCCTGACAGATGCGCGGGTAAAGAAGACATTATGTTCGGACCCGGCGGCTTGAAATTTAAGCTATTCCATTCCTTTTAAGCGGTTGAGGGACGTATTACAGGTACATGCCGCGAATCTCAGATGCTTTCAGCACGCGTTGAATCGCCACCACAAATGCAGCCATGCGCAAGCTAATCTTCCGCTCTTCAGATACTCTCAAGACTTCACGGATAGCACCTGACATGATTTCGGTCATCTCCTCATTTACCCGCTTTTCTGTCCAGTAGTAGCCCATACGGTTTTGAACCCATTCCAGGTAGCTGACGGTAACACCACCGGAATTACACAGAATATCGGGAATGATATGAACTCCCCGTTCATACAGCAGATGATCTGCATTGGGTGTGATGGGGCCATTGGCACCTTCCGCGATTAATTGGGCTTTAATCGCATCGGCATTGCGCGTGGTGATTTGATTTTCCAGGGCTGCCGGCACCAGAATATCCACATTCATTTCTAAAACGGACATGGGATCATCAGGCATGGTAACACCTTCTGCAGTGTATCCCTGCAATGTCCCGTGATCTGCAACCCAGGCCATCATTTCCGGTACATTAAGTCCTTGCTCACTGTCGGTGACATAGGCACCGGAGATATCCGCGATACCCTTGATGGTCACGCCGGCTTCATGCAGAAACAAGGCGGCATAGCTTCCCACATTACCAAATCCCTGAACGGCAGCCGTTTTTTCAGACAAATTCCAGCCCAGGTATTCGGCCATCTTCATCACACCGATGAAAACGCCCCGTGATGTGGCCTCCTTCCTTCCCAGACTACCGCCCAACTCAATGGGCTTTCCTGTAATCATGGCTGGCAGGTAATCACCCTTATTCAGTGAAAAGGTATCCATCATCCAGGCCATAATCTGGGCATTGGTATTCACATCCGGTGCAGGAATATCGCGGTCCGGACCAATAACATCGGAAAATTCCAGTACATAGCGCCGGGAAAGGGATTCCAGTTCATGGGGAGAGAGGGATTTGGGGTCCACAATAACCCCGCCTTTTCCACCGCCCATGGGAATGTTGGCCACCGCGCATTTAAAGGTCATCCAGAATGCAAGGGCTTTCACCTCATCCAAACTCACATTGGGATGGAAGCGAATGCCACCTTTGGCTGGTCCACGTGCGGTACTATGCTGCACCCGGATTCCGGTAAAAATGCCCACATCACCATTGTCCCGGCGAATGGGGATTTTGGAGATAGTAATTTTCTGGGGCTCTTTTATCAGGTTGATCTGATTTTCCGACAATCCCAGGATTTTCGCGGCTTCATCAAACTGTGCCACAGCATTTTGAAATGCATTCATGTTGTCAGACATGCTAACCCCTGATTTGGAGGTCGGCTGAGTCGAAGATACTGCGTTCATTTCACCCTTCAACTTTCCTTAAAAGTCTGGTTAGAGCGTTTATGTTGTAATAATGATTTTGCATAACCGGTAATCTGCAAAAACTAATCCACGGCCGGACATTCACAACCGCTTGTTGAACTGTGCCAAACCTTGAATACAGAGGCCACTCAGGTTAATCCATCCGTGTGGAATCAAAGCGTAGATCCGGATGCATCGTCTCTGGGTAATCCCTTGATATAATCGTCTCAATCCGGCGCTGATCTTCCTCTTCCTCACCCAGCTTCAACACATGATCATAGGTCTCTGCTACCTTTTTACTGAAAGCCTCCACCTCACCCACATTCCGGTCGGACGGGCGGCGGCGGGCGATATTCAGCTTCTGAATCAACCCCTCATATACCTCATTGGATGTGTATCCCATGAGACGGTAGCGGGAGACAAATTCACCACACCGGGCACAGCGGATATAAACATGGATATCCTCACCACGACGGAAATGAAAATAGTTGGTGAGCTCCACCGACCCGCATTTGAGACAATGTTCGCGTCGTACAGATTCCATTTTATCACCTTTCTCTCTTAGCTTGCTGAAAATTAATTTGCCCATACGGGCGTGCTGTAGATATCGATACCAAACACCGGAACTGCAATAAAATAAGTCACCACGACCGATAAAACGGTACCAACCAGCAACAAAATAATGCCTGATTTTACCATCATGGGAATCGTCAAAAAGCCACTGCCAAACATGACCGCATTAGGTGGTGTGGAGACGGGAAGCAGAAATGCACATGATGCGGCTATCGTCGCCGGCACCATGAGGACAATAGGATGTATTCCCGCCGCAATTCCGGTTGCTGCCAGTATGGGAAGCATGACTGTGGCGATAGCGGTATTGGATGTGACTGAGCTTAGTAATGCCACCAGCAATGCGATTCCCAACAGTAGTGGAATGATGGGGAAATGGGTAAACGTGCTGATATGACCACCAACCCATTGATCTAACCCTGATTTATGAAATCCATCCGCCAGGGCGAATCCACCACCAAATAAAACCAGAATGTTCCAGGGAATGCTTTTGTACCAGGTGCGATCCAGCAAAAACACACGATTTTTCAAATCCACCGGCGTCAGGAATAACAGCCAGGCCATCAACACAGCCACGGTGGAGTCGTTGATATAGGCCGCGTGCGAGCCAAAAACCCGGCTCCAACCCGGCAGAACAAATTGGCCCAGTTCCAGATCTTTCCGAAAAATCCACAGAAATACGGTAAGCGTGAAAATTATCATGGTGAATAATTCACCGCGCTGCAATTTCCCAAGCCGGATGTATTCCCGCTTCAGGAACATGGAATCCTGAATCAGATGGTCCGATTCAAAAGGCCAGATGAATCGAACCAGGGCGTAGTAAGTCATGGGTAAAAACACTACCACCAACGGAATACCAATCTTCATCCATGTGAAAAAAGAGATCTCCGGCGCATCAGGAAAAATGCGTTTCAACATACCCACCAGGATAATATTAGGTGGCGTCCCCACCAGCGTACCTATACCGCCAATCGATGCGGCAAATGCCACCCCCAGGAGCAGGGCGGTAGCAAAATTTTTCTGTGAGCGTTGAACAGCCGTGGTAATCGGCGCTTCAATATCAAATTCCGTCATCCGACTGATAATCGCCATGGATATTGGCAGCATCATCACCGCTGTCGCGGTATTGGAAACCCACATGGAGAGCACGGCGGTTACCGTCATAAATCCGGCGATGATGGATTTTGGAGAGTGGCCAATGCGCAACATCAGCCAGAGTGCAATCCGTCGGTGCAGATTCCAGCGCTGCATGGAGACGGCCAGGAGAAAGCCGCCCAGAAAAAGGTAAATGTTATTATTTGCAAATGGTTGTGTCGCTTCAGCGCTGGAAGAAATTCCCAAGATGGGGAATGAGAATATGGGAATGAGGGCGGTGATTGAAATGGGCAGGGCTTCCGTCATCCACCAAATCGCCATAAGCAACGTGATAGCCGCCATGCGCCGGGTCAGCGGCGCCATTCCACCCACAGGAATCAACAGGACTGCAAGAAAAACCAGCCAGCCTAGCACAAATCCCAAAAATTTCAAATCGCGTAGCACCTTACCCTCCGTGGTATGATTTCGCCCGCTTCTACATCGCGTCCCACTGGTGCAATGGGCATGCCACGGCGCTGGTTTTTCCACTGAAATTCCAACGAGTAGCTGCAAACGATTTTAATGTACAAAACCGGAAGATCATTGGTTGAATTTCCTCACCGAAGTTGCCGTTTAATCCTTGCAAACGACTTCAGATGGCAGTGGGGCGGAAGTTTGTTAAATTAGACCTAACGTACAGAGAAAGAGGATGTGGTCCGCTCTCCTCCGGTTCTGTTTGCGCAAATGAAATTAATGATTATACTTCTTATGGACATGGTCATTATTGATGCAGAAAACTTCATTCCCACAGTCCGCTGATGGCTGAGCAACCCACCATATTCCCTGATCTGGAAATTGTCGATCCGGAAAAGTGGGAGCTCCATTTTCGTCGCCAACTTGAGCAAATCAACGAATTCAATACCCGAGCACCCGATGCCCTTACAAAGGAAATTTTAGAACTCGGGCATTCTATCCTTGATAAAGGTACCGCCCATCAACAGGAAGTATTGTTGGATCTGGGACGGCATCGCGGCTTCATTGATACCCTTGAGAATCTGGGACTCACACCAGAATGGTTTGACATCGAATGGGCGCTGATTCGTAGGTTGAATTTTACACCTGGTCGTCTTATTCGTTTGCGCCATCAGCAATTTCCTCAAAAGGTGCTGCTAAGGTATCAGTCGAATTTCCAATGGCAGGAGTTGAGTTGGATCGATGTGGTGGATATCTCCCGCCGTTTCGCGGCTGGCATCCTACGACTTACACAGAATAAACCCGGCCCCATCGCCATTATTTCTGAAAACAGAATCGAAGTGGCGCTGGCGGACATCGCCTGCCTCTCGTACGGCATTCTCAATGTCCCCATCCAGCCATCTCTCCCCCCACAACAACTGGCCTACATTCTTGAGCATGCGGGAATTGAGATCGCTGTCATTTCCAATGCTGGTGTTTATGAACGACTCCAGGCAGCACTTCCCTTTCAATCCACCTTAAAACAAATCGTTTCACTGGATGAATTGAGTCATGGCGGTGGTCTGCCTTTGCACCGCTGGTCAGGCTTGCAAAAATCCTTATCCCAGGCTGAACATGCTCAGTTGGAAGAGCGGCAGGCAGCGATTGCGCTGGACGATATCGCCTCGCTCATGTACACCAGCGGAACCACTGGTCACCCCAAAGCTATTGAATTCACCTATGGCAATATTATTTCCAAGCGTTTTGCAAGAGCGTTGGTGTTCAAAGTGGACGAGAAGGATACCTTCCTTTCCTACCTACCGCTTTACCATACATTTGGTCGATTTTTAGAGCTGTGGGGTTCTCTGTTTTGGGGTGCGACCTATAATTTTGCCAGCGGTACCACCAGTCAGGCATTGCTTTCAGACATGCAGATTATCCGGCCTACCGTACTCATTAGCATTCCGAAACGGTGGCAGGAAATTTACGAACGGGTAACCAGCCAGTATGACCCACTCCACGCCAAGCGACTGGACATTCGCAACAAACTGTACGAATTAGTGGGGGGGCGCCTGCGCGCCGGACTTTCGGCGGCCGGGTATCTGGATCCGGAAATTTTTCAGTTTTTCCAGAGTTTTGACATACAGCTCCTGAGTGGTTACGGCATGACCGAAGCAACGGGTGGTATTACCATGACACCACCGAATGACTATGTCCCGAATTCGGTCGGCGTTCCCCTGCCCGGCATCGATGTCAAGCTTGGTGATGATGGGGAATTATTCATCAAGGGTCCCTACGTTTCACCGGGCTATTACAAACCGGAATTTGAGGATGAGCGACCGGATGGCTGGTTCGGTACGGGTGATATTTTTCGTGAGCTGCCGCGCGGTCATCTGGAAATCATTGACCGCAAAAAAGAGATCTACAAGAATGCCAAGGGGCAGACCATCGCGCCGCAAAAAATCGAGAACCTCTTCAGGGATTTTGACGCGGTGAAACAAATCTATCTGGTAGGTGATCACCGTCCTTTTAACACAGCCCTTATCTATGCCAATGAGGATGCGCCCCAAGTGCGCCAGCATTTGGATGATACGGAGCAGTTGAATGCTTACTTTGCCTCGCTGGTTAATTCGGTCAACTCCTTTCTGGCACCATATGAAAGAATCGTGAATTTCACACTGATAAACCGAGCCTTTTCCGCCAATCTGGGTGAACTCACCCCCAAAGGCACCTATAAACGCCATGCCATCCACGAAAATTTCAAACGGGACATCGAGCGGATGTACGAAAAACCCTTCCAATCGATTTTTGTAGGTGATTTGGAAGTGCAGATTCCCATGTGGTTTTTGTTGGAACGGGGCTGGATGCGGGAAGATCTGGAGGGCACACCAAACGGTTTGCGACACAAAGCCGAAGAACTCGAGTTGTCAACAACCCGCTTGAGTCCGAATCAAATCCAGTTAGGCGACCTGAAATACCATTACGATAATCAGGTTCTGGATTTGGATTTGTTTATCCGGCAGCCGGCTTATTGGATTGGGAACGATTCGCTACTCCAGTTTTTGGGGTATGAAGCACTGCCGCACCGGAATTTTAATCCCATTCCACAATATTATCCCGGTGATTGGACGCCTATCCATTTTTCGGAAGCCGATGCGTCTGAGATGGCGGATGAGGTTCTGGCCGCGTTCAATGAAAATAAATTTGATTTTTTCAGCCTGCACAATGCGCTGTGCTTATTGCTCGCTGAGGGGAATGGACACGCCACGGTCGCCTTCCAGTATCTTGTGCGGGCAGCTCGCCAAGCCGGCTCCAACCACCACAGCACCATTTATTACGCATTCGTCAGACTTATTAAATCCCCTCAATCAGGATTACGCCAGGCAGCATTTCAGCAGGCATTGGCTATGTGTAACAGCCAAGAATTGAGCCGACTTCTGGATTATGCTCTCCGGGATGAAATCGTGTTAAAATTGGACCCACAGGGATTTGAAGAATGGCCCAATATCAATACACACAAGCTGAAAGCCCTATTCTCCCGGGCTGAACAGGAACGTCAAAAATACCACCCTGCACAAAACCTGATACTGTCGCCTTTTGATGAAAATTTACTCACCTTGCTAACGGCGATTGGCATTGTCTATCCCCAATACCACACTGGAATTCGCAGTGAACTGGTTCGATGGGAAATTGCAGTGAAAGGCACCAGTGATTTGACCCGAGTGCTGAGAGATCACCATACCGCATTAGTGGAAGCCTTCCGGCATCGGCTGGGAATACCGGCGAATTTAGCCACTTCGCCCGATTCGGAACAAACCTACAGCTGGTCGGATGTGGTGGAATTTGACCGAGAAGTACCTCGGGATCACCGCCGACGCATTCTGGAAGCCATGAGTAATACGCCGCTGTTAAATGAAGCGCTGTTCATGTTTTACCACGGCCGGTCAGTACGGCTTCAGGACATTCCTCCGGAGGGTATTTCCATTGATCTGCTGGGGTCTGCGCACCGAAAAGCCGTCTACCGTGTCGTTATTCAGACCCGGGAATTGGACACCTACTATTTTGCCATTAATGTGAATATCGATCTGCCGCTGGAGATTCTGGAATCGGAAGTGCGCTGGCTTCAGGCCAGTTCCAGCTATCAACAGGAAGATAAAATCGTTGAACAGTTCGGCGGGTATTATCCGGAACAGGAGCTCTGGACCGAAGAATATATCCCTGGTAAAACCGTGGAACAGCACCTGTTTCAACTGAAAAACGGTCGTCAGGACGAGAACAGCCCGCCGGCCACATTCCTTTGGCCACATTTTGTGTGGACCGGGATTGGTGCCTATTTCGCTTTCTGGCGTCAGACTCAGTACGAAGTATTCGTCGCCGATCCCACACCGGCAAATATCATTATTCCGCCTCATGATTATTACCGTGGTGGGCGTATCATCTCTATTTCATCGCGGATTCGCAATCAGACCCCGTACCAGACACTGAGATTGGTGCTGGACCGGTACATTCATGATACTGCCAGGCTTTTCCCGGATATCAATACTTACCTCACACCCACGGTAGTCTACTCGCCGATCTACGAAGCATTGGAACCAGAGGAGGGGCGTCGTTTTCTGGAGAATGCCATTAACGATGCCGAATGCCCGGATGACTTACGGACCGAAATTCAGGAATTTCTGGATGACATTGAGACACAAGGATTTTATCCCAAGCCGGTTTTTTTCGCCATCTTGCGTTACCAGCGCTGGTTGAAGCTGAATCCGGATGCCACACTGCGGGCGAAGGGTCGCTATATTCAGGAACTTCTGAAGGACTATAATATCGGCGATGCATCGAAGCTCTACCCGGATGCACGGTTGCGTCTGTTTCTGGATACAGTATTCGCTGATGCCAGTCTGGTGGTACGTGCACACCTGCGCAGTTGGATGCATCAGCAGCGAGAGATGACCCTGTTGGACACGCGGCTCCAATGGGAAATTCGCGAGTTGTTGACCGATCATGAGTTATCCGAAGAGGAGGCCTATTTTCTGAAACGCTTACCACTACCCCACCTGAGTGGTGCCGACGCAATCGAAATCATCGCGAATCCCCAAACGGGCCTACAGGATGTTGAAATTATGGTAACCCGCCGGGATCAATCGGGAGAAACATTTCACATTCGCAAACCGATCAATCCCAAAGAAATCCTGCGCCTGCACCGTCTGTTTGCCGAGGTGCATCTGGATGTGCAATTCAAGCCGGAGCACGAATACCTGCTGGCATTGAATGAGAATGGCCATGTGATTGGCGGACTGTTTTATGAGCCAGTGGATACCAGCAATGTATTCATGGACAAAATCGTCATTGCGGCGGCTTATTCGGGTCGGGGCATCAGCCGGGCGATCATGGAGGAATTTTTCAACCGGATGCGGGGTCGCGGCTTCGATGTTGTCACCACCGGATTCTACCAGCCCGGGTATTTTTATAAACAGGGATTCCGGATTGAGAAACATTATGAAGGTTTAGTGAAACAATTGGACTAAAACAGCTTCATCTCAATCCGATTCAGGATTTAAAACCCTTAAAAAAGGGCGATCAAATGATCGCCCTTTTTTAATTCTCCCGTGAAATTGTGGGATTAGATCACCGATTTGATGTATTCGGTGGTCACTGATTTGGGTCGTTCCAGCGGTAAACCCAGCGCACGATCCCAGATGAGGGATGCCAGGACACCCATAGCCCTGGAAACACCAAACATCACAGTGTAGAAATCGTACTCATGCATACCGTAGTGAACCAGGAGAACACCCGAATGAGCGTCCACATTCGGCCAGGGATTCTTCGCTTTCCCATGCTCCATCAGGATGTCAGGTGCCACCTCATAAATGGTGCTCACCACCTGAAAGAGTTCATCTTCCGGCAAATGCTTGAGTGCAAACTCGCGCTGTGCCATATACCGCGGATCGGTTTTCCGCAGAACTGCATGGCCATATCCCGGGATAACCTGACCGGAATTCAGGGTGTCCCACAAAGCCTTCACAATCTGATCCTTGCTGGGAACGCCACCACCCAATTTCTGCTGCAACTCAATAATCCAGCGCAGGACTTCCTGATTCGCCAGTCCGTGCAGCGGTCCGGCCAGTCCGTTCATTCCTGCAGCCAGGCTGTAATAGACATCTGACAGGGCAGAGCCCACCAGATGGGTCGTATGGGCTGAGACATTACCGCCCTCATGGTCTGCGTGAATGGTGAGAT
>JAIPJR010000119.1 GCA_021734045.1 Fidelibacterota bacterium
AAATATTCATCAGCCGCAGCCGGGTGGGATCACTCAGTGCCTTAAAAAATTCCGCTTTCTCGTCCATTGAATTTTACCTTCTTGCCTATATGCGCAATCACGCATATATAATAATGCAGAAAAGGTGCCCCGCAATTGAAAAATTGGCTTGAACTGCATTTTTTCCATCCGGACAGAGAGCATCAGATTATCGAATCGAAAGGTACTCGCATTACCATTTCCTTCGGCTTTCAACTTTTTCATTCATCCGTTCAACGTAAAATATGCGGAAAGGTTACCGGCCGATAGTTCGGGTACCAGAAGAGGGGAGCGTCAGGATGCGGGATACCAGCAACAGAATTCCACCAGCACGGCTTTACTATTTCGTCAGCCTGGTTTTTCTGCTGATTGGGAGCATTTGGGGGCAAGACAGTTCATTTAATTTTTTCCCGGAAGATTCCTGGTTCAAACCACTTCTGCTGGATCCGGCAGCCGCCCAATCCAGCGCCAGTCTGTTGCATTTCAAGCTACAGATGACCCTACTCCCAAGGTGTACAGCCCGGTGAATCTGGTGTTTAATAATCTGCAAGGCAAAGTAGTGCTGTAGTTGGTCACTGAGTTAGAGAATAGTGGCCACTATCAGGTAATCTGGGATAGCCGTGATGCGAGTTGTCATCCCGTCGCCGGTGGATTGTACCTGTACCGTCTCACGATTGGTGATCAAACGCGCCTCAGGAAAATGTTACTCACAAAGTAATGGTCGCGTTTCAGACATTCCATAAAAATGTTTGACTCGCACAGCAGAACTTATTAATATATTAATAGTTTAGAGAGGAGATAAAATGAAACGCTTAACCCTTGGTTTGGCCACATTATTTCTATTCATTGGATCGATTTTCTGTACACCATACCCATTTGATCATTTCATCATTTCTTTTAATCAGGTTCCTGAAGATGTCAGTTTTTGGAGTACAAAAAAAGGTTATTTACAGACGGGGAATCAGGACATCGATGATTTGAATGAACAATATAATGTCACAGATTACAAGAGGTTGTTTCAAGATACCTCAAGTCCACTCGGGAGACATTTTATATTTTTACGGGGGAGTAATAATGATGATATGAATGATATCATATACGATTATGAACATTTAACGGATATTGATCAAGTATGGCCAGATTACGAGGGAGATACATTAGCATCTGCAAATGATCCAATTCAAAATGGTAATTATCTCGGATCTAATGGATGCAACGTCAACGATGCGTGGGAACTGAATACTTCAGGCAATGCAATATTAGTTGGCATCTTGGACATATCTGCAAATAGAGGCAACAACCAGCTTTCGCCATCTCTATACCTAAATGAAGGTGAAGATATCAATAGTGATGGGCAGATAACCAGTGCAGATTCAAACGGCTTTGATGATGATGGCAATGGCTATATTGATGATTTTCAAGGGTGGAATTTCCATCTGAATAGTAATGTCATTGATGAAGGAACACATGGCACCGGTGTGGTGAGTATTTTGTGTGCTCAAACAAATGATAGTACAACTGTTTCAGGTATTGCAGGTGGCTGGGCACCTACAATGCCTGGCACCAAATGGGTTCCCGCTAGGATTAATAATATATCTGAATGTACCCAAGCAATCGAATATGTCGCTAATCTGGGTGCGCGAGTAATAAATATCAGCATGAGTTTTGGATACCTTCCCATAGACACTTGGGAGCCTTGGATAGATTTAATGGATACGTTGGTTGTTCCCAATAACATTGTCATAGTTGCTGGTGCAGGGAATGGTAATGATGGGATTAATGGCGTGGATAATTGCGTGGCACCTGGAAGATCTTCCTATGTAATTTCAGTTGGTGCTACGGAAGGAGGTAACGCACACAATTTTGTGAGAGCTCCCTTTTCTAATTATGGTGATTTAGTTGATATAGCTGCCCCCGGAGTTGATTGGAAGGTTACATGGCTTGACTCATTTCACGAAGTATCGGGAACTTCGTTCTCCTCACCGGTTGTTGCTGCTGCTGCTGCATTAATACTTGGACTAGACAGTTCAAAAACTCGGTCAGAAGTCAGAGATCTACTTCTCGATTGGGCAACCCCAATGGACTCATTAGGTGCTGGTCAAGTGAATGTTTACAAGTCACTTGCAGCGGCCAAGGCTCCTAATGCTCCCTCTATAACTATTAGCGGATATTCACAAACTCATCCAGTTCTTGGTATCACAAACGCTCAGTATGATGTTGACTATATGGTTATCCAAAGGAAATTAGTTACTAATGATCGATATCATACCGTTTATCAAGATTGGACAGCAATTGATACAGTCAGTATTGATACAGCTTATACCGATGAAACTTTTGGTCACAATGAAGATGGACCATACATTGCATATTACCGAACATTATTTATTGATATTGCTGATCTTGTCTCAGGGTTATCAAACACTGTATCAACAGAGGGGTATATCGGGATATTCAAAATAACAAGAGATACTTCCATGTATAGTGTTACGCTCAATACGATTTATCCAGCTATCGGACTGGATTCAAATATCATCTATATTTCTGATTGGGGTCAAGGGCTTTACACTTATGCTATTACGGGAAATGGCATAGAAAATACTGCCACCATTTCTGATTCGCGGCAACCACCGCAGTTACAGATCCCGATTTCTGGAAATTATTTATTTGCTTTTAATGGAGACCAGTCATTTTGTGCATACTCCATTGAAAATCCAGATAATCCTTTACCAATCTCAAACTCGTATTTGCCCGAATTGACGGATCCCATGGCATTTGCAGCCAACAACCAAATAGTTGCTGCAGCTGGCCATCATCCATATGCGGGTGAGGACTCAGCCAATGTTTTACAGATCGTAGATTTCTCTAATCCATCGTCGCCGCAGGTATTATTTAATCATAGTCGATTAACCGGCTATGATGGCGTTCAGTTTGCTCCTGTTTTTCCGAGGTATGTTGTCGCTTCGGGTGCATCAAGTTCGGTTTGGGATGTTAGTGATTTACAAGCTATCCGCACGATCAATCAAAATAGTGTGGGAATGCACCAGGTATCCATATGGGGTAACTGGATAGTCGGAATTACAAACCCGGGGTTAGGATTTTGGTCGATTGATTCCAGTGGTGTACTCCAGGCAGCTCCAGATGGATATGAAGCAGTGTTTGAGAATGAGAACCCTCTTAAAATGGTAGCTCAGCAAGATTATATAGCCTGTAGTGATGATGACTACCTGTATCTATATGCCCGCGACGAGGATACGAATCTACCATTTCTTTTTAGGTCCTGGGCTCATGAAAATATAAATGCTATTGCGGTCAATGATAATTATCTGGTTGCAACAAATGGTGATAGTCTGTTTGTTTATGATTTGGCTCTCTGGACATCAGGTATTCACGATCCTGGCTTTGCAGCCCCCGCAGATTTTCGGATAAGTTCTGTATATCCAAATCCGTTTAACGCTGAAACCAGGATAAGATTCACCGTACCGTCCAGTTCAGTTATAAGTATCGGTGTATATGATCTACTGGGTAGAAACATCTCCACATTAAAAGACCATCATCGATATGCAGCCGGTAGATATACAATTTCTTGGAATGCTAAGAATAACATAGCGAGTGGTATTTATTTCATTCGACTGACAAGCGGTTCATTTACAGCAATAAAGAAAGTGACCATAATTAAGTAAGATGTTTCCAGATTGTATTCGTAAGTCTTCTTTTCCAGGACATATCGGGGTAAAAAAAGGACATCCCTTGATTCAGACTGGAGCGGCAAGTAAACAGCAATTAAGTCCTAGCCATAGATTTGTATTTGTACAGTCCAACCGCTGACAATCGAACGATTTGCAAGAAGTAGTTCACCAATTATCTGACACAGCAAAAAAGTCCCCGAAGAGGTTGTAATCATACGCTCCGGATTGGGTTGATCCTTGCCGAGGTATTGATATCTGTTTCCATCTTTCCCTCCGACTGATATACTACCATTTGAAATCAATAAACTGCAGGGGCGGGTAAGCGTGAAATTTCACAATAAAATCAGACATCACAACATTTTCAAAATGCTGCTTCTCGGCGTTTTTCTGACCTGCCAACTGCTGGGAGCGCCAAACCAAATTACATTTTTCCCGCGTGATTCCTGGTTCAAACCACCACTGCTGGATCCGGCAGCAGCCCAATCCAGCGCCAGTCTGTTGCGTTTTCAAGCTACAGATGACCCTACTCCCAAGGTGTACAGCCCGGTGAATCTGGGTTTTCAGAAAATTTTGATTCGCAAGCAAACAGGATTTCATAAGGGCTGGGAAGCGGGTGTAGAATTTGGCATTCACACGCAGTTCAGCATTATTTCCACGCCCACGGCACCCATGGGCGGACTGGACAATACCGATTACCTCATCGCCGGAATATGGCATTACAAGCATGGCAGAACTGTTGAGCGGGTCCAACTTTTCCATCAATCCTCCCATCTGGGGGATGATTACCTCATCCGTAATCAGATAGTGGAACCCAATAATCGTTCCCAGAATTATGAGCAACTCAGTTATCTGAGAGCTCATACCGGGAAATCCACACGCTGGTACTACGGGCTGGGTGTAAACATCTCACCCAACACCGTCCGTGAGCGGATTGTGGTGCAGGGCGGGATGGAAATTGTTCAACCAATGGGTGAGAATAATCGGGCGATTCAGCTGCTGGCGGGTGTAAATGTGAAATTGTATGGGGAGCATGACTATTACCCCAATCTTAAGACGGGTGCGGGTGTGCGATTTTCCCGGGATAAACGCTCCGGACTTACATTGCTGGTAGAGTATTACCACGGACATTTGCCGTATAGCACGCTGGCTTACCAAAAAGTGAGTTGGCTGGGGTTGGGTGCTTATTTGCAGCCCAGGTTTTAACCATGCGAAATTGTCCCACGAAATCTGAATTGCTTACCAAGGCCATTGGTATGGAATGAGTGCTCCCACTGATGTCAAAATTTGAAGCCATCCGCCAGGTCAGAGGATCCCATGTGGATTTTCAGAACCACCTGCGCCTGAATGCGCTTTTCCAATACATGTCAGACGCTGCGCTGAATCATGCCGAACAACTTCACCTGGGCTTGTTCGATTTGCAGAAGGCCGGTTATTTCTGGGTTTTGGCGTGGGCGCGGGTGGAGATTGAACGTTATCCTATTTTCAACGACAACGTGCGCATTCAAACCTGGCCTTTGCGCATTTATAAACGTTTCATCCTGCGAGAATTCCTGTTCAAAGACGCGTCAAGTGGCAAGGAATTGGGACGAGGGCGCACAGCGTGGCTGATTGTGAGCGTGAATTCAGGTCGTTCGGTGCAGCCGGAAGCATCAGGTCTGGCATTCCGGTTCGGGAATTATGAATCGGTAATGTCTGCGCTGCCGGAGCGCATTCCGGTTCAGGAAAATGTTGTCCCGGTCTATTCCCGCCAAATCCGGATGCATGATATTGATGTAAATCGGCATGTGAACAATACCCGCTATGTGGAATTCCTGCTGGATGCCTACACCCCGGCCGATTTTGAAGGGGGACAGATTAACACTTTCACCATCTCCTTCCTGGCGGAAACACGGTTAGGAACAACATTGGAGATTACGCGAGGCGCTCAGCCCGGGGTGCCACAGGCTGATTATTTGGCGGCTGTTCATCGTGAAACCGGAAAGCCAGCTGTACAGGGATTGGTGACTTGGCAGAAACAGAAATGATGAAAAGAGGCACTCAATACTTATGAAATTTGAATGCGAAACCATCGGTATCATTCACACCCCTTTTAATACATTGGAAAATATGCCCATTCAGCCCATCGTGGGTGAGGGGATTGAGGGCGAGGTGATTGTCAATCCTGAATTGGTGGCTGGATTGAAAGACCTGGATAAGTTCAGCCACATTTATCT
>JAIPJR010000027.1 GCA_021734045.1 Fidelibacterota bacterium
TAGAGGACATTCTGAACTACATCGGACTGCAGGAGAATATCAACTATACCCGGCAAACCACGGTGGAAAGTGGTGAGCGTCCTGATTACACCTTCTTCCTGCCCAAAGGGAAAAAGGTGAACATGGATGTGAAATTCCCCCTGACCCACTACGAACGTTTTCTCCATAGTGAATCTCCCGATGAGCAGGGTTCTGAAAAATCAGCCTTCCTGAAAGATGTGAAAAATCATCTGAAAGCGATTTCAAAGCGTGAATACATCAATCCAAGTGATGGCACTGTGGACTATGTCATGATGTTCATCCCCAACGAGTCGATTTACGGCTTTATCAATAAGGAGGATCCCGAACTGGTTGGTGATGCGCTGAATAATCATATTATGTTGTGTTCGCCCATTACACTCTACGCGGTGCTTTCTCTGCTGCGTCAGGCCACGGAAAATTTTATGGTGGAGCAGAAAGCCAACGAAATCATGACCCAGGTGAGTAATTTCAAGAAACAGTGGGATAAATTTTCCGACCAGATGGACAGTGTGGGGAAGGCATTGGATCAGGCGATCTCGCGTTTCCAGACTTTAACTTCCACCCGTTCCCGCATGCTGGAAAAACCGGTGAATAAAATCATGGAATTGCAGCAAACCACGCGATTGGAAGCGGGTACGGAGCAATTATCATTGGAAAGCGGCTCGAAAAATTCTGATGAGGCCTAAATGGGTTATTCACCTTTGCAAAAAATCTATCAGTAACATCCAGTATCAACGCGTCTGTTGCGGTGCCAGCTTATCGGGGATTCCGTTCTGATTGATTTGGGTGTCATGCTGGAATTGATCACGGGTAAGATGTAGGCGATGCCGTAACCAGAGCGAACCTGTTCCGGCCGCGGCTACAACCGAAATCGCCAATGCGTACCAGACCCAGATCATGGGTTTATCCATATAAAAAGTAAACACATACGCTAACGGTCCACTTACCAGTGCTACCCGGATGGCGGTGATCATTAATTGGGGCATTCCGGCACCCAATCCCTGCATACTGCGTCCTGAAATCATCCCCACCGAGATGAGCGGATAAACGAATGTCATGACCCGGATATACTGGGTGGCGATCTGCTGAATCTCTATATCGGGTGAGAATACCGGGAATACATAGGGAGCGATAATGTAAAAAATGACACCGCTTACCACACCGATGAGAATGGAGCGGGAGAGACCGTATTTGATAATATCATAGATCAGGTCCAGACGTTTGGCGCCGTAGAACATGCCCACCAGGGTAACCATTCCACCGCCGATGGAAAGAATGGGGAGGAAGTATAGTTGATCCAGACGCGAGGCAACCTGAAATGCAGCTACGGCAGAGGGCGAAAAATAGATCAGAATAAAATTGAACAATGCCGCACCGGATGACATGATAATCATGGATAGGGACGCCGGAATACCAATTCGCAGCACCTCTTTGATGATGTATGTGTTGAATTGAAACACCCTGAAGTTGAACTGGAGATAAGATTTCTTTTGCACCAGCATGGTATAGATCAAGGCTAGAGTAACAAAAAACTGGCTCAAAATTGTGGCCAGTGCTGCCCCTTGCACGCCCATATCCAGCCAGAAAATGAAAATGGGATCCAATATGATGTTCAGTACCGTACCAATGGCCTGAAAAATCATGGGCGTTTTCGTATCCCCTTCACCGGTGAAAATGGAGCGTAAAAACACGGCGGCGATTGTGAATACAAATCCAATGGCGATGATTCGAAAATAGCCCGTGGCATCGGCCATTAACTCAGGTGGGCAGCCAATGCCGGATAAAATGGCATCGCCGAATATCAAACCGGCAATGGTAAACACAATTCCGATTCCGCTACCTAGAACGAGTCCGTGTTCGGCAGTATTTTCGGCTTGTTGTTTGTCGTCAGCTCCAATAAAGCGGGCGATAAGCGCTGTGACACCACTGCCCAATCCGAAGGTGATACCAATGGAGAAAAAGACCAACGGTACATTGAAAGCCATGGCAGCAATCGCCTCCGGCGAAATTCGTCCGATGAAAATCATATCCGCGATGCTGTAAACTGTCTGGACAATCATTCCCACCATCACCGGGACCGAAAGCGTCCACAGTGCTTTGTGGGGATTGGCCATGAATGTATCGCGTCGACTTTTTATGGTATGGGCTGACATATTGAGACGTTTCTGTTTTGAAAAAATCAGGTCAGATAAAGGATAATTCCAATAAAGTGACTGGCGCTGCCTCCCAGTACAAATAAATGCCAGATAGCGTGGTGGTACGGAATTTTATGCCAGAGGTAGAAAATAACTCCTAGCGTGTAGCTAAGACCACCGATGACCAACCACATCACCAGTCCACCGGGCAGCATGGTCAGCATGGGTTTCACGGCAATAACGATGAGCCAGCCCATGCCTACATAAAAGAGCGTTGACAGAATATTGAACCGGCCGGTGAAGAAGATTTTCAGTATCATGCCAGCCAGGGCAAATCCCCAGATCACACCGAATAACGACCAGCCCCACGGTCCGCGCATGGGACCCAGAAGCACCGGCGTATAGGTGCCGGCAATGAGGAGGTAAATAGATGTGTGATCCAGGATGTGGAAAAAATCCTTCAACCGTCCGGGCGGGAAGGCGTGATACAATGTGGACGCCAGATAAAGCGTAAGCAGACAAAACCCGTAGATACTGAAGCTCACAATGCTCCAGGCGGTTCCGGTACGGACTGCCATGACCACCAGAATCACCAGAGCGGCAATGCTTAACAACGCACCAATACCATGGGTGATGCTGTTGGCGATTTCCTCATTCAATGGCGGATATTGATGTTTCTGCCTGGAGCGGACAGGTTTTGCGAATTTAGGCATGGGGCTTTCTAAAATCAGTTTTTCCAAGAAGTTAAAATCTTAAACATAGAGTCGCCGATGAAATTTTTCCACCACGATGAGGAAATTAATACTCACCACCACTACAATCCAGATAACACTGATCCAGAGCTCAGCAGTCCAGGTGTCCAGTAGCAGACCACGACTCACCTGCACCAGGTGATAAAGCGGTGTACACCATGCTATCGTTTGAAAAATGGGGGACCATTGATCCAGGGGGAAAAAGATGCCGGAAAACAGGAAAAGTGGCGTGAGAAACAGCGTGAAAAAGTAATTATACAGCTCAATTTCTTTGATGAAGGAGGTGAACAGCAGGCCGATTCCGGCGAACATGAATCCGCCCATGGCCATCACCGGAATAATGAAGAGTGATGTCCAATGATGACCAAAGCCAAAAAAGAGCAGCACGATGTAAAACGCTCCACCATAAATCATGGCTCGTGTTGTGCCCCATAACAATTCACCCAAGGCCGCATCCCGTGGATTCACCGGTGTAGATAAAATGCCATCGTAGGTTTTGTCAAAATTCATCTTCACGAAAACATTATAAGTTGTCTCCAATGCCGCTCCCCACATCACTGATGTGGCCAGGAGTCCCGGCGCGATGAATGCCAGATAGGGGTAACCGTTAATTGTGGCTACATAAGCCCCCAACCCGAACCCCATGCCCACCAGGTAGAGAACCGGCTCGAAAAAATTGGGGATTATGTTAAGCTTGTAGGTGCGTTTATAAACCGTCAAGTCCCGTTGCCATACCCGGATGGCAGCTTTCAGGGAAACTTCGGGTAACAAATATTGCAGCAGTCGCCTCAATCAATCAACTCCCGTCCCGTGAGCTTCAAAAACACATCCTCAAGCGTCGCCCGCCGGGTCATGATGGTCTTGGTCGGCACATCAGCTTCCTGAATATCCAGCAACAGTGCCTCGGCTTTGCTGGTGTAAATCAACAGCCTGTCCGACAAATTTTCCGCATCCCCGATGGCATTGGCAAACCGGGAAAGAATCTCGGTTTTTGCTTCTTCCGTGGCTCGTATCTCTACAACCTGGTAGGGGATATGCTGCTGAATCAATGTCCATGGATTGCCTTCACTGATGATATTCCCCCGGTCCATGATCACCAATGTATCGCAAAGCTGTTCGGCTTCGTCCATATAATGGGTGGTCAGAATGAGCGTGACGCCCTGGGCTTTCAAATCATGCAATTTCCCCCAGACATGATGCCGTGCCTGGGGATCCAAACCGGTGGTGGGTTCGTCCAATATCAACACACGCGGCCTGTTCATCAATGCCCGTCCGATTTGAAGCCGCCGTTTCATGCCACCGGACATTTCACGGATACCCACATGGCGTTTTTCTTCCAGTTGGAGGAATTGAATCACCTCATCCGCCCGTTTTTCGGCCGTTTTGCGGGGGATGTCAAAATAGCGTGCGAAAACCAGCAAATTTTGCCAGACATCCAATTCATAATCCAAGCTGTCTTCCTGAGAAACCACACCAATCTGGCTTTTCACCGCCTTCATCTCCCGCATCACATCGTGACCAACCACCGTGAGATTTCCAGATGTGACCGGTGCGGCGCAGTAAATCATTTTCATGGTAGAGGTTTTACCAGCCCCATTGGGTCCCAGAAAACCGTAGCATATCCCGGCGGGAATGTCAAAATCCACACTATTCACGGCCACAAAACTGCCGAAATGTTTGCGCAGGTTTCGCGCGGTGATAATGGGTTCAGTAGAGATTTTCATAAGTCCTTAATAAAGGAAATATTTGGAATAATGCACGCGATAAACACTTACGAGTTTTGTGAAGATCGCTTAACAGCCAGCGCGGTTAATTTCTTACGGGACGGCTTTAAGCCACTTTGTAATGCCTTTGGAAGCACGGTATAATCCACGGGAATCATATATCCGGGTAAGACCTGGCGCAACGCGTCCCTAATAACTTCCTTTTTTACGGGACGATCACTGGTGTAAAATGCAAACGGCCGCAACTGAAACACCGCATCAGGAACCGGAACCACAACGGCAGATTCAATACCCGCTACTTCAACCAACGCACGTTCAATCATCTCCGGCTGAATATTTTCACCGCCCGAAATAAATTGATTATCCAATCGGCCCGTTACCTGTAATTGCTTCCCCACCATGTCTCCAACATCCCGCGTGTGGAACCAACCCTGGGCATCTCTTGCTGATTCAAGCCCATGCTCTAGCAAGTACCCGGCAAATAAGGTCTCTCCGCGCACCAGGATTTCACCGTCAGTTGAAATTTTCACCTCACGATATGGGAGGATCGTGGCACGGGATTTATCGGCTTGGTCAGGCGTGGTGGTGGCAACTTGTGATGCCATTTCAGATAATCCATAGGAGACAAATACCGGCAGGTTAAGCTTTTCACCGGCATGAATGAGATTTTGTGGGATGGGACCGCCACCCAGGAGAATCGCACGCAACTGATTACCTAATTTTCCTACCCCGGGCTCGTCCAGTAAGCGCCTGAACTGGGTACTGACCAGGCTCAGGTGCGTGACTCGATTATTTATCAAATTTTCCGGATTCAAATGGGTTGAAATAACCATGGCTGACCCGGCGATGACACTCCTGAACACGATGCCCATACCACTCACATGGTATAAGGGTAGGCTGAGTTGCCAGCTATCTCCCGGGTTCAGAGATATATTTTCATTGGACCCCAGAGCGTTGAAGTAGTGATTCCCCAGTGTGTGAAGCACCGCTTTTGGTTCGCCGGTACTGCCGGAAGTGAAGATAATGCTTACCGGGCGCTGAAGCTGCCATGTGTCGTTGAGTGGGGAGGGATGTGGGACATCATCAGCCGCTGCCAGCTCTGGTGTGGTAATCCACCGCGCACCCAATCTCTTCGCCTGTTGATGAAGCTCAGCTGCCGGCCAGCGGGCATTTAACGCGCAGAAAATGACGCCCAGTTCCGTGCAGGCGAGGAAGAGTGCGACATCACGCCAGGAGCCTTGCAGCACCCAAGCCAACACATCGCCTTCGGCAAATCCATTTTCAGCCAACCAACTTTTTAATCGACCAATTGAATTCGCCAAATCCCGCCAGGTCAAGTGCGTATCGCCAGTGATAATGACAGGGTCGCCGTGCCTGTTTTCCACATGAGTCCGTAGGGGTGAATCAATAATGTCAGTCAATCTGCACCGGCTCCAAAAGCTGCTGATTTACAGGCCAGGGCAATTCGTGGAACTCCAGAAACTTACCTGAATAAATCAACCGGGAGGTCAAAACATCCTGCGCCAAGCGGCGGTGAGTATTGAGACCCATGGCCGTATTTTTTGTGCCCCAGATCCCTGCCATTTCCGCAATCGCGCATGTTCCGATTCCCGACTCGAAAGCACCGGTAAAGATGACCTGCTGTCCGCCTGCCTGCGCCTGTTCGGATAGTTGTAGGATGATATCAGGATGCCCCAAAAAGGTCGGTTTTAGGATGAATGCCGATACCGCGTCTGAAATTGAGGGCAATAAATCCTGCCAGGCAGGTTGGAGAAGGGTTTCATCCAGGGCAATCGCCATACCGGACTGTGAATAAAATGCCGCGATCTCAACCGGATCGTTCACCGGTTCCTCGATATAATCAACCGTGATGCCTTGAATGGCATTGGCGAAGAAGAGCGCATCATCAAGGGACCACTGCCGGTTGGCGTCCAGTCTTAGTTTCAGACCCGGTGCCAGCGAATGGATAGATTTCACCAGCTCCACATCACTTTCCACATCCGGTGAGCCCACTTTGAGTTTCAGGACATCAAACCCGTGGAAATTAAAGCGCTCAATGACATCGGTGAGTTTTTCATTCTGCGGTAGCAACCCGTTCACCTGAACCGACATGAATTCGCATTCCCCAAAAACCTGGTGCAGATAATAATGGTGTTTCGCCTGCGCTATGATGCTCATGAGCGCAGTAGCGAGTCCAAATGCGGTTGAAGCGGGTAAATCCATGGGCAGCCGATTCCGCAATTCCTGGAAGTTTCCGGGGAGTGCGGATCGGTGATAAGTAGTGAGGAAATTGTGTGCTGCTGCGGTAGCTTCTTCCAAGGTTTCCAGGCTGAAGCCGGGCAGTGGCGCCAATTCTCCCCAGCCTGTGAAATCGGAATCGGTAGTGATTTTTACCAGACAACCGGTACGATGCGTGTGGGTACGCTGTTTCAGTTGTATTGGCTGACGAAATTGGAGCCGATAACGAAATAAGTCGAAGTGTTTAATTTTCATAACAACCAGCCTGCCATGAACAAAAGTGTGTAAATCAACTGGGTGCGACCGGTGAGTGCCAGCGTATGATTCAATTCCCGGCCAGTGGCTCCACCCATGATTCCTCTCACCGCTGGTACGGCAAAAATGACCATTAAAAGCGTCCCCAGTACACCAACGCGTTCCGGCTCCATGTACCAGAGCACAAAGGGGATGATCGCTGCTCCGGTTATACTCGCCAGATATTGGTAGCGGCCATAGGTTTTACCCATGCGGACGATGAGTGTTTTCTTACGGGTGCCACGATCCTCATCAACATCCCGCAGATTATTTACCGTCAGAAGCGCCACGGAGAAGCAGCCTGGCGCCAGACCGGCAATCAGCACAGACGCGTCCATGGTAAGCGCTTGGGCGTAGTAGGTGCCAGCCAGGGCAATGGGACCGAAGAACAAAAAGGCAAAAATATCTGCGATTCCAATGTAGGCCAGCGGAAAGGGCCCCGCTGTATATAGCACACCAAAGAGCAGCGATAGCAATCCGATAATCACAATTGGCCAGCCCGCCCGGTAAACCAGGAATATTCCGGCCAAAAACGCCACTCCGAATGCCAAACTAATCGCTATGCGCATACCTCTGTCACTAACCAGACCAGCCTGGGTAACTCGCATCGGTCCCAATCGCTGATGGGTGTCCTTCCCTTTTTTATAATCGAAATAGTCATTGGCCAAATTGGTGCCGATCTGAATCATCAAGGCGCCGATCATGGCCAAAAATGCCGTGAGCCAATGGACACTTTCATCGGCGAACGCCATGGCGGTGCCCATTACAACGGGTGAAATGGCAGCAGGAAGGGTTTTGGGACGGGCAGCCAGTGCCCAGGCAGAGAGAGAATTTTGTCGCATTTTGTCCTATCCGGAATCAGGGACGCTTGGGGAATTTGTTGAAATTGGGCTTGCGCTTTTCAAGAAACGCATTCCGGCCCTCCTGGCCTTCTTCGCTCATGTAAAACAGCATGGTGGCATTCCCTGCCAGTTCCTGCAGACCCGCTTGGCCGTCGCAATCCGCGTTAAGCGCCGATTTAAGACAGCGAATGGCGATGGGGGAGTTGGCCAGAATTTCCCGGCACCACTGCACCGTCTCTTCCTCAAGTTGCTCATAAGGCACAACTTTATTCACCATTCCCATTTCCAGCGCCTCCTGCGCTGAGTACTGGCGGCAGAGGTACCAGATTTCACGCGCCTTTTTCTGTCCCACCATACGGGCTAAATAGCTGGCGCCATACCCACCGTCGAATGAGCCCACCCGGGGACCGGTTTGGCCAAAAATGGCATTTTCAGCCGCGATGGTAAGATCACACATCACATGCAGCACATGCCCGCCACCGATGGCATAACCCGCCACCATGGCTATTACCGGCTTGGGGCATGTACGAATTTGACGCTGAAAATCTAATACATTGAGACGGTGAACACCTTCGCCATCGGCGTAGCCCGCGTCACCCCGCACGCGCTGATCACCACCGGAACAGAAGGCTTTTTCACCCTCTCCTGTCAGGATAATGACACCGATTTCCATGTCATTCCGGGCATCCTCCAGCGCTTTACTCATCTCCATTACTGTAAGCGGACGAAAGGCATTGCGCACCTCGGGTCGATTGATTGTGATTTTGGCAATGCCCTCAGCTTTATGATATTTGATATCGCTATATTCACCGGCAGTCTGCCAGTTAATCATATTCATAACAATCTCCTCGATGGTTTCACTTCAGTTTCTATAAAAGTTTCCACAGCTTGTATAAACTGTTGTGGCGTCTCCCAGTGGGTATTATGACCGACCTGCGGCAGAACACGGACATTGGCGCGACGCAGGCATGTGGCGGCCACTTCCCCGGCAATGCCACGGTATTTTTCATCGAATTCACCCACAATCAGCAGGACGGGAACTAACAAAGCCCGTGATAAGTCCCAAAGCCCCGGCTGGCGCGCTACAGAGAAATAATTCAGTGCTGTGGCCAATGTGTTCGGCGATTGGATTAGCCGGTATTCTTTTAGTGCAGCTAATTTCTCCGGTTGACGCGCCATGGATTGAAACAGAGGTTGATGATACCAACGATCCAGGAAATCCCGAAAATCCCCGCTCCTCATTGCCTCCGCCCGCTGCTGATCTGTCTCCAGCCTGGTTGTACGCTCTTCTGCTGTTTTCAGTCCGGGTGAGGCCGATTCTAAAATCAGGGTGGTAAACCAGTCCGGGTATTTCAACGCGGTGTACCACCCAATCCGGCCACCCATACTATATCCCAACAAAATCGCATCAGTGATGTCCCTGGCCGTTAGTAAATCTACGATGGCTGCGGCAGTTTCATCAAATGCATTCCCCGTCGTAATGCCTGTTAAATCGGATTCGCCGTGGCCCGGTAAGTCGGGTGCCAAGCAGTAGAAATCACGGCTAAGCGCTCGGGCAATCGGTTCCCAGTCAGCGCCGCAGCCCATAAATCCGTGTAAAAATAACATCGCTGGCTTATTAGGGTCTCCCCAAGTTTGGCACGCTAATGTCATGAGGAAAACCCCTCGTCCAACGCTTCTCGAATCTGCCGGGAGAGTTGGTGCCGAAACCCCACCTGCAGTTCCCGTTTTGTCTGAATCTCGATGATGGCGGAATGGTTCAGCTTTATCAAATCAGCCAAATGATTCAATTCCCCGGGATCCCGGATAAGGTGATAATCCAGCCCGTATTGACGAGCGGGCAGCTGAAAATCGTAGCGATGTGGTGTCCCGAAGTAGGGTTCAAACACATTTTCGTGCTGGGCGATCGGCAGATGGGAAAATATCCCACCACCGTGATTGTTAATAATAACCAGCCTCACCGGAAATTCACACCGGGCCATCAGGTGCAACGAATTCAAATCATGCAATGCGGCCAGATCACCGATGACACCAATGACTGATTGTCTGCTTCCGGCCGCGAGTCCAGCCAGAGTAGCAATATTCCCGTCAATTCCACTGGCGCCACGATTTCCGAAAACCTGCACGCCTTTTCCAAAGTAACCATATCGATCAAAATCCCGGATGGGCATTGAATTTCCCACAAAAACCAAGGCGCCTGCAGGCAGCCACTGGCTCAGATGATAGGCCGCTGCCGCTTCAAAAATATCGGACGACACCACTTGGTTGAACTGCGCTTCCACCACCCGGGTTGTTGTTTCACACCATTTATTCTCAAAATAGCTCGGTGTGAGTTCGCGTCCGGAGAGCCGTTGTATCAAGGCTTGCGCAAAGTGACGCGGTACAGCCTGGATGTGCTGCGTGACAGCCCCGGTCGGATCCAAAGAACGCGACCAGGGGTGAATGTGAATATAATCCCGGGGCTGGCTCGTTTGAATGGCATCCAGTGCCGTTGGAGAGGTGAGTGTGCCCCCCAAATGCAGTACCACATTGGGCTGCCAGCGCTGAAGGATTTCCGGATGGGTGAAAATGTCATCTGTTATGCGACAGAGTTTGCCGGCATCCAGCAGTCCTCGGACCGGCGACTGAATGTCCACATATACCGGCCATTGGAGTAGTTCCCCTAATTTCAAATACACATCTGTCTCGGCACGGTCATTTTCCCGGCCAAGGACAAGCAAACCATGGGTGGCGTGTATCACCTTCCCAACGATGTGGTTGAGTGCGTCTGTCGTGACCGATTCGGTGCCTTCTGCTTTGGCAAAAGTTTTTGGTGCTGAGTCCAGCCAACTCCCGATAGGGGCAAGCCATGCGGTGAAGTCGGTGTCCGATGGTGTGGACTCCAAGGGTTTTTCAAACGGGCAATTCAGGTGAACCGGTCCGCAGGTAGTACTGCTGAACAATTTCCCGGCCGCCTCTTCCAGTGTATCAATAAGGTACTGCAGGGGAATCATCCTGGAGGGGATCGGCAGGGTTCGTTCAAAACGCGTGTAATGGGAGTAAATTCCGGATTGGAGAATCGTTTGATTGGCTCCAGTATTCCAAAGATAGGGAGGCCGATCGGCCGTGAGCGCCAGAAGGGGTAGATTGTCCTGGGATGCCTCCACGATTGCAGAAAGATAATTGGCGGCAGCGGTTCCCGATGTGCAGATGAGTGCTGCCGGCTTTCCGGTGGCTCGGGCGTACCCTATGGCAAACCAAGCTGCGCCGCGTTCGTCTATATGAATCGTGGTTCTTGTCTGTGGATGTTCCGCAGCTGCCAGCGTCAGCGGCGTTGATCGCGAGCCGGGACTTATGACAAATTGCGTAATGCCGTGACGCACCAACGCTTCAATCATGATGGAAGACCATAGGCTGTTGGTATTGGCGTGATTTAGGTTTCGTGAATCGGTCATAAACCCAAACTCGCCGTGATTGTTTGAAATTTCTGCCGCATCTCCTGCCATTCCATTTCAGCATCTGAACCGGTTACAATGCCCACGCCGGCATATAAAAATATCTGACGGACATCGGTGATGAGTGCGGAGCGAATACCCACAGCGAATTCCGCGTCATTTCCACGAATCCATCCCACCGGCCCGCCAAACCATCCCCGGCTAAAATCTTCGTAATGGCGTATCGCTTCCAGCGCTTTTGAACGAGGAAATCCACCCAAAGCCGGTGTGGGGTGCAGTGTCGTAAGAATCTCACCCAGGCCGATTTCGGATTTGAGCGTGCCCCGTATTTGCTGGTACAAATGCTGCACAAAGGGTGTTTCCACGATACCGGGAGAATCATCGGACTGAATCGTGTCAGCCAATTTTTGGAAGCGTGTTTGGAGCTGATTCATCACGATTTGATGTTCACGGCGATCTTTTCCGCTGCTCATCAGTTCCTGACCCATCGCCACATTCTCAGGAGAAGACGCACCCCGGGGACGCGTGGCTGCCAGGGCTTCAGATTCCAGTGAATGCTGTTGCCGCAGGAATAATCGTTCGGGAGATGCGCCCATAAAGACACAATTGGGCTCGAATTCAAAATAGAATCGGTAGGATTTTGAATTTTGGTGGACAAGCTGATTGAAAATGGCACCGGTAGACAGATTGGATGCCAAATTGAGAACCTCTTTTTTGGCCAGAACAACTTTATCAAATGTCCCGCTACCGATGTCCTGCATCGCTTGTTCATGAATTTCCAGCCAGTGCGTATGTTTGGGGAATTCGTCCCGTCCCAGAACCTGAGTTAGTGGTAATTCAGCCGGTGTCATATCCCAATGCAGGGCTGCAAACGCTTCAAGCAATTCGTCCAGAGCAGGTGAGATTTTTTCCGGTGCAATCGTTTGTACCACGAAGCGCTGTCGGTCGCCTTCGGTTTCCAGATAAAATTGGGGTGCTACAAACCGGTAAGCACCGAAAGAGCGCCATCCCATTTCCACATCCAAATAGGGATCAAAAGCAACCCCGCCAAACCAGGTAAGGTACGCAGCGTCCCGGTCAGTAAGCCCATCCAGTATCGCTTTTAAATCACCGGAGGCGTTAACCTGTGGTGCAAGATGCGCCTGCGCTTTACCAATCGCCGCCACAGCATAATCGCCCTCACGGGCGTACCAGGCGATTTTGGGTAAACTTTTCTGACAGTTAAGCCAGGTGAGTTGGTCAATGGTTTCCCCGTTATTGGGTTCGAACTTTATCTTGATAATGGTAGGTTTGACCGATTTATCACCCCGATGCAATCTGTCGCGCAGTTCCGCCAAATGTCGGGGAAACAGTTCAGGGAGTTGATGAAGGTCGGGGATGCGAATCGTACTGGATAATAGGCCTGCCATAGCGTGGCGGAAATATACACGCCTTGTGGTAGGAGGGCAGGCAATTTTACGCTGCCAATCGCCATTTTTCAGCTCGGCCAGATGCCGTCATGCAGGGAGAGTCGTTTCGTGTCTGTGTAAAATGATAGCGTACCTAATATTAATAATATCAATAACTAAAGTGATCGGCTAAAGCGCAATTTAAAATAAACGGGTGGTTTTATAAATATGCATTGCAGAGCATAGACCCCTCGGTTACTTTTGCGGCGAGAACACCGAAAAATCAATGATAATTATCGCGTTTCTCCACTCAAAACCCGCCAACTATACCCAAACTGTATCCTGTAAGAAGCTGCCATCGGGGGGCTTGAAATAGCATGGTTAGGGTGGGTATGTTGCGGACACTGGAATTGATTAAAACAGCTACTGAACAACCCGAAAACCCATAACCAGTCAGGCCAAATCTACCATGCAGCACCCATCCCAACCCGTTCCCTTAACCGTTATTGTCGGCGCCCAATGGGGCGATGAAGGCAAGGGGAAAATCACCAATTATTTTGCCGAGAATGTGGATTATGTGGTCCGCTACCAAGGCGGTAACAACGCCGGGCACACGATTAATCTGGATGGTGAAATTTTCAAATTTCACCTGTTACCCAGCGGCATCGTTTTCCCAAAACCTACATCAGTGATCGGGAATGGGGTGGTGGTAAACCCGATGGTACTGATTCAGGAGCTTGAGTCACTCGAAAAGCGTGGCATTACACCCAGACTCATGATCAGTGAGCGAGCTCATGTGATTATGCCCTACCATATAGCACTGGATGAGGCGCTTTCCACGCATCAGGGGAGTCTGGCAGCAGGCAGTACCCGCCGTGGTATTGCCCCGGTTTATGCCGACAAAATGTACCGCCAGGGCATTCGCATGGGGGATTTGCTGGAACCCGATCTGTTCCGGGAAAAGCTCACCAAAGGTTACACCTTCAACCGTGATTTGATTACCAAGGTTTTCAATGCTGAGTTTGAAATGACGGTAGACGCTATTCTGAAAGATTATCTGGCGTTCGGTGCAAAACTGTCACGCTATATCTGTGATACGGAAGTGGCGCTCTACCATGCCTGGAAAGCAGGGCAAGCGTTGCTTTTCGAAGGCGCGCAGGGCATGTCACTGGATGTGGATCACGGCTTGTATCCTCACACCACCAGCGCTTCGACAGTGGCGGGTCATATTGGTGCTGGTGCCGGTGTGGGATTCAACGCCTCACGACAGGTGATTGGTGTAACCAAAGCCTATGTGACGCGGGTGGGGATTAGTCCCTTTGTTACGGAGATAGAAGGTGATTTTGCCACCACTTTAAGAGATAAAGGTGACGAGTACGGCACCACCACCGGTCGGCCCCGGCGTATCGGGTATCTGGATTTGGTGCAATTACGCCAGGCGGTGAGGGTAAATGGGTTGACCCATATCGCGCTGACCAAACTGGATACACTCTCCGGCTGCCCGGATATAAAAGTCTGTACGGCATATGAAATTGACGGCGCACGGGTGGAGGAAATGCCCGCCAGTCTAACGGCAATGCGGAAAGCCAAGCCGATTTATGAAACCCTGGCCGGTTGGCCGGATATGAGTGAAGAACAAGCCGCGCAATTCTGCCAGACCGGGTTTGATGCTTTACCTGCCGCGCTGCGCGATTACATCAGCTTTATTGAGGAAAATGTGGCCTGTCCTATTTCGATTATCTCGCTGGGCCCGGGGCGGAATCAAACCATCTTGCGGCAGGCGAATTGATGGCATTTACATCCGAAATTCTGGATTTCTCCAGTGAGAATACCAGTCGTATTCAAAATCTATTGCGCGAGTTCAACATCGCCTTGACACCTGAAGAGGCGGTGAAAATTCAAAAACATTTTCTGAAGCGAGCACCTTCACTGGCGGAAGCGATTCTCTTCTCCTTCGAAGGGTCGGAACACTGCTCCTACAAATCCAGTCGTCCTTATTTGAAACAATTTATCACCGAAGGGCCCCATGTGATTCTGGGTGCCAAAGAGGACGCGGGCATCGTTGCGGTGGCCACGGACAAATCGGGACGGCGCTACGGCATTGTTATGAGTCATGAATCCCACAACCATCCCAGCCAGATCGTGCCTTATGAAGGTGCTGCCACCGGAATCGGCGGGAATGTGCGAGACGTGGCTTGTATGGGTGCAGAGGTCATCGCGGTGGCCGATGGTCTGCGCTTTGGCGAGCTGAGCCGGCCGAAAACCAAGTGGATACAGGAAGGTGTGGTGGGGGGCATCGCCGGCTATGGCAATCCCATCGGTGTTCCCAATCTGGCAGGCGATGTTTATTACGATGCCGGCTATAATGACAATTGTCTTGTGACGGTGGTGACACTGGGCGTGGTACGTGAAGAGGATATCATTCATTCTTACGCGCCAGAGAACGCGGCCGGTTATGATCTGATTTTAGTCGGGAAACCGACTGACAACAGCGGTTTCGGTGGTGCCAGTTTCGCTTCATTCGAATTGGATGAAGCTGAAAAAGCCCAAAACAAGGGAGCAGTGCAAGAACCGAATGCCTTTTTGAAGCGCCATTTGCTAAAAGCCACTTACGGGTTGTTCGATCTGCTCAAATCACGTGGTGATTTGCAGCGGGTAGGTTTTAAAGACCTGGGTGCCGGCGGAATTGCCACTGCCAGTGTGGAAATGGCGGAAACGGCTGGTTATGGAGCTGAGATTGACATGGCGAAAGTCCACACCAGTATGCCGGACTTACACCCTTCAGTGATTTTGTGCGCGGAGACCCAGGAACGATTTATGTGGGTTTGTCCACCGGACCTCACGCCAGTGATTCTGGATCATTACAACGAAACATTTAATCTGCCCAATATCAGTGTGGGCGCGCGAGCCAGTCAAATTGGGACAATCCGGGATGATGGACAATTCATTGTCAGGGTTGGCGAAACGGAAATTGTGAATGCTCCGGCGCCGGAGGTGACGCGTGGGTTTTTATACCATCGTGAGGTACGAGCGCCTAAGCTTACCTTCACTGAGCCTGAAATCCCAGAACCAGAAGATTACAATGCGGTACTTCTGAAAATCCTGGCGCATGAAAATGTGGCTTCCCGGGAGGCGATTTTCGAAACCTACGATAAATCGGTGCAAGGCCGGACCGTTTTAGAGGCGGGTGAGGCTGACGCGGGCATTATGCAGCCCTTTAACTCGGACGACTTTCCACAGGAAATCCGCGCCACCGGTATTGCCCTCACCGTCGATCAGAATCCTGCTTACGGCAAGATTGATCCTTACTGGGGTGGTGTAAACGCAGTTGCCGAGTCGCTACGCAATATCGCCGCCACCGGCGCGTTACCGGAAGCAATCACCGACTGCCTGTGTTATGGCAATCCAGAAAAACCGGAACAGATGTGGGCCTTCGTTGAGGGGACGCGAGGTGTGGCAGAAGCCTGTAAGAATTTTCCCTTGGCAAAGTATGATAATGCGCCCTTACCCATTATCGCCGGGAATGTCTCCTTCTACAACGAAACAAAGGATTCCGCCATTCCACCAAGTCCCATCATCGCCTGTGTGGGTAGTATGCCGGATGCTGGCCGGGCGGTACCAGCTTCATTTCAACAGGCTGGCAGCGTAATTATGCTGGTGGGGGAGCGGCAGGATGAATGCGGCGGCAGTATTTATTATGCCCTGCGCGGTGAGTTGGGCTGTCAGATTCCCAAACCCGACATGGCGGAACTACAAAAACAGGTTCATGCTATGGCGGAGATAATCCAGTCGGGATTGGCGCGAAGTTGTCACGATATCTCCGAAGGCGGTGTGGCAGCAGCGCTCTGTGAAATGACGTTTCAACAGAGCATAGGCTGCCGGGTTGACATTCGCGGGAATCTGCGCAGGGATAAGAAATTGTTCAGTGAAACCGGTGGTTTTTTACTGGAAGTACCGCGGGAGAACCTCACGGATGTACAGGGCATTTTTCAAAAATGGTCTTTCACCAGTGAGCCCATCGGCGAAACGACGGCGGAAGAGACGATTGTTATTGATCACGTGATTGATTTGTCTGTGGAAACAGCACGATCTGCCTGGCAGAATGGTCTGCGGGAGAAGCTGACATGAGCCTTAACTATAAAAGTGCCGGTGTGAATATCGACGCAGGTAACGAAGTGGTGGCACGCATCAAGGATGAAGTCAAGGCGACCTTTTCCCCTGCGGTTCTCACCGGAATCGGGAGTTTTGGGTCCTTTTTCGACCTGTCCGATCTACTCACCGGTTATAAAAATCCTGTTTTGGTGCAGAGTATTGACGGCGTGGGAACCAAGATGATAGTTGCCCGAAAGCTGGGAAAATTTGACACCATCGGACACGATTTGGTGAGCGCTTGTGTGAATGACATTATTGTTCACGGCGCCCGGCCACTCACTTTTCTGGATTACATCGCCAATGACCGGTTAAATCCGGATATCGTGGCAGAAATCGTTGGTGGAATGGCTAAGGCTTGTCGGGGAATTGGCGTCTCCCTGGTAGGGGGTGAGACGGCCGAAATGCCCGATACCTACCGACGGGGTGAATTGGATTTGGTGGGCGTTGTTACCGGTGTGGTGGATAAAGATAAAATTGTGAATGGCGCAGGAATCTGTCCCGGAGACAAGATTATTGGTGTGAATTCAAGTGGCCTTCATACAAACGGCTATTCGCTGGCAAGGAAACTTTTCTTCGATGTGGGCGGGTACGCAGCAGCTGATTTTCATCCACGGTTGAATGAAACAGTCGGTGCAGCACTCCTCAAACCACACATTAATTACACCGGATTGGTCATGGGTGTTCTGGATGCCGGGATTGCGGTGAAGGGCATGGCTCATATCACCGGTGGCGGACTGCCGGAAAACCTTCCCCGGATATTGCCGGAAAACTGCCAGGCAGTGATTCGAAAATCCGCCTGGGAGGTACCGGAAATCTTTAACACAATGCAGCAAATTGGTGAAATTCCCGACCACGAAATGTACCGCACCTTCAACATGGGTATCGGGTTGGTTTTCGTGGTGACCCCGGAATTTGCCCAAACATTACAAACCTTTATCGCGGATAACAGCGATCTCCGGTCATTTGACCTGGGGTCGATCCAGGAGGGCAGCCCCGGTGTTGAATTCTCCTAGGCGACTTCCAAATCTCCATCCGATGCAGCAAACGACCATGCAGACTGTTGCGCCCCTCACTCAGGACAGATATTCATGAAAAAAATTGCAGTGATTCAATTTCCCGGCAGTAATTGTGAGCGTGAATCGATTCTGGCACTGAAGCGCAATGGTCTGGAGCCGGTTCCATTTCTCTGGAATCAATCCTACAAACAGCTCGCAGCATGTGACGGGTTCTTCATCGTGGGTGGATTTTCCTATGAGGACCGCTCCCGCGCGGGTGTTATCGCCTCGCTGGACCCGGTAATCCGGGTGTTGAAGCGTGAAAGTGAGAAGGGAAAACCGGTGCTGGGAATATGTAATGGGGCGCAGGTACTGGTGGAGACAGGTCTTGTTCCGGGAGCAGAGAATTATCCGCTGGCCATGGCGCTTGATGCCAATCGCCGTATGCAAAATGGCCAGGTTATCGGTACCGGTTTTTATAACGGGTGGGTTGAGGTGAAAATGACAACAGGGCCGGATCGCTCAGCTTTTACCCGGGATTTTTCGGCGCATGAGCAAATGCTTATTCCCGTCGCCCATGCTGAAGGCCGGTTTGTCATTCCATCAAATGTTTTAAAGCAGTTACATGATAATGACCAATTACTCTTCAGCTATGTGGATGAACATGGTCAGGCTGTTCCGGATTTCCCCGTGAATCCTAATGGTTCGGTGGAAAACCTGGCCGCAGTTTGTAATCCGACTGGAAATATAATGGCCATGATGCCCCATCCGGAGCGGACGCAAAATGGCGACAAGATTTTTTCCAGTATGCGGCATTATTTGCATAAAGGAAAGCCGGTACTCTCTCCCAAATATTCACTTACCATACCGGCATCAAAACTCACCCCGTACACACCGTCCGCGGGTGCGCAGGAATTATTGGTGGATTTAATCATTACGGATAACGAAGCGGTTTCTGTGGAACAGGCGCTGAGGAATTTGGGCTTCTCTGTGAATGTCCACCGCCAGACACATTGGGAACTGGGCTTCCAATCACCCCCCACCGAATCGGAACAGACCCTGCTGATGGACTCAGGCGAGTTATTCAATTCCAACAAAGAAATTTTAGCTAAAGAAGAATCTAACCAGACAACCGGCGTGTACCGGATTTTGGTACGTCACCGGGAAGGCGGCGTGGGAAGCCACAAGTTGAAAGCACTGCGGGATTGGTTTGGCATTACTTCACTGAACCGGGTCAGACGTGGCATTCTCTGGACGCTGGAATTGAACGGTGAAAATCACGCGGGAACGCTCAACGACATTTTGAAAACCCATATTTTTTTCAACCCTTTTGCCCACGATGCCTATTGGTATGGCAATGAAGGGCCGGGAGAAGTGTAAAAAAAGGAAAAACGGGCTGGCGTGGGTTTCTCACGACACCGTTTTGAAGTAAAAAAACGGAGACTAAATGACCGATTATAAAACGATTATCCAAAAACACATCCACAATTGCCTGGAAGCCACAGATCTGGGCATTGGGGAGAAGATAAAGGGAAAGGTTCGGGACAGCTACCGGTTGGATGACAAGATGGTGTTTGTCACCACTGACCGCCAGAGCGCTTTCGATCGCATACTGGCAGCGATTCCTTTCAAAGGACAGGTGTTGAACCAGACCAGCGCCTGGTGGTTTGAACGCACCAAACACATCATTCCCAATCATGTTCAAAGCATTCCCGACCCCAATGTGACGGTAGGGACCCGGTGTGAGGTTTTTCCCGTGGAGTTTGTCATGCGTGGCTACATCACTGGTTCCACCAGCACCTCTTTATGGACAGTGTACAATAGCGGTTCGCGTAATTATTGCGGGAATGCCCTGCCGGAAGGTCTCGTGAAGAATCAGAAACTGGCGGAAAATCTTATCACACCCACCACCAAAGACGCGGTTCATGACCGGCCGATTTCCCCGGATGAAATTATTGCCGAAGGACTCATGTCCGCGGAGGACTGGGCATACGCCAGCGCAAAAGCTCAGGAGTTGTTCGCCTTTGGTCAGGAGGTTGCAAAAAAACATGGATTAATTCTCGTGGATACCAAGTATGAGATGGGAAAGGATGCGGAAGGCAATATTCTGCTCATTGATGAAATTCACACCCCCGATTCCAGCCGGTACTGGATTGCGGATAGCTATGAAGAGCGTATTGCCAACGGTCAGGAGCCGGAAAATATTGACAAGGAATTTCTACGCCTATGGTTCAAGGAACATTGTGATCCGTACCATGACGAGGTTCTGCCGTCGGCACCTGCGGAGATGGTGGTGGAATTATCCCGCCGCTATATACAGTTGTATGAAATGATCACGGGAGAAACCTTTCAATTCCCGAATATTGATGTACCGATTCAAGAGCGAATTCAAACCAATCTGGCAGGTGTATTATCATGAAAAAAGCAGTTATAATCATGGGCTCAACCGCTGACGAAGCCCATGCGAAAAAGATTACGGATAAACTAGACGAATATGGCATTAGCTGGGAGCAGTACGCCGCTTCCGCTCACAAGCAGCCGCTGAAAGTGCTGGAAATTCTCCAGACGAATGCTACTGAAAAAGCGCTCGTGTATGTGACAATTGCCGGTCGCTCCAATGCATTGAGTGGCTTTGTGGCTGCTAATAGTGAATTCCCCACCATCGCCTGTCCACCCTTCGCAGATAAGGTGGATATGCTGGTGAATATTCATTCTACGCTGCAAATGCCCAGCAAAGCACCTGTTTTGACCGTGATTGATCCTGGTAATGCCGCCCTGGCGGTGAAACGTATTCTGGATTTGAGTGCCTGATGACTGCATTGAATCCATTCAATGCCATCTCACCCCTTGATGGCCGCTATCGCAGTGATGTGTTGCCGCTGGCGGATTATTTCTCCGAAGCAGCACTCATGCGATACCGGCTGCGGGTGGAGGTGGAATATCTTATCGCATTAAGTCTGGAGACAGAACTCAAGGAGTTACCGGCATTCTCTACAGAAATCCAGGCTGCATTGCGGGGATGCTACGAGAATTTCAGTGAAGCTGATGCGAGCGCAATTAAATCGCTGGAAGCCACCACCAATCATGATGTGAAAGCGGTGGAGTATTTCCTGAAAAATCTCATCTCTCAACACCTGCCGACGGTAAACACCGAGTGGGTTCACTTTGCCCTCACCTCCGAGGATGTGAATAACCTGGCCTATAGCCTCATGTGGCAGGAGGCGGTGCAGCGAGTGTACCTGCCGGAGCTGGGTAAAGTGATTGGAGCGTTGCGGATTTTGGCGGAAAATCAAGCGGATACGGCGCTGCTGGCCTTGACCCATGGTCAGCCGGCAACACCCACCACACTGGGGAAGGAGATGGCCGTTTTTATCGCCCGGCTCCAGCGCCAGCGGGATGCTTTGGAAGCACACCGTCTGTTGGGAAAACTGGCTGGCGCATCCGGAACATGGGGTGCGCACCAGATCGCCTGTCCGGAGGTGGACTGGCCGGAGTTTGCTCGCGGGTTTATCACGCAGTTAGGACTTACCCCCAATCTCACCGTTACCCAGATCGAAAGTCATGACAGCCTGGCGGAAAGTTATCACCTTCTAACCCGGGTCAATTCCATTCTCATTGACCTCTGTCAGGATATGTGGCTCTATATCAGCCGGGAAGTATTCCGGCAAAAGGCGAAAAAAGGGGAGGTTGGCTCCAGCACCATGCCCCACAAGGTCAATCCCATTCAGTTTGAGAATGCTGAAGGCAACCTGAAGCTGGCCAATAGTTACTTCCATTTTCTGGCGGAGAAATTGCCCGTTTCACGCTGGCAGCGAGACCTTACCGACAGTACAACTTTGCGGAATCAGGGGATGCCTTTGGCGCATAGTTTTTTGGCTTTGGGAAACATCCTGAAGGGACTGGACCGGGTCGCTGTGAACCACGCCCAAATTGCTGCAGAACTGGACAGGCACTGGGAAGTGCTGGCGGAAGCGATTCAAACCGTGTTGCGAAAAAATGGGCATCCCAATCCTTATGAAGCCCTGAAAGCGTTGACGCGGGGACAGACGATTGATGCGGACGCGATTCGGGCATTTGTGTCATCATTGGAAATGCCCGATGAGGAAAAGGCCAAGTTATCGGCGTTGACGCCGGCAGACTATACCGGGTTAGCAGGGAAAATCGCCCGGGGAGAAATCGCCTGATGTGTGGGATCGTGGGGATTAAAGCGAACCGGCCGGTAGCTGCAGAAATATACGACAGCCTGATTCATCTTCAGCACCGGGGACAGGACGCGGCTGGGATTATGACTTATGAGCAGCGCATGCATGCCGCCAAAGGAACCGGTTTTGTCCGGGACATTTTCACTGAAGAAAATATGCCACGCCTCCTGGGAAATACAGGGATTGGCCACACCCGTTATCCCACCCACGGTGGTTTCAGCCACGAGGAGATCCAGCCTTTCTGGACTGAAGTGCCTTATGGAATTGCTCTTGCCCATAACGGCAACCTTGTGAACTACAGTGAATTAGCGGAAGAAATTACAGATAAGCAGAAACGCTATCTGAACACGCGATCCGACACAGAGGTTATTTTACACCTTTTTTCTGAGGCATTGGGACGCACGAATCCCACCGATTCCAACGGTGATTTTTTCGAGAGTGTATGTCAGGCGGTGGAAAATGTGATGGACCATGCCAGCGGTGCTTATTCAGCGGTTTCTACCATTGTTGGTAAAGGATTGGTGGTATTTCGAGACCCCCACGGCATCCGACCATTAGCCAAAGGGGTTCGTAAAAACCCCGATGGATCGCAGGATTACATTTTTTCCTCGGAAACCACCATGTTTTATGCCCTGGGATACACGCTGGCGGGGAATGTCCTGCCGGGAGAGGTCATTTTCATCAGTGAAGCAGGTCGCTACTACAGCCGTCGCCTGCGGAAAGCCGAATTCTCACCCTGCATCTTTGAATACGTCTATTTTTCCCGCCCCGACACCATGATGAACGATGTGAGCGTGTACCGCTCCCGCTTGCGAATGGGCCAGAACCTGGCGGAGGCGTGGCTCCAAAAACATCCGGATGTCATTCCCGATATTGTTATTCCGGCGCCCTCTACCGCCAATACAGCGGCATTATCCATGGCACACAAACTGGGTGTCCGCTATTCGGAAGGGTTATATAAAAATCCTTTTATTGGTCGAACCTTCATCATGCCTGGCCAGCAGCAACGGAAAAAATCGGTGCGGTATAAGCTGGTTCCCCAGGAGATCGAGATTCGGGACAAGAAGGTGATGATCGTGGACGATAGTATTGTGCGGGGTACCACTAGCCGGGAAATCGTGAAAATGGTGCGTGAATTCGGCGCGAAAGAGGTCTATTTCGTGTCCGCCTGTCCGCCGGTGAAATTTCCCTGCTTTTACGGTGTCGATATGCCCACCAAATCGGAACTCATCGCTGCGCAGCAGGAGATCTCCGATATTGAAAAATACATGGGCGTTGACATTCTAATGTATCAGGAGCTGTCTGATCTGGAAGAAGCGGTAACGCGGAAAGGGGACCATCATATTGACCGGCCGTGTATGGCTTGTCTGGATGGTAACTATATTACCGGCGATGTGGACGATGACAAAATGCGTGAAATGGAAATCATGCGGGAAAAACATCGCAGCGGAGATGATTTATGGCAATGGTCGAAAAAGTCCTCATCATAGGGTCAGGTGCCCGGGAACATGCCATTGCCCGGGCATTGCAGCGGTCGCTCCAGGTACCTGAACTGGTTGGCTTGGGAACGAATTTAAATCCGGGTTTAATGCAGTTGTGCGGTGTGTTTGAAGTTGGCAATATTACCGATGCGGAAGCAGTTCTGGCCTTCGCTGGCAAGCACAAGGTTACGTTGGCCATCATTGGTCCGGAAGCGCCGCTGGAAGCCGGTGTGGCAGACGCGCTCTGGCAGGCAGGTATTCCCACTGTGGGACCCCGGCAACAATTAGCGCAAATCGAGACAAGTAAAGCTTTTGCCCGGGAAATGCTTACCAAGTACGCTATCCCGGCATGTCCCGGATATAGAGTATTCCAAACCATGGACGGTGTGGCTGATTATCTGACTGAGTTAGGGAACCATTATGTCGTGAAAGCTGACGGTCTGACGGGTGGGAAAGGCGTTAGGGTCGCCGGAGAACACCTCCATTCCCATGAGGAGGCTTTGGCGTACGCAGTAGCGTTGTTGGACGAAGCCGGGCAGTGTGTAATTGAGGAGAAACTGGTTGGTGAAGAATTCTCCCTTATGAGTTTTTGCGATGGTAAGACCTTGCGCCACATGCCACCGGTTCAGGATCATAAACGTGCCTACGAAGGCGATACGGGACCCAATACCGGCGGGATGGGGAGTTACACCGATGCCGGTGGATGCCTGCCATTTCTGACGGAATCTGATATTCAAAAGGCCCAGCAAATCAATGAGCAGAGTGCCGCAGCATTGGCGGCCGAGTTCGGGCAACCGTATCAGGGGATTTTATACGGTGGCTTCATGGCTACCCGGGAAGGGGTGAAGTTAATTGAGTACAACGCCCGCTTCGGCGACCCGGAAGCGATGAATGTACTGGCCCTGCTGGAAACCGATTTTCTGGCCGTTTGTCAGGCGATTGTTCAGCAAAATCTCATGGATTTGGAAGTGACATTTGCACCGCTGGCCACGGTGTGTAAATATGCTGTCCCGCAGGGCTATCCGGAGAAGCCGGTAAAAGGTGAGCCGGTTGATGTCTCCGCTGTCAAGCAGCCTGAGCAAGTGTATTTCGCCTCCGTGGAAGCGAAGGGCGATATTCTCAGGGAAGCCGGCTCGCGGACGATAGCGGTGGTGGGCATTGCGCCGGACCTTTCTTCAGCGGAGAAACAGGCGGAGGAACTGGTTTCGGATATTGAGGGACCCCTGTTCCACCGGCGAGATATTGGTACTCGGGAATTGGTGCAAAAGCGAATCGACCACATGCGAGAAATTCGCGGATAGCCATGGCTACCGTCACACCCATCAGGCTGGGCATACTGGGATCCACAAAAGGTACGGATTTAGAGGCCATAGTTAGTGCCATTGATGCGGGTGTGCTGGAGGCTACCGTTGAAATTGTCATAAGCAATAAAAGTCAGGCATACATTCTGGAACGCGCGCGCCGACACGGAATCGCCACCCAATTCATCGGTGCGAAGAACAAAACAAGAGAAGCATTTGATCGGGAAGTCACTGCTGTACTGGAAAACCGCCGTGTGGAGCTGATTCTGCTGGTCGGCTTTATGCGAATTTTGTCACCGGCGTTTTGTGAGCGCTGGCAAAACCGCATTCTTAATGTCCATCCTTCACTTTTACCCGCATTTGCCGGTGGAATGAATTTGGATGTGCATCAGGCGGTATTGGATGCGGGTGTCCGTGAGACCGGCTGTACGATTCATTTTGTAACGCCTGAAGTGGATGCAGGACCCATCGTGATTCAAAAACGGTGCAGCATTGAACCGGGAGAGACAGCGGAATCGTTGAAAGCAAAAGTCCAGGCATTGGAAGGAGAGGCTTTCATCCAGGCTATTCAGCAATATCAAAATCATCAACTCGACCATCTATTTCGATAAAAGAACCAAATTGAGCAGGAGAACTATGCATACAGAACCCATCCGCGTGAAACGCGCGTTGGTGTCCGTCTCGGACAAATCCGGCATCGTGGATTTAGCACGCGCCCTGGCAAATCAGAATGTGGAGATCATATCTACCGGCGGAACCGCCAAGGTATTGACCGAAGCGGGAATCACCGTCACCAGTATCAGTGATATCACCGGATTTCCCGAAATCATGGATGGCCGCGTCAAGACACTCCATCCCAAAGTTCATGGCGGGATTTTGGGGTTGCGGGATGTGCATGCCGACACGGCCAAGGAACAGGGGATTGGTTGGATTGATCTGGTGGTGTGCAATCTGTATCCCTTTGCCGCCACCATTCAGCATCCGGATGTGACTCTGGATGAAGCGCTGGAAAATATTGATATTGGTGGCCCCTCCATGATCCGCAGCGCTGCAAAAAATGTGGGCTGGGTGAGCGTGGTGGTGGATCCGAACGATTATCCCGATGTCATCCAAATTTTGGAGCAGGGGGCAGGAATTTCCTATGACATGCGGCAGCACCTGTCTGCCAAAGCGTATGCCCACACGGCAGCTTATGACACCGTGATTGCCAATTACTTCAATCCGGAGACCTTTCCGGTAGAGCGCAGTTTTACCTACAAAAAATCCATGGATTTGCGGTACGGTGAAAATCCCCACCAGCAGGCGGCTGTGTATGAATCGCCCATTCAAGGTGACGGACCCAATATTCTCATCGCGAAAATTCATCAGGGAAAAAAACTGTCGTATAACAATATCGCCGATGCGGATGCGGCGCTGGCTTGTTTGCAGGAATTTGATGCGCCAGCCTGTGTGGTGGTGAAACATGCCAATCCCTGTGGCGTGGCGGTGGGAACCGATATCGTGGATGTGTATCAGCGGGCATTCAATGCCGATTCATTATCCGCTTTTGGCGGTATTATCGCCCTGAATCGAACCTGTTCAGCCGCGGTGGCTGAGGAGATTCGCAAGGTATTTGTCGAAATTGTTTTGGCACCGGCCTATGAACCGGAAGCGCTGGACATTCTGGCAAAGAAGAAAAATCTGAGGGTTCTGGAGTTGGGAGAGATTACCCCTCGCGCTGCGGGGCAGGAATTTAAGTTTGTGAGTGGTGGCCTCCTGATTCAGGACAAGGATGTTCACACCCTCAAGGCGGGTGATTTGAAGGTTGTTACCAACGAAAAACCCGACGAAACAACATTACAGGAATTGTTGTTCGCCTGGCAGGTGACCAAACATGTGAAGTCCAATGCTATTCTCCTGGCGAAGGATAATACCACGGTTGGCATTGGGGCCGGTCAGGTAAGCCGGGTGGACGCTACCGATATTGCGGTTCGTAAAGCCGGTGATCGTCTGCAGGGCGCTGTCCTGGCTTCAGATGCGTTTTTCCCGTTCCGGGACAGCATTGACAAACTGGCTGGTAGCGGCGTGAAGGCCATCATTCAGCCGGGTGGTTCTATTCGTGATGAGGAGGTCATCGCGGCGTGCAATGAGCATGGAATTGCCATGGTGTTCACGGGGATTCGATCGTTCAAGCATGGTTAGAACTGTCTGCCACAGATAAACACAGACAATCACAGACGAGGATGCAGAGAGAAACTGGAAACAACAGATTACACAGAATTAGTAATCCGCGGTCCGAACACATTTATGTTTCTGTCTCAGGAAGTTTGGGGTCATCTGCGGTAATTTCCGGAGCAGTTAGGCGATCCCGAATCAACCAAGGCAGGTAGTAAATGAGAAATGAGATAATGCCAACAAATTCCAGACTCACAATATACCAGGGCCAGGGACCCAGAAAATCCAACAGTGATCCGCCAACCGGTTTTTCACAAATGAACAAATAATTTCCGCCCACCACCCAATTGAACCCGGCGATAACGACCAGATACAGATTCGTAATTCCAAATATCTTCCACACCGATTTTAACCGGGGACGGTATCCATGCACCCAGGTCATGTAAAGCACGGCCAGAATGATACTGCCGTGGCTGACGAAAAACTGGAAATACCTAAAATGGGGGAATCCATAAATGCCAATATCGGGCGTGAGTAATGCCTGTACAGCGCCACCCAGTCCCCAGAAGTAGTTGATTTCGTACAACAGGTAATTTTTGTTCACCAGCATAATTGCGGACAGGACAACACTTACTCCGCACAGATGGAGCGGAAGCGAATTGGCTGGCGACCAGGTGTGGTTCATCAGTCGCCAGAGATTGAGGCTTAGTTCCTGCGCGATGAGTACGGCCGCCAGTCCGTAACGAATCCGCAGGTCAATGTCCGGGTCACGCCTGAATCCATTGCGAAAATAGAACAGCCAACTGTAAACCAACGCCAGGCTGATTAATGCGGTAAAATGTGGTGTTGTGAAAAACTGAAACGGTGTACCGGTGTAATTTGTACTAAACCAATCAACCATAATCGGATTCCAATCTCAATTCACCAGGTTAAAATTTCCTCATCGGTTTGTGGCTGTGATAAAAGGCGCATAAAGAATGCAGAATGCAGCAAAACGTAATCGTTTTCCAGGCACTGTTATTACCGCCACTACGCCCTAAACGGATGTTTGCATTCATCCCGTCATTTGTCCTCAAAGATTACGGGAAAAATACACCACAAGCCGATGGAAATCGAACAGATAATCGACTGCTGATATTTTAGAATCGACAGAAAGGATTCGGGTTACGCCAGGTATAATGTCTCAATTTCGTCTTTGAAGTGTTCCGACACCACCTTACGACGAATTTTCAGACTGGGCGTTAATTCGTCCTGTTCGATGGATAATGGCTGGGGAAGGACGATAAATTTTTTCACCTTCTCAAACCGGGCGAAATCCTTTTGCTGCAGGTTTATTTCCGCCTCCATCAAGGAATGAATCTCGGGAAGTTGCACCAGTTCATCCTGATTAGCCCAGTCCAATTGCTGCTCACTCGCCCAATTGGTCAGGGCATCAAAATTTGGAATCAGTATCGCACTGATGAATTTGCGTTTATCACCAATCAGGCACACATCATCGATGTACTGACTCCGCTTAAGGGCGTTCTCGATGGGTGCCGGTGCCACATTTTTCCCGCCGGCCGTAACCAGGATGTTTTTCTTCCGGTCGGTGATGTAGATGTATTGGTCGTCATCCATGTAGCCAATATCACCGGTGTGGAGCCAACCTTCGTCATCAATGCTTTCGCGGGTGAGGTCGGGCTTTCCATAATATCCCATCATGAGAATGTCTCCGCGCACCAGGATTTCACCGTCATCGGAAATTTTCACTTCAATGCCCGGAATCGGTGGTCCACAAGAGCCGTAACGTGTATTTCCCGGTGGCGTAAGCGCGATAATAAGGTGGGTTTCGGTCATGCCATACCCTTCAATGATTGAAAGTCCCATGGCTTCAAAAAACTTCAATGTCTCCACTGCCAATGGCGCACCACCGGCGACCGGGAATCGAAAACGACCACCCAGCTTTGCCTTAATCTTGCTGAAAACCAGCTTATCAGCCAGCGTGTACTGGAGAGTAATCCAGCGCCCGTGTTTTTGAACATGGTATTTGCGTCCCACCCGTTGGGCCCAATAAAACAACTTTTTCTTGATAGCCGATCCACTTTCGATCTGCGACAGTACCTTGCTGGATATTTTTTCGTAAAGTCGCGGAACGCTCACCATCACGGTCGGCCGCACCATCTGCAAATCGTCAATGACCGTTTCAATACTTTCCGCATAGGCAATGGCACCTCCCCGGTAGAGTGGACACCAGTGACCGGCCAGTCGCTCGAACAGATGACTTAGCGGCAAAAACGAAAGAAATACATCTGTGTGGTACAATGGGAACACTGATTCGGCATTGATGACATCAAAGACAAATCCGTGCTGATTGAGCATAACCCCTTTGGGTTCTCCGGTAGTACCGGATGTATAAACCAAGCTTGAGACAGCCTGGGGATCAATCTGGTCCAGCCATTCCAGAAACCGGTCGCCCTGCCGGTCAATTTCCTTTTTACCCAATGCCGTCAATTCAGAGAAAGCGTGAAAATCTCCTGTGGAGTCGGTGGCATCGAACACGGCGATTTTTTCCAGAGAAGGACAGTCGGACTGAATTTCCAGAATTTTGTCAAGCTGCTCCTGATTCTCCACAAAAATCGCCCGCACTCGGGCGTCATTGAGGATGTAGGCAATCTGGCGGGGCAACAATGTCTGGTAAATGGGAACGACTATGCCGGAAATCGTCATAGCCGAGAAATCGGTGATCGCCCACTCCGGGCAGTTGTTCGACAGAATGGCAATCCGGTCGCCCGATTTGATTCCCCAGCCGCGTAATCCGGCCGCCAGGGCGTGAATGCGTTGATCCAGTTGCTGATAGGTAATGGTCGTATAATCGCCGGACGATTTTTTGTACATGAGTGCCGGCCGGTCCGGATAGCGCTGGATGCTGTTCTGAAGAAGATGAAGAATACTGGGTTCCATGGGTTGTTAACCTCCCCCGTGAGGATTGTGATTATACCTTGATCGTTGCCAAGACCTTGCCAACTTTCATCGCGATCACATGCAATATTTCACGAAAAAAAACCGCCGGTGATTCACCGGCGGTCATCATTCATCAGATGTCAGATAATGGGGTTAGATTACTTTGTGGACCAGAATCCCGATCATGACAATCAAAGCAATAAACACCAGCGCCACGCTCCAGTTGCCCTTTTTAATCTCTTCCCATTCATCAATGTCACTGGAAAACCAGTCAAATACTTTGATGGCGATGGCCACACCGATTGAGAAACCGATGGAGGCGGCAATAGCCCAACCGATTCCTTCGCCATAACGCACCCAAATGGATTTGGTGAACATGCCACCCTGGGCAAACACGGCTGAAGTCATGAATAAAAAGGTCGCCACATAAGCCGTCATTTTCTTGATCATAGTGTATCTCCTCTGTTTCGTCTTTCGCAGACTTTGCTCATGAATGTTAGTTTAATCGGTTATCAGACAGTTATCTGAAAAATAATCCACATCTACCTGATTATAAAAGAGACTCTCACAACATCCTGCTGGAGCCGCCAGCACCAATTGTTCAGAATCTTTGAAGTTCACCTCTGAAATGACAACAATATAGTCCAGATTTTTCGAGTACGGATACACACCGCCACCCACCACAAAAGACATGAGAATATCATCCATCTGAGTCGTCCGGCGGCTTCGCATTTTAATGTAAAGTACCCGCCCCCAACCCGTAACATTCTGAATGTCAAGGGATCCACGGGGAACATCAAAACCCTGTTGCCGGAAAAGCTCCTGGGCAATGCCGATAACTTCGTAATCTGACGACACCTCTACATCAGCCTGCGCCCATGTAGTCAAAGGCAGTAAGAGCATCAATCCTGCTATTAACCACCTGGTCTTCACCGTTCGTGCCCTCATACCCTGAATGTCCATCGTATGCAATTTTTTGGTTTCATTCCGGTCTTGTCACCGGCGGGCAATGTTACGCCCCAATCAAATTATTATCAATTGCTTTTTTAGGTGTCATAGCCCGTGATAAAGAAGTCTCCGGGCCGTGTAATTGTCTCCTCGAAAGTGCGGATAGAGCGTTGCATGGAGCCGGTCAAGTCGTCGCGAATCGATTTTGCCGCCAGTTTAACAGCATTCAAAATGGCGTGAGAGGTGGATTTCCCGTGACACTTTAAAACCAGCTTATTCAACCCCAGAATGGGCGCGCCCCCATACTCCTGGTAATCAGTCAATTTCTTCAAACCACGAATCCCGCTGGACAGCATGATGAGACCGATTTTCCAGATGAATTTCTGTTTGAAGGCCATCTTGCCCAGCCCCATGACCGTTTCTGCCGAACCTTCCAGCGTTTTGATGGCCACGTTGCCAACCAACCCTTCGGTCACAACCACATCCGCCACGCCCCGCAAGAGATCATGTCCTTCGATATTCCCGATAAAGTTGATATTGGGCAGATTGGAGAGAATCTGGTAGGTCTCACTATAGCGCGGACCGCCCTTATTGGGTTCGGTCCCCATATTCAATAGAGCGATGGCCGGATCGGGAATGCCCTTCACTTCACTTGCATAGCTGGAACCCATCAGGGCGAAGTGGACCAGGTTTTCCGGCTCTACCATCACATTGGCGCCCACGTCCAGCATAAGCGCGAAAATGTCGTGGCGTTTCAGCTCATTCAGCGTGGGGTACACGGCAGCCAGGGCGGTGCGATGAACATTCTGAATCCGAGGAATATTGCGAGCAGCCGACAGCACCAACGCACCCGTATTGCCAGCGGAGATGAGTGCCTCTGCTGCCCCCGACTGCACCAGGCGAGCGGCTTTCACCATAGAGGCATCCGGGAATTCATCCAATGCCTTCTTCGGCGATGCGTCCATGGGGATTGCCTGGGCTGCCGGGACGATTTCGATCCGGTCGTCGGGGTAGGACTCTTTCTTCAGGTGGGGGAGAATGGCTTCCGGCTGGCCAACCAGGAGGATTCTTACATCCGACTCGTTCACGGCAGCACAAACACCTTCTACCACAACTTGCGGTGCAAAATCACCGCCCATGGCGTCAACCGCGAGCGTAATGGGATTCATCGTCCCTCCGTCCTGGTTATTCGGTTATATCAGTTGGCCCAGCGCTTGATTAATTCCGTAACCAGCCGCACACCGGCACCGCTGGGACCGTCCGGAATGTATGACCGCCAGCCCGAGACCCAGCCCGTACCGGCAATATCCACGTGGCACCATTTGGTTCCTTCTTTCACGAATTCCTGCAGGAATGCGGCTGCGGCGATGGTTCCGGCTTCCTTGGCTTTGCCCATATTTTTCACATCAGCAATCTTGGACTTGATATCGTTAG